>NZ_JBEOPV010000029.1:0-69644 GCF_040310425.1 Pseudomonas sp. 65/3-MNA-CIBAN-0223
GGAGTTAGCCTGCTAGCGGTTCAAGTAATTCTCCATTGCCTGTTCCGGCCTCATCGCCAGCAGGCTGGCTCCCACAGGGAACCTGCGGTGCACACAAATCAACTGTGGGAGCCAGCCTGCTGGCGATTGAACGATAACGCGGTCCCTCAGATAACAAACAAATCCATAAACCTGTTCACCGGTGTCGCCTCAAGCCGAGCCTGATCCTTGCACAGCTCGAAGATCTCAGCGCTACGCTGGCGGGTGAATCGTGTCAGCAGGTTCGTCCTGAACTTGTCCTCCAGCAATGGTATGCCTTCGGCACGACGCCTGCGATGGCCGATCGGGTACTCCACCGCTACGTTCTCGGTACTGGTCCCGTCCTTGAAAAACACCTGCACCGCATTGGCGATCGAGCGCTTGTCGGCTTCCAGGTATTCACGGGTGTAAACCGGGCTTTCGACGATGACCATTTTCTCGCGCAGCACATCGATGATCGGGTGCGCAGCGTGGAAGGCATCCTCGTAGTGCTCGGCCACCAGGTTGCCGAACGCCAGTGGCACGGCCGTCATGTACTGGATGCAATGATCGCGATCCGCCGCGTTGGCCAGCGGGCCGACCTTGGAAATGATGCGGATCGCCGACTCGTGGGTGGTGATGACGATCCGGTCGATTTCATGCAGGCGGTTGCGTACCTGTGGGTACAGGGTCACGGCCGCTTCACAGGCGGTTTGTGCGTGGAACTCCGCGGGAAAGCTGATCTTGAACAGCACGTTTTCCATCACGTAGGAGCCGTATGCGCGGGAGAAACTGAACGCGCGCTTGTCTTGCGGCTTGAGCGCCAGATCGTTGTTGGTGTGGCTGAACAAGACGTCGTAGAACCCCCACTGCCGGGCCGTCAGCACCCCGGGAATGCCCATTTCCCCGCGCATGGCGATGTCCGCCAGGCGTACCCCGCGACTGGTGGCATCGCCTGCTCCCCAGGACTTTCGCGAGCCGGCATTCGGTGCATGTCGGTAGGTGCGCAGGGCCTGGCCGTCGGCAAAGGCATGGGACAAGGCTGACAGCAGTTGCTCGCGATTGGCGCCCATGAGTTTGGCGGTGACGGCGGTCGAGGCGACTTTGACCAGGATGACGTGGTCCAGACCCACTCGGTTGAAGGAGTTTTCCAGGGCAATCACGCCCTGGATTTCGTGGGCCATGATCATGGCTTCAAGCACTGCGCGCAGGGTCAGCGGCGCTTCGCCATTGGCCAGGCGTTTTTGCGACAGGTGGTCGGCTACCGCGAGAATAGCGCCGAGGTTATCCGACGGGTGACCCCACTCTGCGGCGAGCCAGGTGTCGTTGTAATCGAGCCAGCGCACGATGCAACCGATATCCCAGGCGGCCTTCACCGGGTCGAGGCGGTAGCTGGTGCCCGGCACCCGGGCGCCAAAAGGCACCACCGTGCCTTCGACGATCGGCCCCAGGTGTTTGGTGCATTCGGGGAAGCGCAGGGCCAGCAGGCCGCAGCCGAGGGTGTCGATCAGGCAGTTGCGGGCAGTGTCCAGGGCTTCGGCAGATTCAACCTTGAAGGTGAGGACGTAGTCGGCGATGTCCTGCAGGACGGAGTCGTAGTCGGGGCGGTTGTTCTGGTCGACGTTGGTGCTCATGTTCGATTCACTCTTGAAGTGGTTCGTTGATGGGACCTCGGTTCAGGGCAATCAAATTTTATTATTGAAATGCTTTCCCACTGTAGGAGCTGCCGAAGGCTCGGGCCGCGTTCGGACGATCTTTTGATCTTGATCGTAAAAACCAGGATCAAAAGATCGCAGCCTTCGGCAGCTCCTACAGGGGCTGCCGTGCCGGGTTAGAAGGAATCACCCGGTACGCGCACGAAGCCTTCCATCAGCACCCGCGCACTGCGGCTCATGATGGCTTTTTTCACGGTCCACTCGCCGTCAACCAGGCTCGCCTCGGCGCCTACGCGCAGGGTGCCGGATGGATGGCCGAAGCGCACCGCATTGCGTTCGGTACCGCCGGCGGCGAGGTTGACCAACGTGCCGGAAATCGCTGCCGCCGTACCAATGGCCACTGCTGCCGTGCCCATCATTGCGTGGTGCAACTTGCCCATGGACAGCGCGCGCACCAGCAGGTCGACATCCCCCGTCTTGATCGCCTTGCCGCTGGACGCTACGTAGTCCGCAGGCGCAGCTACGAAGGCCACTTTCGGTGTGTGCTGACGCGTGGCCGCTTCGTCGAGGTTCTTGATCAGGCCCATGCGCAGGGCGCCGTAAGCGCGAATGGTCTCGAACATCGCCAGCGCTTTGGGGTCGCCGTTGATCGCACCCTGCAGTTCGGTGCCGGTGTAACCGATGTCTTGCGCGTTGACGAAGATGGTCGGGATGCCAGCGTTGATCATGGTCGCCTTGAAGGTCCCCACGCCCGGTACTTCCAGGTCATCCACGAGGTTGCCGGTGGGGAACATCGAACCACCGCCACCCTCTTCTTCCGCAGCCGGGTCGAGAAATTCGACCTGGACTTCGGCCGCGGGAAAGGTCACGCCATCGAGTTCAAAATCGCCAGTTTCCTGCACCTCGCCGTGGGTGATCGGCACGTGGGCGATGATGGTCTTGCCGATGTTGGCCTGCCACACGCGAACCACGGCCACGCCGTTTTGCGGGACGCGGCTGGCGTCCACCAGGCCATTGCTGATGGCAAAAGAACCGACCGCCGCCGACAGGTTGCCGCAGTTGCCGCTCCAGTCGACAAAAGGCTTGTCGATAGACACTTGGCCGAACAGGTAATCGACGTCGTGGTCGGCCTTGGTGCTTTTCGACAGGATTACGGTTTTGCTGGTGCTGGAGGTGGCGCCGCCCATGCCGTCGATTTGCTTGTCGTAAGGGTCGGGGCTGCCGATCACCCGTAGCAGCAAGGCATCGCGCGCCGGGCCTGGAACCTGTGCCGCTTCGGGCAGGTCTTTGAGGCTGAAGAACACCCCCTTGCTGGTGCCGCCACGCATGTAGGTGGCGGGGATTTTGATCTGCGGTGCGAACGGGGTTGCGTGAGGCATGGTGCTCCTTAAAAGACGCGACGGAACCTGAAGTCCCGTCGCGGCATATCGAGTTGTTAAACGGCCACCGCCGACTCTTCGAGGAAGTCCTGGGCGAAACGTTGCAGCACGCCACCCGCCTCGTAGATCGACACTTCTTCAGCGGTATCGAGGCGGCAGGTCACCGGCACATCGACGCGCTCGCCGTTCTTGCGATGGATCACCAGCGTCAATTCGGCACGCGGCGTACGCTCGCCAATCACGTCGTAGGTTTCGCTGCCGTCGATGGCCAGGGTATGGCGGTCGGTGCCTGGCTTGAACTCCAGCGGCAACACGCCCATGCCCACCAGGTTGGTGCGGTGGATGCGTTCGAAACCTTCGGCGGCAATCGCTTCCACTCCGGCCAGGCGCACGCCTTTCGCCGCCCAGTCCCGGGAAGAACCCTGGCCATAGTCGGCGCCGGCGATGATGATCAGCGGCTGCTTGCGTTCCATGTAGGTTTCGATCGCTTCCCACATACGCATCACCTGCCCTTCCGGCTCGACGCGCGCCAGCGAACCCTGCTTGACCTTGCCGTTTTCCCGGACCATTTCGTTGAACAGTTTCGGGTTGGCAAAGGTCGCGCGTTGCGCGGTCAAGTGGTCGCCGCGATGAGTCGCGTAAGAGTTGAAGTCCTCTTCCGGCAGGCCCATTTTCGCCAGGTATTCACCGGCGGCGCTGTCGAGCATGATCGCGTTCGACGGCGACAGGTGATCGGTGGTGATGTTGTCCGGCAGCACTGCCAGCGGACGCATGCCCTTGAGCGGACGGGCACCGGCCAGCGCGCCTTCCCAGTAGGGCGGACGGCGGATGTAGGTGCTCATCTCGCGCCAGTCGTACAGCGGCGTGACTTTCGGGCCGGTGTCTTCGTGGATGGCGAACATCGGGATGTAGACCTGGCGGAACTGCTCGGGTTTGACCGATGCCTTGACCACTGCGTCGATCTCTTCGTCGCTTGGCCAGATGTCCTTCAGGCGAATTTCCTTGCCGTCTGCGTCCAGGCCCAACACGTCTTTCTCGATGTCGAAACGGATGGTGCCGGCGATGGCGTAGGCGACCACCAGTGGCGGGGACGCGAGGAACGCATTCCTGGCGTACGGGTGAATCCGCCCGTCGAAGTTGCGGTTACCCGACAGCACGGCGGTGGCGTACAGGTCGCGGTCGATAATTTCCTGCTGGATCACCGGATCCAGTGCGCCAGACATGCCGTTGCAGGTGGTGCAGGCAAAGGCCACGACGCCGAAGCCCAGTTGCTCGAGTTCGTCGGTCAGGCCGGCTTCATCGAGGTAAAGCGCGACAGTTTTCGAGCCCGGCGCCAGGGACGACTTGACCCATGGCTTGCGGGTCAACCCCAGCTTGTTGGCATTGCGCGCCAGCAGGCCGGCGGCGATCACGTTACGCGGGTTGCTGGTGTTGGTGCAGCTGGTGATGGCGGCGATGATCACGGCGCCGTCGGGCATCTGGCCTGGAACATCGTCCCACTGACCGGAGATGCCTTTGGCGGCCAGGTCTGACACCGCGACACGGGCGTGCGGGTTGCTCGGGCCGGCCATGTTGCGCACCACCGAAGACAGGTCGAAGGTCAACCCACGTTCGTATTGCGCATGCTTCAAGCTGTCAGCCCACAGGCCGGTAGTCTTGGCGTAGTTCTCCACCAGCTGCACCTGCTCGTCTTCACGGCCGGTGAGTTTGAGGTAGTCGATGGTTTGCTGGTCGATGTAGAACATCGCAGCCGTGGCGCCGTACTCCGGGGCCATGTTGGAAATGGTGGCGCGGTCGCCGAGGGTCAGCCTGGACGCGCCTTCACCGAAGAACTCCAGCCATGCGCCGACGACTTTTTGCTGACGCAGGAACTCGGTCAGCGCCAGCACCATGTCGGTGGCGGTGATGCCCGGTTGCAGCTTGCCGGTCAGTTCAACGCCAACGCTTTCCGGCAGACGCATCCACGACGCGCGTCCAAGCATCACGCTTTCCGCTTCCAGGCCACCCACGCCAATGGCGATCACGCCCAGCGCATCGACATGCGGGGTGTGGCTGTCGGTGCCGACGCAGGTGTCGGGGAATGCCACGCCGTCGCGCACCTGAATCACCGGAGACATTTTCTCCAGGTTGATCTGGTGCATGATGCCGTTGCCTGGCGGGATCACATCAACGTTTTTGAAGGCTTTTTTGGTCCAGTTGATGAAGTGGAAACGGTCTTCGTTGCGGCGGTCTTCGATGGCGCGGTTCTTCTCGAACGCTTCCGGATCAAACCCGCCGCGCTCGACGGCCAGGGAGTGGTCGACGATCAGCTGGGTGGGCACTACCGGGTTGACTTGCGCCGGGTCGCCGCCTTGTAACGCGATGGCGTCGCGCAGGCCGGCGAGGTCGACCAGCGCGGTCTGGCCGAGGATGTCGTGGCAGACCACGCGCGCCGGGAACCATGGAAAATCGAGGTCGCGTTTGCGCTCGATGAATTGCTTGAGGGATTCGGTGAGCGTGGCCGGGTCGCAGCGACGCACCAGGTTTTCCGCAAGGACGCGGGAGGTGTATGGCAGGGTGTCGTAGGCACCCGGCTGGATGGCTTCGACAGCCGCGCGGACGTCGAAGTAATCCAGATGGCTGCCGGGCAGCGGTTTGCGAAATTCAGTGTTCATCGTCAGGACTCGGTCACGGTAGATGCAAAGGGTGGGGCCGGACATTAATGCTGAATGGACTCCGATCCCCTGTAGGAGCTGCCGCAGGCTGCGATCTTTTGATCTTCGGCAATTTTTGAATCGCCAGAGAATCAAGATCAAAAGATCGCAGCCTGCGGCAGCTCCTACAAGGGTTCCCGGTTCATTCAGCAACCAGCGCGGGAGCCCCCACCATTCAGCGTTGTTCGATTGGCACGAACTTGCGCTGTTCGACGCCGGTGTACTCGGCGCTCGGGCGGATGATGCGGTTGTTGGCGCGTTGTTCGAATACGTGCGCCGCCCAGCCGGTCAGGCGCGAGCAGACGAAGATTGGGGTGAACAACTTGGTCGGGATGCCCATGAAGTGGTACGTCGACGCATGGTAGAAGTCGGCGTTGGGAAACAGTTTTTTCTGCTCCCACATGGTCTTGTCGATCGCCTCGGACACCGGGAACAACACAGTGTCGCCGACTTCTTCGGCGAGCTTTTTCGACCAGCCCTTGATCACCTCGTTGCGCGGATCGTTGTCCTTATAGATCGCGTGGCCGAAGCCCATGATCTTGTCCTTGCGCTCGAGCATGCCGAGGGTGCCCTTGATCGCCTCTTCCGGGGACGAGAAACGCTCGATCATTTCCATCGCCGCTTCGTTGGCGCCACCGTGCAATGGTCCACGCAGCGAGCCGATGGCCGCGGTGATGCACGAGTAGAGGTCGGACAGGGTCGAGGCACACACCCGTGCGGTGAAGGTCGAGGCGTTGAACTCATGTTCCGCGTAGAGGATCAGCGAAACGTTCATCACCTTGACGTGCAGCTCGCTTGGTTTCTTGCTGTGCAGCAGGTGCAGGAAGTGACCACCGATGGATGGTTCGTCGCTCACGCAGTTGATGCGCTTGCCGTCGTGGCTGTAGCGGTACCAGTAGCACATGATCGCCGGGAAAGCGGCCAAAAGGCGGTCGGTCTTGTCATGCTGCTCGGAGAAGTCTTTCTCCGGTTCCAGGTTGCCCAGGAACGAACAGCCGGTGCGCATCACATCCATCGGGTGGGCGTCGGCCGGAATGCGTTCCAGGACTTCCTTGAGCGCTTGCGGCAGGTCGCGCAGCTTGCCGAGTTTGTCCTGGTAAGCGGCGAGTTGTGCCTGGGTCGGCAGTTCGCCGTACAGCAGCAGGTACGCCACTTCTTCAAATTGTGCGTCTGCCGCCAGTTCGCGAACATCGTAGCCGCGATAGGTCAGGCCTGCGCCCGACTGGCCCACGGTGGACAGTGCGGTTTGCCCGGCAACCTGACCACGGAGCCCGGCGCCACTGAGTACTTTTGCTTCGGCCATTGCTGTCTCCAATTTTGAATTTGTTAGGGAATCTGCAATTTCTGGTGATGCTGAAAAGATCGCAGCCTTCGGCAGCTCCTACAGGACCGCGTTCGACGCACCCCGTAGGAGCTGTCGAGTGAAACGAGGCTGCGATCTTTACCGGTCATTTCTTGGCGGCAAACAACGCATCAAGCTTCTGCTCGAACGTGTGGTAATCGATGCGATCGTAAAGCTCCATGCGAGTCTGCATGGTGTCGATGACGTTTTGCTGAGTGCCGTCGCGACGGATCGCGGTGTAGACGTTTTCCGCCGCCTTGTTCATGGCCCGGAAGGCTGACAGCGGGTACAGCGCCAGGGACACGTCGGCACCCGCCAACTGCTCGGTGGTGTACAGCGGGGTCGCGCCGAACTCGGTGATGTTGGCCAGGATCGGCGCTTTCACGCGGTTGGCGAACAGCTTGTACATATCCAGTTCGGTGATGGCTTCCGGGAAAATCATGTCGGCGCCGGCCTCGATGCACGCGGCGGCGCGATCCAGGGCAGACTCCAGGCCTTCCACTGCCAGGGCGTCGGTGCGGGCCATGATCACGAAACTGTCATCGGTACGCGCATCGACGGCCGCCTTGATGCGGTCGACCATCTCCTGCAGCGACACGATCTCTTTATTAGGGCGGTGACCGCAGCGCTTGGCGCCGACCTGGTCTTCGATATGAATCGCCGCCGCGCCAAACTTGATCATCGACTTGACGGTACGCGCGACGTTGAACGCCGAGGAACCGAACCCGGTATCCACGTCCACCAGCAGCGGCAGGTCGCAGACATCGGTAATGCGCCGTACGTCGGTCAGCACGTCATCCAGGCTGGTGATACCCAGGTCCGGCACGCCGAGGGAGCCAGCCGCGACCCCGCCACCCGACAGGTAGATGGCCTTGAAACCGGCGCGCTTGGCCAGCAATGCATGGTTGGCGTTGATCGCGCCAACGACTTGCAACGGATGCTCGCTGGCGACCGCATCGCGGAAACGCTGGCCTGGAGTGCTCTTGTTGGAACTCATGACTCACCTCGTTCAGTGGCTGTCTGGTTAGCGCCGTCCTGGTAGTGACGGGCGATATTGCGTTTGGAGGCGCCGATATGGCGGCGCATCAACAACTCGGCCAGTTCACCGTCACGGTCGGCGATGGCATCGAGAATTCGGTGGTGTTCGGCGAACGCCTGGTGCGGGCGGTTGGGCGTGGTGGAAAACTTCATGCGGTACATGCGCACCAGTTGATACAACTCGCCGCAGAGCATCTGGGTCAGGGTGCGGTTGCCGCTGCCCTGGATGATCCGGTAATGGAAATCGAAGTCGCCTTCCTGCTGGTAATAACCGATGCCGGCCTGGAACGCCTCGTCGCGCTCATGGGTTTCGAGCACCCGGCGCAGTTCGTCGATTTCTTCCAGGGTCATGCGCTCGGCCGCCAGGCGGCAGGCCATGCCCTCCAGAGACTCGCGAATTTCGTAGAGTTCCAGCAGTTCGGCGTGATTGAGCGATACCACGCGCGCCCCGACATGCGGTACGCGCACCAGCAGGCGCTGGCCTTCCAGGCGATGGATGGCCTCGCGCAGCGGCCCGCGGCTGATGCCATAAGTGCGCGCCAGCTCCGGTTCGGAGATCTTGCTGCCCGGAGCGATCTCGCCCTTGACGATGGCCGCCTGAATGCGCCGGAAGACGTTCTCGGACAACGTCTCCGAATCGTCTTGGGCAATGACCGGGGGATCGAGTTGATCCAGCATATTGTCGACACCTTGAAAGCTGATACCGCGAAAACTAGCGAAAACGGTACGTACAGTCAAAGGAAATATGGATATTGTCGACAATCGTCTAATAAGCGTATGAAACCTACCGGCTCGGCATTAGAGGGTATAGCCCCCTGCCAGCGGTGGCGCCATAAAACCACCGTGCTAGAATGCCGCCCGCATTTGTTTGTGACATCTGCACGGCCTGTCATCACTTGATGGCTGGCATACGAGGGAGCTTGCGCAGCGATGCCAGGGCCTTGAATCAATACACGGACCGCTGCGCCCCAGGATTTATGACACTCAAGCCCTTTTTCACCTTCCTCTACCTCCTTTGCCTGCCCGGCGTCGCCGCGGCGGGGGAAAAGACCGTTTACGGCCTCAACGAATATGCGTCCCTCAATGGCATCGACCTTGAAGTCGCGGCCAAACTCGACACAGGCGCGAAAACCGCCTCGCTGAGTGCCCGGGATATCAAGCGCTTCAAGCGCAATGGCGAATCCTGGGTGCGCTTCTACCTGGCCATCGACACTGCGCACTCGCATCCGATCGAGCGGCCGCTGGCCCGCGTCAGCAAGATCAAGCGACGCGCCGGGGACTACGATCCCGATGCGGGCAAGAAGTACACCGCTCGTCCGGTGATCGAGCTGGATATTTGCATGGGTTCGGCTTTACGCAGCATCGAAGTGAACCTAACCGACCGCAGCGCTTTCCAATTCCCGCTCCTGATCGGCTCCGAAGCACTGAAACGCTTCGACGCGCTGGTCGATCCAAGTCTTAAATACGCTGCTGGCAAACCCGCCTGCGCCACCGACGCACATACCGCAGAGTAATTCCAATGCGCGCTCTTACACTCCATCTGAGAATCCTGATCGCCATCCTGGTGGTGCTGGGCATTTCAGTGACGGCCTATCAGATTTTCGTGCTCGGCATTCCCGTGACCGAAGACGCTACCGACGACTTGTGGAACATCGACGCCAAGGTCGAGTTCGTCGCCAGCGCCAAGGATCCGGTCAAGATCCAGATGTTCGTGCCGCCGTTGAGCCGCGACTATGTCAGCCTCAACGAAAGCTTCATTTCCAATAACTATGGGGTGGCGGTCAACCGTGTCGACGGCAACCGCAAGGTCACCTGGTCTGCGCGACGGGCAAAGGGCAACCAGACGCTGTACTACCGCCTGGTGCTGACCAAGCGCTACACCGGCGAGAAGGCCAAGATCAAGGGCCCCACCTTCCGCGACAGCATCGTGGTCGAAGGTCCGGAGAAAATCGCCGCCGAAGCCCTGCTCGCACCGATCCGCCAGCATTCGGCCGACGTCGAAACCTTTATTGGCGAGGCCATCAAGCGGGTCAACAACCTCAACGACGACAACGTGAAGCTGCTGCTGGGCGGTGATCCGTCCACCGTGCATAAGGCGCGGATCGTCGAGCTGCTGCTGTCGATCGCCCACGTGCCGATCGAGAAAGTCCACACCATCCGCCTGGTGGCCGACCAGCCGCAAGTGCCCGAACTGTGGCTGCGCAGCTTCAACGGCACCGACTGGCTGTACTTCAACCCGGAAACCGGCGAGCAGGGCCTGCCGACCGACCGCCTGCTGTGGTGGACCGGCGATGAAAACCTGATCACCGTCGAGGGTGGCAAAAAAGCCAACGTGACCTTCAGCCTGAACAACAGCGAAATGAACGCCATTCGCCTGGCCAAGCTGACGGATGAAAACACCGACGCCAACTTCCTCGAATATTCGCTGTATGGCCTGCCGCTGCAGACCCAGCAGACCTTCATGATCATGGTGATGATCCCGATCGGCGTGCTGGTGATCCTGATCCTGCGCAACCTGATCGGCCTCCAGACCCTCGGGACCTTTACTCCGGTACTGATCGCCCTGGCCTTCCGGGAAACCCAGCTGGGCTTCGGCATCGTGCTGTTCACCATCATCACTGCGCTTGGGCTGTCACTGCGTTCCTACCTCGAGCACCTGAAGCTGCAGATGTTGCCGAGGCTGTCAGTGGTGCTGACGTTCGTGGTGGTGCTGATTGCGGCGATCAGCCTGTTCAGCCACAAGCTCGGCCTGGAACGCGGGCTGTCGGTTGCGCTGTTCCCGATGGTGATTCTGACCATGACCATCGAACGTCTGTCGATCACCTGGGAAGAGCGCGGGGGTGGCCATGCCATGAAAGTGGCGGTCGGCACACTGTTCGCCGCCTCCCTGGCGCACCTGATCATGAGCGTGCCGGAACTGGTGTACTTCGTGTTCACGTTCCCGGCGATCCTGCTGATCCTGGTGGGCTTCATGCTGGCCATGGGTCGCTATCGCGGCTACCGCCTGACCGAGCTGGTGCGCTTCAAGGCGTTCCTGAAGAAGGCTGACGCCTGATGTTCGGTTTCTGGAAGACCTGGAAGGCCCTGGAAGCCCGGGGCATCATGGGCATCAATCGGCGCAACGCGGACTATGTGCTCAAGTACAACAAGCGCAGCCTGTACCCGATTGTCGATGACAAGATCATCACCAAGGAGCGCGCGATCGCTGCCGGCATCCATGTGCCGGAACTGTACGGGGTGATCTCCACCGAGAAGGAAATCGACAAGCTCGACGAGATCATCGGCGGGCGCACCGATTTCGTGGTCAAGCCGGCCCAGGGCGCTGGCGGTGACGGCATCATCGTGATCGCTGACCGCTTCGAGGGGCGCTACCGCACGGTGTCCGGGAAGATCATCAGCCATGAGGAGATCGAGCACCATATCTCCAGCATCCTCACTGGCCTGTATTCCCTGGGCGGTCACCGCGACCGCGCCCTGATCGAATACCGAGTGATCCCGGACCAGATTTTCAAGAGCATCAGCTATGAGGGCGTGCCGGACATCCGCATCATCGTGCTGATGGGCTACCCGGTCATGGCCATGCTGCGCCTGCCGACTCGCCAGTCCGGCGGCAAGGCCAACCTGCACCAGGGCGCCATCGGCGTAGGTGTCGACCTTGCCACCGGCCTGACGCTGCGCGGCACCTGGCTGAACAACATCATCACCAAGCATCCCGACACCACCAATGCGGTCGATGGCGTGCAACTGCCCTACTGGGACGGCTTCATGAAGCTCGCCGCCGGCTGTTATGAGCTGTGCGGGCTGGGCTACATTGGCGTGGACATGGTGCTCGACCAGGAAAAAGGCCCGCTGATTCTCGAGCTCAATGCCCGGCCCGGCCTGAACATCCAGATTGCCAACGATTGCGGGCTGACGCTGCGCACCCATGCCGTCGAGGCGCGACTGGAAGACTTGAAAGCCCGCGGCGTGACCGAGACGGTCGAGGAGCGCGTGGCGTTCGTGCAGGAAATGTTCGGGCATATTCCACCGGTTGAAGGCTGACCGTCCATGCTGACCTGTTCCGTACACCCGCTGCCCTATCGCGCCAATCCTGCCGATTATTTCGCGATCATTCGCCATGCCCCGGGCGCCGTGCTGCTCGACAGCGGCCGGCCGACCGCCGACCGAGGTCGCCATGACCTGCTCAGCGCCTGGCCGCTGGAGCAACTGGCGGTGCTGCCTGACGAAAGTGGCAGCGATTTCCTGCAACGCCTGCGGGACAACCTGACGCGCCTGGGTGAAGCCTCGGTACCGCTCGACCTGCCTTTCGCCGGCGGGCTGATCGGGTATCTGAGCTATGACTTCGGCCGTCATCTGGAGCAACTGCCAAGCGTGGCCAGGGACGATTTGCATCTGCCGGACGCTCGCTTCGGACTGTATGCCTGGGCCCTGATCAGCGACCACCAGCTGGCCACCAGCCAATTGGTATTTCACCCGACCCTGGCCGATAGCGAACGCCAGCGCCTGATCGAACTGTTCAGTGGAGCAACCAGCGATGAAATCGAGCCGTTCCGGCTGACCGCGCCGATGAGCCCCGACCTGAGCGCCGACGAGTATCGCCAGGCGCTTGAGCGCATCCAGCAGTACATCCAGGCCGGTGATTGCTACCAGGTCAACTTCGCCCAGCGTTTCCGCGCCGAGTGCCAGGGCGATCCCTGGGCGGCCTATTGCGCCCTGCGAGCGGCCTGCCCGACGCCGTTTTCCGGTTTCCAGAGCCTGCCTGATGGCGGCGCGGTGCTGAGCCTTTCACCCGAGCGTTTCGTCAAAGTCAGCCAGGGCCTGGTCGAAACCCGCCCGATCAAAGGCACGAGGCCCCGGGGCCAGACCGCAGCTGAAGACGCAGCCAACGCCGCTGAACTGCTGGCCAGCCCCAAGGATCGCGCCGAAAACCTGATGATCGTCGACCTGCTGCGCAACGACCTCGGCCGCACCTGCCGCATTGGTTCGGTGCGGGTGCCGGAGCTGTTCAGCCTGGAAAGCTACCCCAACGTGCACCATCTGGTGAGCAGCGTCACGGGTGAACTGGCCGCAGACCGCGACGCCCTGGACCTGATTGCCGGCAGCTTCCCCGGAGGCTCGATTACCGGCGCACCGAAAATCCGCGCGATGCAGATCATTGACGAACTGGAACCGACCCGACGGGGCCTGTATTGCGGCTCGCTGTTGTATCTGGACGTGCGCGGCGAGATGGACAGTTCCATCGCCATTCGCAGTTTGCTGGTCAAGGACGGGCAGGTGTGTTGCTGGGGTGGCGGCGGGATCGTCGCGGACTCGCAGTGGCAGGCCGAGTATGCGGAGTCGATCACCAAGGTGAAGGTGCTGCTCGATACCCTGCAGAACCTTTAATCAATTGACTGAACAACACCTGATCAATCGACTGAACAACACCATCCCTGTAGGAGCTGCCGCAGGCTGCGATCTTTTGACTTTGATTTTTAAGGTCAAGATCAAAAGATCGCAGCCTTCGGCAGCTCCTACGGGGGAGATCGGGGGATATGGGGGATTTGTGTTTACAAGGTCAGGGCCCGGTTCGAGGCCTTGATGAACTCCTGCTTGAGCTCCTCAAAGGTATGCACCGCCGGGAATTGCGGGAACTCGCGGATTACATTGTCCGGCGCATGGAACAGGATCCCCGCATCCGCTTCGCCCAGCATCGTCGTGTCGTTGTACGAATCCCCTGCTGCGATCACACGATAATAAAGGCTCTTGAAAGCCAGGACCGACTGGCGCTTGGGGTCTCTCTGACGCAACTGATAGCTCGTCACTCGACCGGCGTCATCGGTAATCAGCCGATGGCACAGCAGTGTCGGGAAACCCAGCTGGCGCATCAGCGGCTGGGAGAATTCGTAGAACGTATCTGACAGGATCACCACCTGAAAGCGTTCACGCAGCCAATTGACGAACTCCACCGCACCGTCCAGAGGCTTCAACGTGGCGATCACTTCCTGGATATCGGACAGCTTCAGGCCGTGCTCGTCGAGAATCCGCAGGCGCTGTTTCATCAGCACGTCGTAGTCGGGAATGTCCCGAGTGGTGGCCTTGAGGGATTCGATCCCGGTTTTTTCGGCGAAGGCGATCCAGATTTCGGGAACCAGTACCCCTTCAAGATCCAGGCAAGCAATTTCCACAAGACACTCCCATTTGTAGTGATTATTGAGTCGAGCGAGCAAAAAGACTGCCGAACTCTAACCACTCGCACTAGCCTGCGCAACGCAGAAGACGCGCCAGCGCTTGTCGGATTTTGTTACCATCAGCCCCATATAGAGCGCCCAGCGCCACCGACCTGTAGGAAGCCGCCCTGATGAGCCCATCGTTCGATGTCGTGGAACTCGCCACGACCTATGCCAATAAATCTGCCCAGGACATTCTCAAACTCGCGTTTGCCGAGTTCGGCGATGACCTGTGGATATCCTTCAGCGGCGCCGAAGACGTGGTGCTCGTGGACATGGCCTGGAAGCTGAACAAGAACGTCAAGGTGTTCAGCCTCGACACCGGCCGCCTGCATCCAGAGACCTACCGCTTCATCGATCAGGTGCGCGAGCACTACAAGATCGAGATCGAGCTCGTGTCGCCGGACTACACGAAACTGGAACCTTTCGTTAAGGAAAAAGGCCTGTTCAGTTTCTATAAGGACGGTCATGGTGAATGCTGTGGCATCCGCAAGATCGAACCGCTGCGGCGCAAACTGTCCGGCGTACGCGCATGGGCGACCGGCCAGCGGCGCGACCAGAGCCCGGGCACGCGCAGTGCGGTGGCCGTGATGGAAATCGACACCGCGTTTTCCACCCCCGAACGCACCCTTTACAAGTTCAACCCGCTGGCGCAGATGACCAGCGAAGAGATCTGGGGCTACATCCGCATGCTCGAACTGCCGTACAACAGCCTGCACGAGCGCGGCTTCATCAGCATCGGCTGCGAACCCTGCACCCGCCCGGTGCTGCCGAACCAGCATGAACGCGAAGGTCGTTGGTGGTGGGAAGAGGCGACGCAGAAAGAGTGCGGGTTGCATGCGGGAAACATCATCGGCAAGTCCAAGGCCTAATCTGCGCCTCACTAAAAAATGTGTACACACGACTGTCACCATCGGTGCCATTTGTGTGTGCACTTTTTGTTTCATCGCCCCAAAACGTTACATTTGCCCGCCCTCACCCCCTCCGCCGATCCGGTACTCACGCCCGCCTGTAGAAATAAATAGCTGATCAAACAGTCAGTTTATTTAGCTATATAATCAAATAGTTAGCGAAATTTGATAACAAAAGGAAATTAACAGCCACTTTCATAGATCGCTCACTGGCACAGATCTCGCTTGAGTGCATACATGTTTTGTATACAACACGATCCAAAACATACACACACTTTAGATCCGCAAGCCTGAAGCGCCCTATCCCGTACAGGCTGCAGATGCCCCGAAACCAATGATGTTTGCCGTTCGCGACGAAGATTTGTCGAGCCCTTGCTCAAGCACAGTCATCGCAGCGCCAAGCTTCAGGAGCCTGCCGGAATGCGTACTAGCCTCTCCAATAACAATATTGCGCTGGATCTACACCTCCCTCCCTCATCCCTCGATCAACCTTGCGACGGCCCCGTTGTTCTCAGCCCGCGCCTGCACAACAAGGACCTGGCACCGACCAAGGCCGAGGGGCGGCGCTGGGGCCGCTACAGTATTTTCGCCCTGTGGACCAACGATGTGCACAACATCGCCAACTACTCCTTCGCCATCGGCCTGTATGCGCTGGGGCTCGGGGGGTGGCAGATTCTGCTGTCGCTGGGGATTGGCGCAGCTCTCGTTTACTTCTTCATGAACCTGTCCGGCTACATGGGCCAGAAAACCGGCGTGCCGTTTCCGGTGATCAGCCGGATCAGTTTCGGCATTCATGGCGCGCAGATTCCTGCATTGATCCGCGCCGTTATCGCCATCGCCTGGTTCGGCATCCAGACGTACCTGGCCTCGGTAGTATTCCGGGTGCTGCTGACGGCAGTACACCCTGGTTTTGCCGACTATGACCACAACTCGATCCTCGGCCTGTCAAGCCTGGGCTGGGTGTGTTTCGTCGCTATCTGGCTGGTGCAACTGGCCATCCTGGCCTACGGCATGGAGATGGTGCGGCGCTATGAAGCGTTCGCCGGCCCGGTGATACTGCTGACCGTTGCCGCCCTCGCCGGCTGGATGTACACCCAGGCCGATGCGACGATCGCCTGGTCGATCCGCGAACCGCTGAGCGGCGCCGAGATGTGGCGCAACATCTTTGCTGGCGGCGCCTTGTGGCTGGCCATCTACGGCACGCTGATCCTCAATTTCTGCGATTTTGCCCGCTCTTCGCCATGCCGCAAGACCATCAAGGTCGGCAATTTCTGGGGACTGCCGGTAAACATCCTGGTATTCGCCGCCATCACAGTCCTGCTGTGCGGCGCGCAATTCCAGATCAACGGCCGAATCATCGAAAGCCCGACCGAGATCATTGCCTCTATCCCCAATACCTTCTTCCTGGTGCTGGGCTGCCTGGCGTTCCTGATCGTCACCGTGGCCGTCAACATCATGGCCAACTTCGTCGCACCGGCTTTCGTGCTGAGTAACCTGGCACCGAAATACCTGACCTTCCGCCGCGCCGGCTTGATCAGCGCTACCCTTGCGGTGCTGATCCTGCCGTGGAATCTCTACAACAGCCCGCTGGTGATCGTGTACTTCCTGTCCGGCCTGGGCGCCCTGCTGGGGCCGCTGTACGGGGTGATCATGGTCGATTACTGGCTGGTGCGAAAAGGCCAGGTCAACGTGCCGCAGCTGTACAGCGAAGACCCCGACGGCGCGTATTACTACAGCCGCGGCGTCAACCTGCGCGCGGTGGCAGCGTTCATTCCTGCAGCGCTGATCGCCATCGTCCTGGCACTGGTGCCGGGCTTTCACAGCGTGTCCCCGTTTTCCTGGTTGATCGGCGCCGGGATTGCCGGAATGCTCTACCTGATCATCGCCCGGCGCGAGCCTCATTACGCTGACGTCAGCGGCGAATCCATCGCGGTCGACAACGCCAGTCACTAACCCTTGGCGGCCCGGCGACTTCGGGCTGCAGAACCACCTGCTATAAGGACTTCCCATGCGAATTCTCGTGGTCAACGTCAACACCACCGAGTCCATCACCCAGGCCATTGCCCGCTCGGCCCAGGCAGTGGCTGCCCCGGGCACCGAAATTATTGGCCTGACGCCCTACTTCGGCGCCGACTCCGTGGAGGGCAACTTCGAAAGTTACCTGGCAGCGATTGCCGTGATGGACCGGGTGATGTCTTACGACCAGCCTTTCGACGCGGTTATCCAGGCCGGCTACGGCGAGCACGGCCGCGAAGGCCTGCAGGAGCTGCTGGACGTGCCGGTGGTGGACATCACCGATGCCGCCGCCAGTACCGCGATGTTTCTCGGCCATGCCTACTCGGTGGTCACGACCCTGGATCGCACCGTGCCCCTGATCGAGGACCGGTTAAAACTCTCCGGCCTGTGGGATCGCTGCGCCTCCGTGCGGGCCAGTGGCCTGGCGGTGCTGGAGCTGGAATCGGATCCGCAGCGTGCGCTGGAAGCCATCGTCCGCCAGGCGGAATTGGCGGTACTCGAAGACAAGGCTGAGGTGATTTGCCTGGGTTGCGGCGGGATGGCCGGGCTGGACGAGCAGATCCGCCAGCGCACCGGCGTGCCGGTCGTGGATGGCGTGACAGCGGCGGTCACCATTGCCGAATCACTGGTGCGACTGGGCTTGTCGACGTCCAAGGTGCGCACCTATGCGACGCCGCGGCCGAAGAAGATCATTGGTTGGCCGGGGCGGTTTGGTCGGTAGACCGAGGTGCCCCAATCGCGGGCAAGCCTGCTCCCACAGGTATCACCTGTAATTGGAGACTACATCGAGCCTGTGGGAGCAGCCTTGCTCCCACAGGCAGTACACATACTTGGAGCTAACATCGAACCTGTGGGAGCGGGCTTGCCCGCGATGGCTGCACCTCGGTCTATAGCCTTGCTCAGATAGCACTGAACCGCTGCCCCAACCCCTGCTGCGCAAACTGCTCAATCACAAAATCCACAAACGCCCGGGTCTTGCCCGGCAGCAACTTGTGTTCGGCGTAGTAGATGGAAATGTTGCCATCGTCGACGCACCAGTCCGGCAACACCCGCTGCAAGGTCCCCGCCTCCAGATACCCCAGCGCAAAAGGCATGCTGACCAAGGCCACGCCCAAGCCTTGGGCCGCCGTGGCACAGGCTGCTTCGGAATCGCTCATGGTCATCCGCGCCTTGAGCACCAGGGGACTGTGTTGCCGGGTGCGACTGGTCAACTGCCACGAGCGCACGCGGCCGGTTTGCGGTGAACGAATCAGGATACCGTCGTGATGCCCGAGATCTTCAGGCTCCAGGATCGGCGCCCGGCTCGACAGGTATTCGGCTGAAGCCACCAGCACCCGATGCGCCGGCGTCAGCTTGCGAGCGACCACGCCCTGGGGCAGGTCAAACCCGCCGCCAATCGCCGCGTCAAACCCTTGGGCGATCAGATCGACCTGGCGGTTATCGAAATGCCAGTCAGGGTTGATCGCCGGGAATCGCCGCAAAAACTCGCCTAGCAGGGGCACCACGTACAGCCGACCGAACATCGTGCCCATGCTGACCTTCAACGTCCCCGCCGGCAGCCCCTGCGCGCTGGCAAGGTTGGCCACGGCGTTCTGGATGGTGTTCAGGCTGGTGCTGACTTCGCCGAGAAACAGCTGGCCGGCTTCGGTCAACCTCAGGCTGCGCGTACTGCGCTGGAACAAGCGCACGCCCAGGCGCACCTCCAGCTTGGCGACGCTCTTGCCCACCGCCGCCGGCGTAAGGCTCAGGCGCCGCGCGGCTTCGGCAAAGCTGCCGACTTCGGCACTGCGTACAAAGCATTCGATACTGCTGAAGGTTTCCATGAGGGACTGGCTATCGATTCATGCTGCGTTCGTAGGCGGCCAGAACGGTGCGTTCCGATTGCACCAGATAGGCTTCGAGCATCCGGGTCGCCTCCTCCGGTCGCCCCTCTTCTATGCAACGCAAGACTGAAATGTTCATGTCGACGTAAGGCATATGCAGGAATTCGGCGTCATCCAGCAGGCCGAACGCCAAGCGCAGCTCGGCCGATATCTGCCCATAGAACACCACCAATCGCGGACTGTCGGCGAGCTCGACGATAGCCTTGTGGAACATCATGTTAGCGGTGCCGACTGCTTTCCAATCCTTGGCTTCGCGCGCTTGCATGCCCGCCTCCACCGCCTGACGCATATGCAATGTTCCCGGGTGCAGCGGGTATCCCTGGGCAATGGCCTTGCATTCGATAAAGCGGCGTACACGATAGATGTCAATAATCGACGCCATATCAGGCACCGCCACAGTGACCCCGCGATTAGGCTCATGCTTGAGCAAACCCTCCCGGGTCAGGACCCTGAACGCCTCTCTGAGCGTGTTGCGGGAGATCTGCAGGCTATCGGCCAGCGCCGCTTCGGACAGCCGTTGGCCCGGTACCAATTCGCCTTCGACCAGCATCCTGCGGACCTCCTGGGTAATGGACTCACCCAGCGAGCGCGGAAGGGAATGTGCAACGTCGTTCATGTGCGGTCCAGAGTCAGGGAGAGTCATTTTGATGTTCTATCAGAGCTCAGCGCATAGCAAGAACCGAGGGTGCCGTGTGCATCAATAAGTAACACGCAGGAGTGATATGGTTACAAACTGGTGCGCATTGTGGAACCAACGCCAATAGATTGTTCAACAATCAAATAGCCATGCATCAACACTTTCAGCCGTATGATTGAAACCTGGCACGCTCGTTGCTCAATCAAATCATCCCCTACCGAAGGAATGATGCCGTGACAGAGACAGCCGTGACACCGTCCGCCGGGACACAGACCGCTCAGGATTTTGCCAAGGCGCGACGGTCCTCCCTGATCGCCGCCATTTTCATGATGGCGACTTCTGCCATCGGTCCTGGATTCATTACCCAGACCGCCACCTTCACGGCCAAGATGGGTGCGGCATTTGCGTTCGGTATCCTGGCGTCGATTCTTATCGACTTCGTGGTGCAACTGAACGTCTGGCGCATCGTCACCCTGACCCGAATGCGTGCCGCAGACGTGGCCAATAAAGCGATTCCAGGCAGTGGGTACCTGCTGGCGGTGCTGGTGATCTTCGGCGGCCTGGTGTTCAACGTCGGCAACATCGCCGGTGCCGGGCTGGGCCTGAACGCGCTGATGGGGCTTGATGCAAAATGGGGCGGCAGCCTGAGCGCCCTGCTGGCCATCGGCATCTTCCTCTCCCACCGCGCCGGATTGGCCGTCGACCGGCTGATCGTCGTGCTGGGCCTGGTGATGATTGGCCTGACCCTGTTCGTGGCCTTTGCCTCCAACCCGCCACTGGGTGAAGCGCTCTACCAGACCGTACTTCCGGACCAGATCAACTTCGCCACCATTACCACCATTGTCGGAGGCACGGTCGGCGGTTACATCACCTATGCCGGGGCTCACAAACTGCTGGACCGCGGTACTACCGGCGTCGAAAACCTCCAGGTAGTGACCAGGGCGGCCCTGAGCGGCATCCTGGTCACCGGTCTGATGCGCTACGTCCTGTTTCTCGCCATCCTTGGCGTGGTGGCCAGCGGCGTCGTCATCGATACCTCGGGTCAGGGCGCCAATCCGGCCGCGCAAGCCTTCCAGGCAGCGGCTGGGCAAATCGGCCTGCGCGTCTTCGGCCTCATCCTCTGGGCCGCCAGTATCACCAGTGTGATCGGCGCTGCTTACACGTCCATTTCCTTCATCACCGTATTCATGCCGAGCATCACCGAGAAGGGACGCAACCGCGCCACGATGGTGTTCATCGCCCTGTCGCTGCTGATCTTTATCCTGATGGGCACGGCTCCGGCGGCATTGTTGCTCTTCGCGGGCGGCTTTAATGGCCTGATACTGCCAATCGGCCTGAGCATCTTCATCTACGTCGGCTGGCGCCGGTCCGACCTCATGGACGGTTACCATTACCCACGCTGGTTGTTGCTGCTGGGCGCCGTGACCTGCCTGCTGACCTGGTACATGGCGATCAAATCCGTCGGGCCGATCTTTGCCTTCCTCAACATTGCGTGAGCCCGATGACGAACAAGGAGTCAAGTTAATGCCAACGATAGACATCAACAGCGACCTGGGCGAAAGCTTTGGCGCCTGGCGCATGGGCGACGATGCCGCGATGCTCGACGTCGTGACCAGCGCCAATGTCGCCTGCGGTTTTCACGCCGGCGACCCGGCCGGCATCCTGCAGACGCTGAAAGCTGCAGTGGCAAAAAAGGTCACCATTGGTGCCCATGTCGCTTACCCGGACAAAGTCGGCTTTGGCCGCCGCAACATGGACCTGTCCAGCGATGAACTGACGGCTGACGTGATCTACCAGATCGGCGCGCTGCAGGGCCTGGCCAAGGCCGCTGGCAGCAGCGTGCGCTATGTGAAGCCCCACGGCGCCCTGTACAACACCATTGCTCACGATCGTCGTCAGGCGTTGGCCGTGATCGAAGCCATCCGCGCGATCGACTCCAGCCTGGTATTGGTTGCATTGGCAGGCTCAAGCCTCATTGAACTGGCCCGTAACGAGGGCTTGCAGTGTATCGCCGAAGCCTTCGCTGACCGTGCCTATACGCCACAAGGCACCCTCGTCTCTCGCCGCGAGCCCGGCGCCGTGCTGCACGATCCCAAGCTCGTCGCCCAACGCATGCTGCATCTCGTTGAGCACGGCACCCTGGAAGCGATCGATGGCAGCCTGGTCAGCATCCAGGCCGACTCGATCTGCGTCCATGGCGATAGCCCGGCAGCGGTGGACATGGCCCGCGAACTGCGTCGCGTGCTGGAACAGGCCAACATGTCCCTGCAACCGTTTGCCGGAGGTCGTCCATGAACGCCCTGGAACGCGCTCGTCAGGCGGCCATCGCCGCTGGCCGTGAAGCTCGCTCGGCCTACCGCGGCGGCCTGGTCACCCCCACCGCCGGCATCGCCCCGGGCATGACTCAGGCGAACCTGATTGCCTTGCCCCGCGACTGGGCCTACGACTTCCTGCTGTATGCCCAACGCAACCCCAAGGCTTGTCCGGTGCTTGACGTCACTGACGCCGCCAGACCCCACACCCGGCTGGCGGCAGGGGCGGACCTGCGCACCGATCTGCCCCTGTACCGTATCTGGCGTGACGGCAAGCTGGTGGAGGAAGTCAGCGACGCCACCCAGGCCTGGGCCGAACACGACGACATGGTGGCCTTCCTGATCGGTTGCAGCTTTACCTTTGAAACAGCCCTGCAAAAGGCAGGCATTGAAGTGCGGCATATCGCCGATGGCTGCAACGTGCCGATGTACCTGACCAACCGTGCCTGCCGCCCGGCCGGGCGCCTGCAGGGTGAGATGGTGGTTTCGATGCGGCCGATCCCCGCTGATCGCGTGGCCGAGGCCTGCGGTATCTCCGGGCGCTACCCCTCGGTGCATGGCGCACCGGTCCACGTCGGCGAGCCTGGCTTGCTGGGGATCGACGACCTGGCTAGGCCCGATTTCGGTGACGCCGTGCGCGTCGAGCCGGGCGAGGTCCCGGTGTTCTGGGCTTGCGGCGTAACGCCTCAAGCCGCAGTCATGGCCTCGGGCGTACCCTTCGCAATCACCCATTCGCCCGGCCACATGTTCATTACCGACGTGCCCGACAGCACGTACCACGTCTAGGAGTCTGCTGTGCGTTTCTTGCCGGTAAACCTGGACGCCCTGCTCGTCGAATTGAACGACCTGGATGAGACCCTGGCATTGTTCGACGCCCTGACGGCGGAGCCTATTGCGGGCGTGGAAGAAATCATTCCTGCCGCACGTACCCTGCTGATCCAGTTCCGCCCCAGCGCCATTGCGCGGCAGGCGCTGGTCAATCATATCGCCGGCCAGGACCTGAGCCAGCGCCGCGCGATCGAGCATCGCCGGGTGGAAATTCCCGTTCATTACAACGGTGAAGACCTGGAAGAGGTCGCCACCCTGCTGGGGATCAGCCGCGCCGAGGTGGTTCAACGCCACACCGCCCATGACTACAGCGTGGCTTTTTGCGGCTTCGCTCCGGGCTTCGCCTACCTGACCGGCGGTGCGGGTTTCCAGGTGCCTCGCCGACAAACGCCGCGTACCCGCATACCCGCAGGAGCGGTTGCCCTGGCGGGGGAATTCAGCGGTGTTTACCCGCAAGCCAGCCCTGGCGGGTGGCAGATCATCGGCGTCACGCCGTTGCAGATGTGGGACCTGAACCGTGCTGAATCGGCCCTGCTTCGCCCCGGCTACAAAGTGCGGTTCACCGATGCCGGCCCGCTTCCGGCAGGTGGCCTGCCCGCCCCCACTGCGCAGGCAAGCGCCGCCGCCCCCAGCGGTGCCTACCTGCAAATCATTACGCCCGGCTTGCACTGCGTGTTGCAGGACATGGGCCGCCCCGGCCAGACCGGCCAAGGCGTATCCCGCTCCGGCGCGCTGGACCTCGGCGCGCTGCGCGCAGCCAACCGCGCGGTCGGCAACCCTTCGGACATGGCCTGCGTGGAAGCGGTGCTCGGCGGCCTGAGCTTCATCTGTCATGGCCATGCGGTGATCGCAATCACCGGCGCGCAGACCCCGGTCATCATCACCAACGCCAGTGGCCTGCAATGGTCTGCCGACAACTACCAGCCCATCGAACTGGAGCCCGGGGACAAAGTCAGCCTGGGTTCACCTTCGGCAGGGTTGCGCAGTTACCTGGCGATTCGCGGCGGCTTTGAGGCCACTGCGGTGCTCGGCAGCCTTTCCACCGACACGCTCGCCCAGGTCGGCCCCCCTGCTCTCGCGGCCGGTGACCGACTGGGCTTTAACGCGCTGACGACAGGCACCAGCGTTTCGTTGAACGAATCTCCCGCCTTTGACCTGCCCACCGCGGCCAACATCGTGACCCTCGACGTGGTCATGGGGCCGCGCACTGACTGGTTTACCGAAGACGCCATCCAGCGTCTGGGCAGCCAGCTCTGGCGCGTCACCTCACAGTCCAACCGGGTTGGTATTCGCCTGGCGGGTGAAACGCCGCTGGAACGCAGCAACCATCAGGAGTTGCCCAGCGAAGGCACTTCCGTGGGCGCCATCCAGGTTCCGGCCAGCGGCCAACCGGTGCTGTTTCTCGCCGATCACCCGTTGACCGGTGGTTACCCGGTGATCGGCGCAGTCGCCAGCTACCACCTGGACCTGGCGGGCCAGATCCCGGTCAATGCGCAGATTCGCTTCAACCCTCTGGGTGGCTTCAAAGAGATGCAACCCGATACGCAAGCCTCTTCATCAACTGCCGATGTGAACAAACTCCCATGAAGAAATTACTGATTGCCAACCGTGGTGAAATTGCTGTCCGCATCGCCCGCGCCTGCAGTGACTACGGCGTGCAGTCTGTGGCGGTGTATGCCGATGCGGACATCGACGCCCTGCACGTGCGCCAAGCCAACGAAGCCTATTCACTCAATGGCCAGCGCCCGGCCGAGACCTACCTGGACATCGGCAAACTGATCGCCATCGCCAAACGCAGCGGCGCCGATGCCGTGCACCCCGGCTATGGTTTCCTGTCTGAGAGGGCCGACTTCGCCCGGGCAGTGATCGAGGCCGGGCTGATCTGGGTCGGTCCCAACCCGGATACCATCGACGTGCTCGGCGACAAGGTCGAGGCGCGAAAAATTGCCCACCTGGTCGGTGCCCCCCTGGTGGCCGGTACGCCTGGCCCAGTCGAAAGCGCCGCCGAAGTACTGGCCTTTGCCGAGCAGCACGGCCTGCCAATTGCCATCAAGGCAGCTTTTGGAGGCGGAGGACGCGGCATGAAAGTCGCATGGCGCATGGATGAGGTGGCTGAATTGTTCGCCTCAGCCGTACGCGAAGCAGAAGCGGCCTTCGGTCGTGGCGAATGCTACGTCGAGCAGTTCCTCGACCGTCCCCGGCACATCGAAGCGCAGATCCTCGCCGACAAACACGGCAAGGTCGTCGTCGTCGGCACGCGTGACTGCTCCTTGCAGCGGCGCAATCAGAAGCTGGTGGAGGAAGCGCCTGCGCCCTTTATCAGCGACCAACAGCGCCAGCGTATTCATCAGTCTGCCCAGGATATCTGCGCCAAGGCGGGCTACGTCGGTGCCGGTACGGTGGAGTTCCTGCTCAGCCAGGATGGCACCCTGTCGTTCCTTGAGGTCAATACCCGCTTGCAGGTCGAGCACCCGGTGACTGAAGAGACCACCGGGGTTGACCTGGTGATCGAGCAATTGCGGATCGCCGATGGTTTGCCGCTGTCCTTCAGCGAGACGCCGACCCCGCGTGGCCACAGCTTCGAGTTTCGCATCAACGCGGAAGACCCGGGCAAAGGCTTCCTGCCCACCCCCGGTCAGATCACCCATTTCCTGCCACCGTCTGGCCCGGGCGTGCGCCTGGACAGCGGCGTTATAAGCGGTTCGCGAGTGCCCAGCACCTTCGATTCGATGATGGCCAAACTGATCGTCACCGGCGCCACTCGCGAACAGGCTATCGTCCGCGCCCGGCGCGCACTGGCTGAGTTCAACATCGAGGGCATCGCCTCGGTGCTGCCGTTCCACCGGGCCGTCATGGACCATGATGACTTCACCGGTACCGATACATTCGCCGTACACACGCGCTGGATCGAGACCGATTTCGCCGAGCAGATCACGCTCGCCCCACGTGCTGCTGTATCGGCCGACCCGGAAATCCTGCGTACGTTTGTCGAGATCGACGGCAAACGCCACGAACTGGGCCTTCCGGCTGCACTGCTGCGCGGCGTCAGCCTGAATGCAGCGGGTACCACCAGCGAAAGCGCGGCCCCATCCGAGGTCATTGACCCGCAGGCGGTACTGACCCCCGTGGCGGGTAATCTGCATACCTGGGTGGTCGAAGACGGCGAGTCGGTGAGTGCCGGGCAGGTCATCGCCGTTGTAGAAGCCATGAAGATGGAAACTTCGGTCCTTGCACCTTGTGAAGGCCAGGTGCAGATCGCCAAACAGGCAGGTGACTATTTTGAAGCCGGCTCGGTGATTGGCCGCATCAAGACCCTGGCTTGATTTAAAGCTTTTCCTTTTACAGGTAGTCGCGCAACGGGTTAACCACCCGTTTGCCGCGTGCTGCCCGCAGAAAAGTTCAGCTGTAACTTTTCATGAAAAAAACAATAAAACCTGACCATTAAAAGCTGCCGTTTATCTGGAGCATCAAGAGCATGTCAATCAACAAGGCTTTTGCCATTGCGGGTACCTGCGCGCTGGTTTTACCAGTGACCGCCTCTGCCGACTTTATTGCCGACAGCAAAGCGAGTGTGGAACTGCGCAACTTTTACTTCAGTCGTGACTTTCGTAACGGCCCGCCCACGGCAGAGCGTGACGCTGCGGCGGAGTGGGCGCAGGGCGCGATGCTGCGCATCGAGTCGGGTTATACCGCAGGCACTATTGGCGTTGGCCTTGATGCCATCGGCATGCTCGGCATCAAGCTTGACGGCGGTGATGGGTCCGGTGGAACCGGCCTGTTGCCCGCTGACCTCAGCTCGAAGAACGGCCGCGGTTCGCAAAGCGAGTATTCCAAGCTGGGCCTGACGGCCAAGGCGAAGGTCTCTGCAACGGAACTCAAAGTCGGCTCCCTGGCTTTCCGTACGCCAGTAGTGTCGAGTAATGACACGCGCCTGTTGCCTTCGACCTTCGAAGGAGCGCTGCTGACCTCAAAAGATATCGACCAATTGGCCCTGCAAGGCGGCAAACTACAGCAAATCAAGTTTAACAGTTCTTCAAACTACCAGGACTTCACGGGTAACCGCATCGGCGGCGTCAGTGATGATTTCCGATTTGCCGGCGGCACCTACAGTTTTAATAAAGCCCTGAGTACAAGCCTGTTCTACGGCAACCTGGAAAATGTCTATCGCCAGTACTTTGGCGGCGTAGTTTATGAAATCCCTCTCGCCGCGCAACAGTCGCTCAAGTTCGACCTGCGTTATTCGAAAAGTACCGACGACGGTAATTTCCGCCCACTCGACAACCGTGCAGCGAACGGGCAAGTGGCCTACACCCTTGGCTCCAGCGTATTGACCGGCGCCTATCAGCGAATGAGCGGTGACGACCCGTTCCCGTACATCGCCAATAGCGACCCCTACCTGGTCAACTTTGTGCAGATCAACGACTTTGCCAACACCGATGAGCACTCATGGCAGGTGCGCTATGACTACAACTTCGCCGCACTGGGCATTCCCGGCCTCACCTTCATGACCCGTTACGTCAACGGCGACAATGTGCAGGTAGCGGGCAGTCATTCGGGGAAAGAATGGGAGCGAAACACCGATATCGGCTACGTGGTGCAAAGCGGTTCGCTGAAGAATCTTGGGGTCAAGGTTCGAAATGCGACGGTCCGCTCGAACTTCAGCAATGACCTGGATGAGACACGGCTGATCCTGAGTTACACATTGGCCTTGTGGTGAAGGCGGATCGCTTGACCGACGTTTGACAAAAGCCTTTGTTCAGCCCTGGGAAGCCCTCAGCATTCGATACTGCTGATGGTTTCCACAGCAGCCATTATAAACTTATGGTTTACACAGACTATCGTGATGACCGGCTACCCAGCAGGTAGTCCCGAACCGATACTAGGCTCCATCAACCGGGGCATCTCGCCCCGGCGACTTTGGAGACAGACATGACTACTCAGAACCTCAGCGGTAAAGTGGCTTTGATCCAAGGAGGGTCCCGCGGTATTGGCGCAGCCATCGTCAAACGCCTGGCCGCTGAAGGCGCAGCCGTTGCCTTCACTTACGTAAGCTCCACGGCAAAAGCCGAAGAATTGCAGAACAGCATCACCGCCAATGGCGGCAAGGCACTGGCCATCAAGGCCGACAGCGCCGATGCCGAGGCCATCCGTCACGCGGTCACGGCCACCGTCGAAGCCTTCGGCGCGCTGGATATCCTGGTCAACAACGCGGGTGTGCTGGCGGTTGCGCCACTGGAAGATTTCAAGCTCGAAGACTTCGACCAGACCCTGGCCATCAACGTACGCAGCGTATTCATTGCTACCCAGGCCGCTGCCAGGCATATGACCGAAGGCGGTCGCATCATCAACATTGGCAGCACCAATGCCGATCGCATGCCCTTCGCCGGTGGCGGTCCGTACGCCATGAGCAAGTCGGCGCTGGTCGGCCTGACCAAAGGCCTGGCACGCGACCTCGGCCCGCGCGGGATCACCATCAACAACGTGCAACCCGGCCCGGTCGACACCGACATGAACCCTGCACAGGGTGACTTTGCCGACAGCCTGATCCCGCTGATGGCAGTAGGTCGCTACGGTCATGCCGATGAAATCGCCAGCTTCGTGGCGTACCTGGTGGGCCCTGAAGCGGGCTACATCACGGGTGCCAGCCTGACCATCGACGGCGGCTTTGGCGCCTGATGGCGACACCTGCGTGAAAAAGCCGGCCACCTGATCAGGTGGCCGGCTTTTTCATGCCTGCTGGTTTACGCCCATTCCAACGCCGGCAAGCCGCAGTCAGCGGGCTTGAACGCCTTCAGCGTGCGCAGGATGCCATCGGCATGTGCGTACATTTCATCCGCCATGGCCGCATCCGGGATGGCAATGGCGGTCATGCCCGCCGCCTTCGCTGCTGTGACGCCGAAGGGCGAATCCTCGAACACCAGGCAGTCGGCCGGATCGACACCCAGACGCCGCGCGGCGGTCAGAAAGATGTCCGGTGCCGGCTTGGCCGCGCCCACTTCCGGATCATCAGCCGTGACGATGAAATCGAATAAATCGAACCACTCCCGGTGCAGCGTGGTTTTCTGGCCGAACGACTGACGTGAAGAACTGGTGCCCACCGCGATGGGGATATTGTTCGCCTTCAAGTGCCGCACCAGTTCCTGTGCGCCGGGCATTGCCAGCGCGTGTGGAAAACGCTCACGCATCAGCGGTTCGCGAATCACCAGGAATTCTTCTGCGGAGATCGGCAGGTCCAGGGCCTCGACCACGTAGCGCGCCAGATCATTTGCGCCGCGCCCGATGATGTTCTGTTTGATGCTCCAGTCGAACACCCGGCCATAGCGCTGGACGATCATCGACGTGACCTCGGTGTAGATGCCCTCGGTGTCCAGCAACAAGCCGTCCATATCGAAAATCACAGCCTTGATCGGGCCGAATTCGTTCAGCGGTGCATTCATCGCGTCTGATCCGTTTTCAACAACAAGAGGACCCGCACGTTAGCACCGATTCTGCGACGGATTAAAGGGTTCAGCAGGATATTGACAGGGGGCAGGCCAGAGAGTTGCGCACCCGACAGCCACGACGACTTCAGCTCGGTTCATCCGATGCATCATTATCGGCAATGTCCTGATCATCGGGAACGGCCTCTACATCCCCACGCTTCACATCATCCTCGGGCAACTGCTCCACGGCCGTGTCTTCGTCAGGCGGCCGTTGATCCCGACTCAGGGAGTCCGTGGGTGATGGCAGGGGATACTCAGGCGTTTCATCCGGGTCGAATGCTTTGGGAACAGGTTTCATGGGCCACCTCTCGACGGGCCTGCAATGGCAGGCCCTGACAGTTCGACGACCTCGGCGGCACGGCAGTGCTATGAGAGAGACAGTCGGTCGGCAGCTTATTGCTCGTCTTCGTCCAGCTCTTCGTCTTCGTAGTCGACATCGCCAGCGTCATCGGAGTCATTGAGCGGCACTGTCGCGTCATCCATAACCGACCCCGGATCTTCATTTCCCGGATCGTTGATAAACGGCAGTCCACTCGGACCTTTTTCTTCCTTGCCTTCTGTTTCAGGCGTCATGGAGCATACCTCGCAGGGTGCAGGGATGGATCAACGATGCTTATTCTTATATTTGTTTTTGTTCTTGTGCTTGTGATTGCCCTTGGAATGCGAACCACCGTCATCGGTACCCAGGTTGTTGCCGACAGCGCCACCGGCTGCGCCACCCAGGCCTGCGCCAATGGTCGAACCGGTCGAGCCGCCCAGGCTGTTGCCAATCACCGAACCACCCGCAGAACCCAAACCACCCCCCACCGCAGCTGCCGTGCGGCTGCCCTTGGGCGCACCTACCGCGCTACCCGCAGCCCCACCGACGCCTGCGCCGATGGCCGCGCCAGTGCTGCCGCCCATTTGCTGACCCACGACATTCCCGAGTGCCCCACCGAGGCCGCCGCCGACTGCTGCGGTGCCGTCGCCAGCGGCCATGGCGCCGTGGCTGACCATCAGTCCCAATACCAATGCAGACAACGTCAAGCCTTGACGACGACAGTCGCCTGGTTTGCTTTCGGATTTTGATGTCATGGTGCACCTCGCATGCGTTGGGGATGTAATGGCTTTGAGCCTCTGCGGACAGAAACGTTCATAAACGCAAAAGCCAGGCAATTAGCCATGATGCTCTGTTGTTAAGGCGCTTTTTGTAGGAGCGAGCTTGCTCGCGATGGTCGTTAACGATGACGCGGGGCCCCAGACACTCCGCGGCGTCCTCTGGTTTTTCGCGAGCGAGCTCGCTCCTACGGTGCTCAGCGCACTCCCGGCTTTTGTATCGATCCGCCAGGATCAGTGACGCTTGTGACCCTTGCTGAGGTTGCTGCCGACGCCACCGCCCAATGCACCGCCCAGGCCTGCGCCGATGGTGGAACCGGTCTTGCCGCCCAGGCTGTTACCAATCACCGAGCCACCTGCAGCGCCAACACCACCGCCGATCGCAGCCTTGGTGCGGCTGCCTTTACGTGCGGCAACAGCGCTGCCGGCTGCGCCCGCGACGCCTGCGCCGACTGCTGCGCCCGTGCTGCCGCCCATGCTTTGGCCAACCACGTTACCCAAGGCGCCGCCCAGGCCGCCGCCGATCGCGGCCGTGCCATCGCCAGCGGCCATCGCGCCTTGCGCAACGAAAAGTCCCAGAACCAGAGCAGGCAGTGTTAAACGCATGACAAAAACCTCAAAAAATAGGGAGAAACCGAAACCCGGGCATTGAATGCCCCTGCGGAGGAAACGTCCACACAAATCCTCCGTTGCTGGAAACAGCGACGATTGGACAGCGATATGGGAAAAGGTTTTATGACAGGCAAAAAAAAGCCCGCTGGGGAAACGGGCCAGGACTTGCTTTCTAACGGATGAGCTGAGACTACGCAAACCCTTGTGAAAAAGTTGTGAAAGAATTTGAGATCAACACGCCTGGTTAAATTGTTTCGGCGCACATAAAAAACCCCGCTGTTCAGCGGGGTTGTCAGATGGCTGCTTACTTTCTGGAAGCGGCCGCTACCCTGGGCAGGAACTTCGCCTTGGGTCCTTGGCTCACCATCGATTTGATCTTGCCAACCTGGTGCTTGTCCTCCCCAAAGCTGGCCACGTATTCGGTCTGGCCACACTGGACGCAATTGTTGATCGGAAACTCGGACCCGTCGTCTTCGATATACGGTTCAGTCATCACTTCGCCCCTTCAAACGCGGGATCGACACCGGCAAGCCCTATTTGCCCGAACCATATCGATCACCAAGGATTTTGAGACTAGTCGGTCACGACTGGACTTGTCATTCATATCACAGCGCGCCCGACGAATGGACTCTGGTTCTAGCGGGATAGATGCCGAGCCAGCGCCTCGAAGGCCGGCAGCGTCACCGGATCATTGGCGGCGTTGGCTGCGACCGGGTGCGATGCATACCGCACGATCACCAGCTCGGCTTTGGGATCGACATAAATCCTCTGGCCATACACCCCGCGCGCCATGAACGCCCCGCCCTCCTTGTCCGTCACCCACCACATCGAGCGATAGCTCCAGCCCTTGAGCAAGTCATAACCGGCCTTGGCAAACGCCTGTTTATCGCCACCGCGACGGATGTCGTCGATCACCGCCTTGGGCACAATCTGCTGGCCATTGAAGCGGCCGTCATTACGCAACATCTCACCGAATCGCGCCAGATCACGCAGCCCGGTATTCAGCCCACCACCGGCGAACGGCGTGCCGATGGAATCAACGGAAAAATACCCATCCTGCTCCGCTCCCAAGCGGCTCCAGATACGCTCCGACAGCAACTGCGCCACGTTACGACCGGTCGCACGCGCGATAATCCAACCCAGGACATCGGTGTTCACCGTCTTGTAGGCAAACGCGGCACCGTGCTCACCCTGGGGCTGCACTGTCTGCAGGTACTCGAAGTAACTGCGCGGCCCGGTATAGTCCTTGGCGAAAGGCAACGGACTCCCCGCCCGGCCATGGGCCCAGACATCAGCCTTCGGGTCGGCGTAGTCTTCGCTGAATTTGAGGCCGGTGGTCATATCCAGGACCTGGCGCACCGTTGCATTGCCGAACGCCGATCCCGCCAGTTCAGGCACGTACTCGACCACTCGCTTGTTATCGTCAATCTGCCCTTCAGCCACCAACGTGGCACCGAGTGTGCCCACCACCGACTTGGTCACTGACATCGCCGCGTGCTGACCTTGCGGGCCCAGGACACCGAAATAACGCTCATAGACCAGCTTGCCGCGATGCAGCACCACAATCCCGTCGGTATAAGTCGCCGCCAGCGACTGCTCCCAGGTCATCGACTGCTGAGCACCCAGCGGGGTAAAACTCAGCGCATCGATGTCCTGGCGCAAGGCTGACTCCAGCGCAACAGGCTCACCCAGCCCGCGGGACACGTTGACGGTGGGCATCAGCTGCCGGAAGTTGGAAACACTCCAGCGCATCGCCGGAAACTGGAAATAACTACCATCGGCAAACCGCACGGTGCGCTCTGGGGGCGGCGGCGAGCCGACCATCCAGCCAAGTTTGGCGGGGTCGCTGGCTGCAGCGTCCGGGAAAGTTGTTGGCGTGACCGCGAAAGCCAGGCATGGCAGGATCGACATCAGCAGCGTGGCGGCCGACTTGGCGATTTTCGGGTAGGTGGTGTCAGGCAGTGGCATGAGGATCGATTCCATTCGAGAGGTGAGTGGCCAGGGCTGGATGTTAACAGCACACTTCACGAATTAAGATCCCCACCTTTCCACTGTCCTCCCGCTGGAGCAGGCCAGAGGGGCAGCACAAACAACGCCCATAAAAAACGCGGGTAACGGCTCATCACCGTTCCCGCGCTGCTGCCCCGACCTCTACGGGCGCCAGACTCCCGCCGACCTACTCCGGTCGGTGGCTATGCTTTCAAATCACCTGGTGTATGTGTCTTGAGCCAGTCGGCCAAGGCGGCATTCATCCGCGTTTGCCAACCTGGGCCAGATGCCTTGAATTGAGCCAACACGTCTGGCTCCAGTCGGATCGTGATCCGCTCGCGCACCACGTCCGCCTTGGGTCTACCGCGCCGGACAAGTCGCGTGCCGTTGAACTCGTCAGCGCGCTTAAAGAAAGCGTCTGTGAGCTCAGGTGCATCATCTGGGTCAACCCAGGCGGCTTCGGTATTGCACTTGTTCGCGTTCATTGGCTTTCCTCATAGAGATGATGCGGCGGGCCTCGCCGCGAGGTGTCCAGACAATTACAACCATTCGACCGATCAGCAGCCCCAAGGTGATAAAGCGGACCTCTCCGTATTCCTGTCGTGTGTCTTCGCCTGTGAAGTGATGCCCGGCAAAAACGGCACCAGCGTCGGCAAAATCAACACCCCGCTCGAACAGGGTTTTGTCACGCTTGGCGGGATCGAAGGTTATTTGCATCGCTTTATTGTATGTACAAAAATCTATGGAGGCAAAATTTTTGTCATGACATTTAAAGAATACGAAACAGGCCTTCGAGCCCGCCGCATTCCCATGTCGTTCCCATACGGTCTTTTTCAGACACCAAAAACCACAAACCCCCGACTTTCTCTAGGAAAATCAGGGGTTTGTGTTTACTTAATGTGGCGGTGAAGGAGAGATTCGAACTCTCGATACAATTTCTTGTATACACACTTTCCAGGCGTGCTCCTTAAGCCACTCGGACACTTCACCGTATCTCTTCAAACATGTTCTGTCTGTCGAGGCGCGCTAATGTAGTCGAAAGCTTTTCCGATGGCAAATATTTTTTTCAGAATTTTCATGCGGTTAGCGATTTAGTTGTTCTGGCTACGCGCAGGCCATGGCAAACCTGCCAATCTCCGGCTTGGCCGCCCCTTCTATATAGAGGGGATGGCACAGCGGCGGTGGCTGGCCAGGCGCTGAGCGGCGACACGGGGTGACCGGCGAGTCAGTCACGGCGCTTTACCTGGCCTACGGTGGTGGGTAACGTCTGCCTCATCTTTCATACAAGGAACCGCGTCATGAGTGAGTTGATCTCCTACCACCTCGAAGACGGTATCGCGACACTGACCTTGAGCAACGGCAAGGTCAATGCGATCTCGCCGGACGTCATTGCCGCGTTCAATGCTGCGCTGGATCAGGCGGTGACTGATCGCGCGGTGGTGATCATCACCGGCACGCCCGGGATTTTGTCGGGGGGTTATGACCTGAAGGTCATGACGTCCGGTCCCAAGGAAGCCGTAGCCCTGGTCACGGCTGGCTCGACGCTGGCTCGCCGCCTGTTGGCGCACCCGTTCCCGGTGATCGTTGCATGCACCGGACATGCGGTGGCCAAGGGTGCGTTCCTGCTGTTGTCGGTGGATTACCGCATTGGGGTCGAGGGGGCTTTCAGCATCGGCCTTAACGAAGTGCAGATCGGCATGACCATGCACCATGCCGGCATCGAGCTGGCGCGCGATCGACTGCGCAAGTCGGCCTTCCACCGCTCCGTGATCAATGGCGAGATGTTCAATCCGCAAAGTGCCGTGGACGCAGGTTTCCTTGACGTCGTGGTGTCTGCCGATGAACTGCAAGGGGCTGCGCTGGCTGCTGCCCGGCAGTTGAAGAAGATCAACATGACCGCGCACAAGAACACCAAGCTGAAAGTGCGCAAGGCGCTGCTGGAGACGCTGGACAACGCCATCGTCCTGGATCAGCAACATATGGGCTAAGCCCGGACTGGCGCCACTGAGAAGCCCGACCCTTGTGCGGTCATGCTGCTCATTGCAGGAGCGAGCTTGCTCGCGAAAAACGTCAACGATCACGCGTGAAGCCTGGGAAAACGCGGTGTCCACGAGTTCTTCGCGAGCAAGCTCGCTCCTACAAAGCTTTGCGACCCTCGTGTCGGGCTTTTTCTTACCCATCGGTTAAAAATCCTACGACAGCTCTAGGACGCGTCTGACACACAAGTCGGAAACATGTGCTTAAACATCGCCTATCTCCGAACTCTATAGCGACAATTGCCGAAAACAGTGCACATCCGTACACTGCGCCACCTTTTGTCCCGGTGGGGCCTCTAAATGCTGTTCGCGTTTCGTATGTTATTGATGGGATTGCACTTTATTCTCGCCGGTGTGCTGGGCGTGATTCTCGGCCTGTGCCGACCTTTCAACCCGGACAACAGCCGCCTGTGCGCCCGCCTCTACGCCTGGCCGGCCATGTGTATCCTGCGCCTGCGGGTAAAGGCCGAAGTTGGCCCGTTGATGGACAAGCCTGCGAGCTGCGTGATCATCGCCAACCATCAGTCCAACTATGATCTTTTCGTGTTCGGCAACGTGGTTCCGTACCGCACCGTGTGCATCGGCAAGAAGAGCCTGAAGTGGGTACCGCTGTTCGGGCAGTTGTTCTGGTTGGCCGGTAACGTGCTGATCGACCGGGGCAATGCGCAGAAGGCGCGCAAGTCGATGTTGACGACGACTCATACGCTGCAGAATGAAAACACTTCGATCTGGGTGTTTCCGGAAGGCACGCGTAACCTGGGTGAAGATCTGCTGCCGTTCAAGAAAGGTGCGTTCCAGATGGCGATCGCTGCCGGGGTGCCGATTGTGCCGGTGTGCGTCAGCACTTATGTGAAGCACATGCGCCTGAATCGCTGGGATAGCGGGAAGATTCTGATCCGCTCTTTGCCGGCAATTCCTACGGCCGGGTTGAGCCTGGATGATATGCCGGCATTGATCGAGCAATGTCGCGAGCAGATGCGTGAGTGCATTGCTTCGATGGATCGGCAGATTCTGGCGGGCTAGTCGATCTTGGCCATGGATGGCCGAGCGTACAGGCGACAGTGTAAGAAGATCGCAGCCTCGTTTCACTCGACAGCTCCTACGGGCTAAGCTGGACACTGCCTGCTAATCAGAAGTGAACCAACACCATGGGTAGAGTTGTTGCGGCTGCGGTTTACAGCGCCGGGAAAAAAGTTACCAACATCACCCTCGACGAGGGCGCTGCCTGGGCTGCCAAGCCTGACCACTTTGTCTGGATCGGGCTGGAAGAGCCCGATGCCCAGGAACTGGCCAACCTGCAACGCCAGTTCAACCTGCACGAACTGGCCATTGAAGACGCCCTGGAGAAACACAGCCGGCCCAAGCTCGAGACCTTCGGCGACGCGCTGTTTATCGTCACCTATTCGCCCATCCGCGATGAACACGGAAAACTCGAGTTCATTGAAACCCACATCTTCGCCGGCAACGGCTACATCATCACTGCGCGAAATGGGCATTCGGCGTCCTACGCCTACGTCCGACAACGTTGTGAGGCACGTCCGCTGCTGCTGGAGCACGGGGAAGATTTTGTCCTCTATGCGCTCCTCGACTTCGTGATCGAAAACTACCAGCCGGTGGGCGAAGCGATCCACGCCGAGATCGATGAGCTGGAACGCAATGTGTTGTGCAGCGCGCTGAATGAACGCGATATCCAGAAGCTCCACGGCCTGCGTCGCGATGTCGTGCGCCTGCGGCGTTATGCAGCGCCCATGGTGGAGATTGGCGAGGAGCTGCAGAGGCTCAGCTTTCCTTTCATCGACAAAAACATGCGGCCGTACTTTCGCGACGTGCAGATCCACGTCACCCGGCAGATGGAAGACCTCACGACCCTGGCCGACATTGCCAGCCAGACGATCGAGGTCGGGGTGTTGCTGGAGGCATCACGCCAAAGCGTGGTGCAGCGCAAGTTTGCGGCATGGGCGGCGATTCTGGCGTTCCCGACGGCGGTGGCCGGGATCTACGGGATGAACTTCCAGAACATGCCGGAGCTGACCTGGCACTACGGATATTTTGCGGTGCTGGGGTTTATTGCGGTGGGCTGTGTGAGTTTATGGGCGAGTTTCAAGAGATCGGGGTGGTTGTAGGAGCAAGGCGAGCGCTGCGCACTCGATCGCGGGCAAGCCTTGCTCCCACAGTTTTGCGCTCACAAGCCTTGCTCCCAGAGCTTTCGGCTAGACCGCTTTGAGCTCTGGCTTGTGCGCCACGAACCGCATCATCCATTCGGCCACGGTCGCGCCGTGGTGCTGATGGTCCAGGCTGGCCACGCCCTTCTGGTAAATCTGCTCACCCAGGGCCTGCTGGCGGATCTCCAGCAGCGCTCGCGAGTAGTCGTGGATGAACTCTGGATGCCCCTGGAAGCACAGCACCTGATCGTTGATGTGATACGCGGCAAACGGGCAGAAATCGCTGGAGGCGATGACTGTGGCGTTTTCCGGTAGCGCGGTGACCTGGTCCTGGTGGCTGATCAGCAACGTCAGCTCTTCCACGACCGGGCTCATCCACGGCGCCTTGGCCGCGAGCTTGTAGTTGTGGGTGCCGACACCCCATCCTTGAGAGGCGCGCTCGCTCTTGCCGCCCAGCAGCAGCGCCAGCAACTGATGACCGAAACACACGCCGAGCAACTTGTCGCCGCGCTCGTAGCGCTTGAGCAGATAAGCCCGGAGGGTTTCTATCCAAGGGTCGGTGCCAAAGGAATCGGCCTTGCTACCGGTGACCAAATAAGCATCGAACACCTGCTCATCGTCGGGATACTCGCCCTGCATCACGTTGTACACCGTGAACTCGGCGGCAATTGGCTGCTGCGTGAACAGACGCTGGAACATCTGCCCGTAACCCTGATATTGATCGACCAGTTCCGGACGCAGGATGTCGGTTTCCAGAATGCAGATGCGTAACGACATAAAAAATACCTGACACGTGATGGGAATAATGCACACCCAGAGCCTGCCTCGAAACACCGTGACAAGGCAAGCCCCACAGGCATCATCGGTCCCCTAAAACGTCTCCCCCCGGGCCGCTTTTTCCAGCAGCAGTGCCGGCGGCGTGAATCGCTCGCCATATTGCTCGGCCAGGTACTGCGCGCGAGCGACGAAGTCTTGCACGCCGTACTGGTTGATGAACTGCAACGCGCCGCCGGTCCAGGCCGCAAAGCCGATGCCGAAAATCGAGCCGATGTTGGCATCCGCCGTCGAAGTCAGCACGCCCTCCTCCAGGCACCGCACGGTTTCGATGGCCTGCACGAACAGCAGGCGGTCGCGCACGTCCTTGGGCGAGATCTGCCCGTCGGCCGTTTCGAAGCGTGTTTTCAGTTCCGGCCACAGGTACTTCTGGCCACCACTTGGGTATTGATAGAACCCGCCGCCTGCGGCCTTGCCAGGACGCTTGTACTCGTTGAGCAACAGATCGATCACCGCAAAGGCTGGATGCTCGATCAGCGGTTTGCCCTCCGCCTGCAAGTCCTTGGCGGTTTGCTGGCGGATGTGGCTCATGAGGCTCAGGGAAACCTCGTCGGAAATCGCCAGCGGTCCAATCGGCATGCCCGCCTTGCGCGCCTCGGTTTCGATCATCGCCGCGCTGACGCCTTCGCCGAGCATGGCAATGCCTTCGTTGGTGAAAGTGCCAAACACCCGCGAGGTGAAGAATCCACGGCTGTCGTTGACGACGATCGGGGTTTTCTTGATTTGCAGGACGAAATCAAAACCCCGGGCCAGGGTTTCATCGCTGGTGCGCGAGCCTCTGATGATCTCCACCAGGGGCATTTTTTCCACCGGGCTGAAAAAATGCAGGCCGATGAACCGGGTCTGGTCCGGCACGGCGGTAGCGAGGCCGCTGATCGGCAAGGTGGACGTGTTGGAGGCAATCACCGCCTGGGCACCGACGACTTTCTGCGCGGCCGAGGACACTTTGGCTTTGAGCTCCCGATCCTCGTACACAGCTTCGATGATCAGGTCGCAGCCGGCCAGGTCAGCATCATTTTCGCTCGGTAGAATCCGCGCCAGAATCGCTTCGCGCTGCTCGGATGACAGCTGCCCGCGAGCGACTTTTTTATCCAGCAGTGTCGCCGAGTGGACCTTGCCCTTCTCTGCTGCGGCCAGGCTGATGTCCTTGAGCACTACCTCGATACCCGCCGAGGCGCTGACGAAGGCAATGCCCGCGCCCATCATCCCGGCACCCAGCACGCCGACCTTGTGCGTGGTGAACGGGGCATGCCCCTGGGGCCTGGAGCCGCCGGCGTTGATTTCGTTGAGTTGAAACCAGAAGGTGCCGATCAGGTTTTTCGACACCTGGCCGGTGGTCAACTCGGTGAAGTAGCGGGTCTCGATCAGGTGCGCGGTGTCGAAATCAACCTGGGCCCCTTCCACCGCCGCACAGAGGATTTTTTCCGGCGCGGGCATGCAGCCCTGGGTTTTGCTGCGCAGGATCGATGGCGCGATCGCCAGCATCTGCGCGACTTTGGGGTGCGATGGCGTGCCGCCGGGAATCTGGTAGCCCTTCACATCCCATGGCTGCACGGCGGCCGGATTGGCCAGGATCCAGGCCCGGGCCTTGCTCAGCAACTCTTGCGGGTCCTGCGCCAGCTCGTCGATCAAACCGGCCTGCAGGGCCTGTTGAGGCCGCACCTTCTTGCCCTCCAGCAGATACGGCAAGGCTTTCTCGATCCCCAGCAGGCGCACCATGCGCACGACCCCGCCGCCGCCCGGCAGCAGGCCCAGGGTGACCTCCGGCAGGCCAAGCTGCACCGAGGAATGATCCAGCGCCACGCGGTGATGGCACGCCAGGCAGATTTCCCAGCCACCGCCGAGCGCTGCGCCATTGATCGCGGCGACCACGGGTTTGCCGAGCGTTTCCAGGGCGCGCAGCTGGGCCTTGAGGGTCAATACCATGTCGTAGAAGGCCTTGGCCTCGGGCTTGCCGACCTTGATCAGTTCATTGAGGTCGCCGCCGGCAAAGAAAGTCTTTTTCGCCGAGGTGATGATGACGCCGGCTATCGACGCTTTCTCTTCGACCAGGCGCTTCACGCAGTCCGCCATGGCGTCGCGGTACAGCGCATTCATGGTGTTGGCGCTCTGGCCCGGCATATCAATGGTCAGGACGACGATCTGGTCCTGGCCCTTTTCGTAACGGATGGCTTCGGTCATGACGATGTTCCTTGAAGTCGGGGCTCAGAGGCGTTCGATGATCGTGGCGATGCCCATGCCGCCGCCGACACACAGGGTCGCGAGGCCGTAGCGCAGCTGGCGGGCTTCCAGTTCGTCGAGCAAGGTGCCAAGGATTGCGCAGCCGGTGGCGCCCAATGGGTGCCCCATGGCGATGGAGCCGCCGTTGACGTTGACCTTGTCCGGGTCGATGGCCATGTCTTTGATGAACTTCAGCACCACCGAGGCGAAGGCCTCGTTGACCTCGAACAGATCGATATCCTCGACCCGTAAACCGGCCTTCGCCAGGGCCTTGCGCGTGGCCGGGGCGGGCCCCATGAGCATGATGGTCGGGTCAGTGCTGGTCACCGCCGCGGCAACGATCCGCGCCCGGGGTTGCAAGCCCAGTGCCCGGCCCTTGGCCTCGGAGCCAATCAGCATCAGCGCTGCACCATCGACGATGCCGGAGCTGTTGCCGGGGGTGTGGACGTGGTTGATCCGCTCCACATGGCTGTAGACCCGCAGCGCAGTGGCGTCGAAGCCCAACTGGCCGATCATTTCGAAGCTCGGCTTGAGCTTGCCCAACCCTTCGAGAGTCGTGTCGGCGCGAATGAATTCATCATGATCGAGCAGGACGATGCCGTTCTGATCCTGTACCGGCACCAGGGATTTGCTGAACGAGCCATCGGCCCGAGCCCGCGCTGCCTTTTGCTGGGAATGCAGCGCGTAGGCGTCGACCTGTTCACGACTGAAGCCTTCCAGTGTGGCAATCAGATCGGCGCCCACGCCTTGCGGGGTAAAATGGGTATGCAGGTTGGTTTGCGGGTCCAGGGCCCACGCCCCGCCGTCGCTGCCCATGGGCACCCGGGACATGGATTCGACGCCGCCGACCACCACCAGGTCTTCAAAACCGGAACGCACTTTCATCGCCCCGAGATTCACCGCCTCGAGCCCCGAGGCGCAAAACCGGTTGATCTGCACACCCGCCACGCTGATATCCCAGTCCGCCACCAGCGCCGCCGTCTTGGCGATGTCGCAGCCTTGATCACCGATGGGCGTCACGCACCCCAGCACCACGTCGTCGACCTGGCTGGTGTCCAGGGACATGCGCCGCTGCAGCGCGGTCATCAGGCCGGCGACCAGATTAATCGGTTTGACGCTGTGCAAGGCGCCATCGGCCTTGCCTTTGCCCCGGGGCGTGCGTAACGCGTCGAAAATCAAAGCTTGGGTCATGACGTCCTCACCTGTTGTAGTTGAAGATCAAAAGATCGCAGCCTTCGGCAGCTCCTACAGGGACAACGCGATTAATGTAGGAGCTGCCGAAGGCTGCGATCTTTTGATCTTCAGGAAGCCTTAACCTGATGCCTCAGCCCACCACATTCAATGACCACAACGCTCAGCACCATTGACGCACACGCTCAGACGAACGGTAGCGTGCTACGGGATTAACCGTTTCAGGTCGGCGAGAGGTCTAGCAAACGGGCGGCAAAGAAGCTGGCAATAGGCCTCATGCTATTTTCATAGCCTATGGATATCTCCCCATATGAAATAGATCTAAGCCAAGAGTGACGCGGGCCCTAAGGTAATCATGTACGAAGTTGTCGTCGGGTTTTGCCGAGGCGCTCGTCGGACAGGAAGTGCAACGCTCTGCCGTCATGGAGATATGCAGGCAGGCATCAGGAAATAACAATAAAGGCGGTCAAGCCATGTTCAAACAATCGAAAGTACGTCAAGCCGGGCTCATTCTTTTCGCCACCACGCTGTTGTTGATTTTGCCGAACCTGACCAAGGTCATCGGCTGATTTAAGCGCCTTTTGTTATCGCCGCCGTAGAAATGTGACTGGCCCGCTACCCGGGCCGGCGTGGGTGTGCCAACCTTCGCGGCACTCTCCACGACATGGACGGCGATCATTTGAAAACGCTCACTCTGCTCGGGGCCTTGCTGCTCAGTACGCCCCTTTCTGCCGCACAGCTGGATCTTCAGCTGGGCGAGAACTCGCGCACCTGGCAAACCGCCGAGCTGCTCAAGCATCCGCAGGTGCAGACCATCACCATCAGCAACGATGTGTCTTACAAACGCGAGATGACCTACCGTGCCGTGCCCATCGCTGCGTTGCTGACCGGGATCAAGCCAGACGACCATCTGCAGGCAGTGGCGCTGGACGGATTTGCCGCAGAGCTCTCAGCCGCGCCCCTGCTCAATGCCCAGGGCGCCAGAGCCTGGCTGGCGATCGAGGATCCGGCCCGGCCATGGCCCGCCCTGTCTGCGGGCAAGCACAGCGCGGGGCCGTTTTATCTGGTCTGGACCGATCCCCAGGCAGGCAACATCAGCCCGGAGCAGTGGCCGTTCGAAGTCGCGAGCATCCGGCAACTGGCGCCGGTGGCCCAGCGCTTCCCTGCCCTGCTGCCGGATCCGGCGTTGAAGGCCGACGATCCGGTGAACCTGGGATTTGCGCTGTTCCAGAAGAATTGCCTGGCGTGCCATCGGTTGAACGGCGCGGGGGATGCGCAGTTCGGACCGGATCTAAACATTCCGTTTAATCCCACCGAGTACTTCGGCGCTGATTTCCTCAAGCGCTACATTCGAGATCCGCAGAGCCTGCGGCAGTGGCCGCAGGCGAAGATGCCCGGGTTCAGTGCGCAGGTGCTGCCGGATCAGGATCTGGAGAGGCTGGTGGGGTATTTGAAGCATATGGCTGGGCGCAAGGTTCAGCCCTAGTTTTGTAGTGCCTGGGCTGACCTGATCGCGAGCAGGCTCGCTCCCACAGGGTTCTGCGGTGAATTTTGGATGGGGTTCACCGCTGGACAGTGTGGGAGCGAGCCTGCTCGCGATGCGGTCTGCCGGGTTACTGTTCCTGGACCGAAAAAACCGGCAAAGGCGTCGGCGAGACGAACACTTTTGCGTGCATCTGTTCACAGCCGCCACCGCGGCGCATGCCGCGAACCGGGCAGGCGTCCAGGTAGTCCAGGCCCACGGCCAGTTTCAGGTGACGCTCGGGCCGGGCCAGTTCGTTGGTCACGTCGAAGCTGTACCAGGCGTCATCCAGCCATGCTTCGGCCCAGGCGTGGCTGGCCAGGTGCTCGCTGTTCTCGCTGTACAAATAACCCGATACGTAACGCGCCGGAATCCCCAGGCTGCGGGCGCAGGCCAGGAAGGCGTGGGTGTGGTCCTGGCAAACCCCCGAGCGCCCAGCGAAGGACTGGGCCGCGCTGGTGTCGACCTCGGTCGAGCCCGGGGTGTAGGTCATGTGCGAGTTCAGGCCATGCATCAGGTCGATCAGCGCCGTGCGATCGCGGCGCTTCTTGCATTGCTTCTCCGCGAACGCGCGCAAGGCTTCATCCGGTTCGGTCAGGCGGGTGAACCGCAGGAACGGCAGCGCCGACTGGCTTTCATGCTCGGCTTCACGCAGCTCGTCGATGTCGACCTGGCCACGAGCGCCGATGATGATGGCCTCGTGCGGTTCGTCCATGGTCAGCACATGCAGGATATTGCCAAACGGGTCGAGTTGCGCCCGAACCGGGCGCGGCAGGTCGAGCTGCCAGCTGAGCACATGCTGGCGCTCGCTGTCGTGGGGTGTCAGTCGCAGGTACTGGATGCTCGCCCGCACCTGATCTTCGTAGTGATAGGTGGTCTCGTGGCTAATGGAAAGTCTCATGCAGCCTCCAGGTAGGAACTGTGAATGGCGTTGCCCAGCTGGCGCACCAGCGGGATGAACTCGGTCAGCCAGGCATGCAGGCCCTCGTCGAGAATTTCGTTGATGCCGGTGTAGCGCAGGCGCGCGTCCATTTCTGCGGCCAGGCGTTGGGCCGGTCGGCCGTTGGCGCCTGGAAGCTGGGCGAGAATCTGGTCGATTTCTTCGGTACAGGCGCGCAGCGAACGCGGCACGTCGGCGCGCAACAGCAGCAATTCGGCAACATGGCGGGCGCCGGGAGCGTCGCGGTAGATCTCGGTGTAAGCCTCGAACGAAGACAGCGCGCGCAATAGCGCACTCCACTGGTAATAGGCATGTGCGGTGCCGTCGCTGACCGCTTCCGCCTGGTCACCGGCCATTTCGTAGCGCGCATCGAGCAGGCGCAGGGTGTTGTCGGCGCGCTCGATGAAAGTGCCCAGGCGAATGAAACGAAACGCATCGTTGCGCATGATGGTGCCGTAGGACGCGCCGCGAAACAGGTGGGAACGTTCCTTGATCCATTCGCAGAAGCGGCTCATGCCATAGCGGCTCAAGCCCTGGTCGGCGATACCGCGAATTTCCAACCAGGTGGCATTGATGTTTTCCCACATGTCGGCGGTAATCCGCCCACGTACGGCATGGGCACTGGCCCGTGCAGAACCGAGACAACTGTAGATACTGGCCGGATTGGCCGCATCCAGGGCGAAGAAGTGCAGCAGTCGCTCGGCGTGCAGTTCGCCGTGGCGCTCAAGATAATCCTCAAGGGTGCCGGTGATCAGCAGCGGCATGGCCAGTTCGTGCAAGCCGTCGCCGCGGCCATCCTGTGGCATCAGCGACAGCGAATGACTGATGTCGAGCATCCGTGCGAGGTTTTCCGCCCGCTCCAGGTAACGCGACATCCAATACAGATCCGAGGCAGTTCTACTTAACATGGCAAGCTTCCTTCAATCCTCGACTACCCAGGTGTCCTTGGTTCCACCGCCCTGGGAGGAATTCACCACCAGGGAACCTTCGCGCAGCGCAACACGGGTCAGGCCACCGGGCACCACCCGGGTTTCACGGCCGGACAATACAAACGGACGCAGGTCGATATGCCGTGGCGCAATGCCGTTTTCGACGAAGGTCGGACAGGTCGACAGCGACAGGGTCGGCTGCGCGATATAGGCATGCGGCTTGGCCTTGATGCGCGCGCGGAATAACTCGATTTCCGCCGCCGTCGCGGCCGGCCCGACCAGCATTCCGTAGCCCCCCGAACCCTGGGTTTCCTTGACCACCAAGTCTGGAAGATTGGCCAGCACGTGGGAAAGTTCAGAAGCATTACGACACTGGAAGGTCGGAACGTTCTTAAGGATCGGTTCTTCATCCAGGTAAAAGCGGATCATGTCGGTGACAAACGGATACACCGATTTGTCATCCGCCACCCCGGTGCCGATGGCATTCGCCAGTACCACGTTGCCCGACCGGTAGGACGACAGCAGCCCTGGCACGCCGAGCATGGAGTCTGGATTGAACGCCAGCGGATCGAGGAACGCGTCGTCGAGTCGGCGATAGATCACATCGACCGCCTTCGGCCCGTCAGTCGTGCGCATAAAGACCTTGTCGTCACGCACGAACAGGTCCGCGCCCTCGACCAGTTCAACGCCCATCTCCCGCGCCAGGAACGCATGTTCGAAAAACGCGCTGTTGAAGCGGCCCGGGGTCAGCACCACCACGCTGGGGTTGTCGATAGGACTTGAGCTTTTCAGGGTGTCGAGCAACAGGTTCGGGTAGTGGTCAATGGGGGCGATGCGCTGGGCCGAAAACAACTCGGGAAACAGGCGCATCATCATCTTCCGGTCTTCGAGCATGTAGCTGACGCCGCTGGGGGTGCGCAGATTGTCTTCGAGCACGTAGTAGGTGCCGTCACCGTCGCGCACCAGATCGACACCGGAGATGTGTGAGTAAATATCCCGGTGCAGGTCGAGCCCTTGCATCGCCAACTGGTACTGCTCGTTGGCCAGCACCTGCTCGGCCGGAATGATCCCGGCCTTGATGATGCGCTGCTCGTGGTAGAGGTCGGCGAGGAACATGTTCAACGCCTTGACCCGCTGGATACAACCGCGCTCGACCACCCGCCACTCGCTCGCGGGAATGCTGCGCGGGATGGTGTCGAACGGGATCAGGCGCTCTGTGCCCTGCTCGTCGCCGTAAAGCGTGAACGTAATACCGGCTCGATGAAACAGCAGATCGGCCTCGCGGCGCCGTTGGGCCAGCAATTCGTCAGGCGTCTCGGCCAGCCAACGGGCAAATTCCCGGTAATGCGGGCGGACCTGGCCGCCGGCATCGTACATCTCATCAAAATAGGTGCGGATCATGCCGTACTCCTTGTCACCCGGACATCTAGGCATCGCAAGGCCCGTGCCATCGGCATAAACGCTTTGATATCAATCAGTTGGATAAAAGCTGTAAAAACACCGCACCAATTGCGTGCGGCAAATGCCCCAACCTGATCGCCCCCGCTCCATTGCGAAGCAATGCTGTCGCTATCACCAGCATAGTCAGAGTTGATTTCACTGCCCGCCTGGCGATGGGGATAATTGGCTTATTCGCTGAAAAGCTCATCGAACTTCCCATTTAGCCGCCTGTTTTGGGCGGTTTTTTTTTGCCTTTTTGAATCAAAAGCAGGATCAAAAGATCGCAGCCTTCGGCAGCTCCTACATTGGAAGGCGCCCTGGTGTATGAGCGGCCGAAGGCTCGGGCCGCGATCGGACGATCTTTTGATCATGCTTTTAAACGAAAAACGGCCAACCCTAAGGTCAGCCGTTGCTGGGTGTTGTTGCTGTTCATAATGTTATGCGAGTCGCCCTCGTACCTCCTGCTTCACGCCCCATCCTTCGATGATGCCGCCCAGAGGCTCTACCACTGCCTCGAATCCCTGTTCGAAATCGCCGATGTCATCGTAGGTGGCGTACATGACCTTGCTCAGTTCCAGCGCCCATGCGCCGTCGTCGCGCACACTGATCTGCGCATTCAAGGACTCACCACGGTAATGACCTGCTGCCCTGCGGGCCCGCTCCTCGTCGGGGAAAATCGCGTAGAACTCGATGGGATGAAATTTTGAAAAATCGAAACCGCCTTCTTTCATGCGGCGCAACACGCTGCTGCTGATGTCTTCTTGATAGGCTGTGCTCATGAAACGTCCTCCTGAATCCGATGGATAGACTTTCCGTGCTCCCCGACGCCCCCAGCCGAATAGTGAGGACGAGCCGGTAACCAGGTCACCGATGGGAATCAAGCATGTAGCTGACAAGACCAGACCTTAGCGATCCAATCGCTGATCTCTTCTGCAGAGTAGCCCTTTGACCGAGCAGCTGCCAAGGCCTGGTTTAAATGTGACAGGAGTTGTATCAGACGGGAGTGATGCCGAGGATTTGTATGCTGTTCTGGGATTTAAGACTTTTGACGCTCGCGTCAGCGGTTCGCCCTTCCAGATCATTCAGATCCAGTTCTGCAGCGACAGGAAGCAGACGAGCCTTGATGAGCTTGGCGGCGTGCTCGTTGTCCGGGCACTCCTCGCACTCGAAGATTTCGTCGACTGTTTCACCGTGATCATCCACGAAAGTGATTTTCCACTTTTGCATCAGTGCCTCCTCGATAAAACCCGCAAGTGGGCTTACATCTATCTGGACTTTTGCACTGGGTGATCGTTCCCCCAGATTATTCACCGGTTGACACAAAAAAACGGTAGGAGCGAGCTTGCTCGCGATGGCTTTGAAGGCGCCACGTTTAATCTGGCAGCCCGCGTCATCGTTGACGTCCATCGCGAGCGAGCTCGCTCCTACAGTCAATGTGTGTGGCTTCAGTCGTTGCTTGGCTTGTTGATGGCCTGCAATACGTACTGCGGCAAGGCGAATGCGCCGATGTGGATTTCCGGGTTGTAGTAGCGGGTGATGATGCCGCTGCCGGCAAAGCGCTGCTGCAGGATTTCACGGGACAGTTTGCGATAGCGGGTGTCGGTCGCGCCCCAGGCAAAGGTCATCGAGCCGCCGATGTAGGTCGGTACGGCTGCCTGGTAGAAATGCCAGTCCGGGAACAGGCTGCGCAGGCGTCCGGCAGTGGTTTTGACTTCTTCGATCTGCATGAACGGCGTGCCGTTCTGCGTCACCAGGATGCCGCCTTCGTTCAGGCAGCGACGGCAAGCCTGGTAGAAGTTTTCCGAGAACAGCACTTCGCCCGGGCCGATCGGGTCGGTGGAGTCGGAAATGATCACGTCGAACTTTTCAGTGGTGGTCGCGACGAAACGCATGCCGTCATCGATCACCAGGTTCAGGCGTGGATCGTCGAATGCGCCTTTGGAGTGGTTCGGCAGGAATTCCTTGCACATATCCACCACCGTGCCGTCGATCTCGACCATGGTGATGTGCTCGACGCCACGGTGCTTGGCCACTTCACGCAGCATGCCGCCGTCGCCGCCGCCGATAATCAGCACGCGCTTGGCGGTGCCGTGCGCCAGGATCGGCACGTGGGTGAGCATTTCGTGGTAGATGAATTCGTCGGCTTCGGTGGTCTGGATCACGCCGTCCAGCGCCATGACCCGGCCCATGCGCGGGTTTTCGAAAATCACCAGGTGCTGGTGTTCGGTGCGCACTTCGTGCAGCAGTTTTTCCATGCGAAAACGCTGGCCATAGCCTTCGTAGAGGGTTTCCAGGTATTCGCTGGTTGGGGTGGTGCTCATGGGAAGTGCTCCGATGAATGCGGTGGCAACGGACGGTTACCCGCCCATGATGGCCAATCGATTTGCTCGATTGCCCGGGAAAGGCGCGCATTCTACGACGCGGAAGATGACAGGTCGAACCTTCGTAATTTATGCCTATGTGCAAAACACTGTGGGAGCGAGCCTGCTCGCGATGGCGTCTCCACATCCTGCATCAATGTGACAGACAGATTGCCATCGCGAGCAGGCTCGCTCCCACAGGGGAGATATGAAGATTTGACGACTGGATCAGATCCGCACATTACCCCGCGGACCGGCGATGGCCCAGATGATCAGGCCCAGGACCGGCAACAGCAGGATCAGCAGCACCCAGACGATCTTCATGCCGGTGGATGCGCCACTTTTCAGCACGTTGATGATGGCCCAGATGTCCAGGGCAAGAATAATCAGGCCAATCAGGCCGTTGAACGTGGAACCCATGGTGACGCTCCCTAAGAGTGGTTTGCCCTCTTAGGATAGCCGGCCAATGCCAGGGTTCCGTTTTATTGTATTAAACGTGGATGGCGACTTTCAGGGCTTCCAGGGATGGAGCGGCGGCGATACCGACCTCGGCGCACAATTTCAGGACCCGCGGCACGTCGTCGCCGTACACCAGCACCACCTGCAGTTCATCATCGAGCAACTGGCTGAAGTTCATGAGCGTGTAGCCGCCGTTTTCCTTGTTCATGCTGCCCATCTGCACCTGGATGCGATTGAGCGCCGTCAGGGCTTCGGTCTTGGCCAGTTGTTTGGGCTTGATGTTGAAGTCCACGCCCGGCCCGAACGAGGCGACGATCAGGGCGAACAGGTCCATGTAGTTATCGGCCTGGAACAGCACGGTTTCCGGCAGGCTGCCGACCACCACCCATTCGCCCAGCGGGATCGGGAAAGTGTCGTCGTAGTTGATGTCCGGATTCGCTGCCAGGAATGTCTGCGGGTCGGCGTAGGCCTGGGCCGCTTCGTCCGCCACCTTGAGGATTTCGTCAGCGCTCATGCACCCGGAGCTGATTTTGCTGATGAGTTCGACGAGTGCAGCTTTCATGGGGCGCGATCCTGTAGCGAGAGAATTTTGAAGGCGCGCAGGATAGCGCATTACGCAGGCAATGGCTGTGTCCAGCCTGACCGGGAACCTTGATCCACATCAAGTCCCCACCGCCCGATCCCGGCACAATAATGGCACCTTGCCATAATTGTTTCCGCTATCAGAGAAGACCTCCATGGGTGCCTGGCTTAGCAACATCTCGTTGAAGTACAAATTCTGGGCGGTCAACGCCGTTGCCTTCGTCACGACCTTGTTGCTGGTGCTGTACGCCGTGCAACTCGAACAGCAGGTACGCGGTCACGCTGCCCAGGCGTCGGCGCAGGCCCAGGCGCGCCTCCTGAAAGCATGGCCGGACGGGCAACCGCTGCCCCAGGCCGACAACGTGCTGGCCTTCTCCAACGGGCAAGCGCCGATCATTGACGGACAACCGGTGCCGGCGCTGACCGGCGCCCGTGGCTGGGTCGAGGTCAATTCCCTGCCGCTGTTCGGCGATAATCCGTTGATGGGCGCTGAAGTTTTCAGTCGCCAGGATGGCCAGCAAGTCGCGATCATCGCCCATGGCCCGAGCCTGACCCAGGTGTTCGGCGAGCGCTTCGCCCACTACGCGGTGGCGGTGTTTATCTTGATGCTGGCCATGCTCGGCGCATCGCAATTGTTGATCCGCTTCCTGCTCAGCCAGCTCAACACGTTGAAAGACGTGATGCTGCACGTGGAAAAAACCGGCGACCTGTCAGCCCGCGTGCCCCTGGCCTGCACCGACGAGGTCGGGCAAATGGCCAATGCGTTTAACGCGATGCAGGCTGGTTATCAACGCGTGGTAAATACCGTGGCCAGCACCGCGCGGCAGCTGGATGACGGTGCAGCGCGGCTGGCCTCGAGTATGGACGAAGTGCGCCACGGCATGCTTGGCCAGCAAAGCGAAACCGACCAGGCCGCCACGGCGATCAACCAGATGACCGCGACGGTTTATCACATCGCCCAGCACGCCGGCGCGACCCGCGACCTGTCGCAAACCGCCGACACCCTGGCGGGCAGCGGGCAGGCAGTGGTCAGCCGCGTGCAGTTGTCGATTGCCGGGCTATCGTCCGGTGTGCAGCAAACGGCCCAGATGATCCAGCGCCTGGCCGAAGACAGCCAGAAAATCAACAGCGTGGTCGGGGTGATTCACAGCATCGCCGAGCAGACTAACCTGCTGGCGCTGAACGCGGCCATCGAAGCGGCCCGGGCCGGAGAGATGGGCCGGGGTTTCGCGGTCGTCGCCGATGAGGTGCGCAACCTGGCCAAGCGCGTCCAGGCCTCCACCGACGAGATCACCCGCATGGTTTCGGCCCTGCAGGCGGGCACTCGCGATGCGGTGGATTTCATGCAGGAAAGTTCGTTCAAGGCCGACGACTGCGTACAGCAGGCGCAGGAAGCGGGCGCGGCGCTGGCGCAGATCACCAGTGCGGTGGCACAGATGCGCGATAGCAACACGCAGATCGCGGTGGCCGCCGAGCAGCAGAGCCAGGTAGCCGAAGAGATGAACCGGGCGGTGGTGAGCATTCGCGATGTGACCGAGAACACGGTGCAGCAGACGGTGAGTTCGGCGATGACCAGTAATGAGCTGGCGGCGTTGGCGGGGGAATTGAGCAAGGCGATTGGGCAGTTGAAACTCTGAGTCCCCAACGTCCTGATCAATACACAGCTTGAACCTTGCGCTATCACCCCGATAGCCAACCTCCATTCGCCGCTGCGCTGTCCCAAGCCTATTCTTCAATCATGTGTTCAACACGGATCGAGGATCAGCATCATGGGCAAGCGTCATCCCAACCTTCCCGCCTGGCAATGGAGGGAGTACCCCAACAATCACCAGCACCCGACCAATCTGGTGTTGCACTTGCTTGCGGTACCGCTGTTTATCCTGGCGTTCCTGCTGATCGTGACGGGTGTGTTCGGCTTGAGCTTCGTCAACTTTGCCATCGGCATCGTCGGGCTGCTCGCCGCCCTGGGCTTGCAGCGCCATGGGCATACCCTGGAAAAACAGGCTTCCGAACCCTTCAGCGGTCGCAAGGACGCCGTGTCGCGCCTGCTGGTCGAGCAGTTTGTGACCTTTCCGCGGTTCCTTCTCAGCGGCGGTTGGTGGCGCGCCTGGCGTGAGCGCCACCGCCGGCATTGATCAGGCGAAAATGGTGACTGTCTGGCGGCTCATGGCGATCAATTGACCGTCGTGGCTCCACAGCTTGGCAGCTGCATGCCCGTAGCCATCCGCCGCGTATTCAATTTCAACCAGGTATTTGCACCAGTCCAGCGTGCTCACCTCCAGCAGCGGCTGCACGAATTCGATGGTCCAGGTCAGCGTGCTGCCCATGGCCGGTTTTTTCAGATGCGGTAACAACGCCGGAGGCCAGGCATCGACCAGCGCCAGGATGTGCGACTCGGTGACCGGCTCTTCCTTGACGTCCCCGCGCAAGCGCACCCATCCCCCCATTTGACGCGAAGTATTGCCGGTGAACGGCAGCCCGCCGACGCTCCAGCGCATCGCCAGGTGGCGCATGAATTCCGGCGTGATGCCCTTGATATAGGGCAATTCCTGGCATTCTTCCCAATGTTTCATTTCCGGCGCCGGTTGTGCGCTCACCGCCACCTCCGACGGACGCGATCCGCCGAAGCTGCCTTGCACCAGGGTCACCACCTGGCCTTTTTGCATCGCCCGGCCCAACACCTGGCTGACGGCTTTACCTTCACGCAGCACATCCACTTCGAAACTGACCGGCACATCCGGCTCGACCGGCCCGACAAAGGTGATCGCCAGCGAGCGTACGGGACGATCTGCCGGCACCTGGGCACGCATCGCTTCGTATTGCAAAGCGGCCACCAGACCACCAAAACTGGCCCGGCCCTGGGCCCATTCGGCTGGAATACTCAGTTCCAGCGGTTGGCTGCGAACAGCGTCAAGCAGATCGGAGAAGCGCATGAAAACCTCGGAGCAGATGGGGATGCAGGGATGTTAACCAGACGCGGGAGGCGATACAGGGCTTATTCCGGACAAATCCACCGACAGATAGGCCGAGACGCACGCATATCCCGTAGGAGCTGCCGCCCGCCGGCTGCGATCATCTGATCTTAGGCGACAGCGATGACGCCAAAGATCAACGTCAAAAGATCGCAGCCTGCGGCAGCTCCTACGGGGGGCGATGCGGTCTCGAGTCAAAAGATCGCAGCTTGCGGTAGCTATCCCGGTTGTCAGGACTTGAAGCAGTCCGCACTGAGCTTGTCCAGCACCCGGTCGGCGCGGCTTTCGGCCTTGGCCATGGTGGTTTGCCAGGTGCTGACGCAGGGTTGCAGATCGGCCTCGTGCTCGGCGCGCGCCAGCCACTGCCAGCAATCGTGCCAGTCACCCAGGGCCGCTTGCGCAGCTTTCAGGCGCGGCATGGCGGCCTTGGGCAAGCGGTCCAGCTCGGGATAGGCCTCGATGCCATAACGCACGCGCTTGATCAGCAGTCGCAGGCGATGGCGGTCGTGGGCAGGATCGTGCAGGGCGGTGTCGAGCTTTTTCCACTGTTTCGCCAAGCGCTTTTCGATGTTTGGGCGCAGGCCCTTGAGCAGTCCCTGGCGCTGGGACGCCCGCAAGAATCGGGGAAACGCGTCGAGTATCTGCAGCAGTTGCGCCAGCTCGGTGCTGGCGGCGACTGCAGGATAAGCCTCGGCCATTTGCGCCATGCGCCGATGCGCCGCGTCCGGTTGATCGTGCTCGAGCAGGTAGGCGGCCAACACTTCGCGATCGCGCAGCGGTGTAGTCAGGTCGCCGACCCGCGACGCCGCCGCTTCCAGCTGAGCGACGCCGGGCAAGCCGCGCAACGGCCGCAGCAGGCTGCGCAGACGGCGGACCGTGGTGCGCAGATCGTGCAAGGCCTCAGGGTCGGTGCGCGCCTCCAGGCGCGCCTGACTCGCCATCAATCCGACTTCAAGGCCCATGACATGAGCCACTAACCGATCAACCAACCCGGACATCGCTTGCTCCTTTTTTTGAATGGCAACTCAGCGTTGCATCATGCCTCAACGCCCGGCGCGTGACTCACGAATGTAGAAGCGCGCTTTTTCGGCTTTCTTGGTGCAACCTTCGAATGCCTCGAATTGTTGCTGGGTCTTCGCACCGGTCAGCAACGACAGCGCCTTGGAGTAGCTGACGGTGCCGGCAAACCCTTCCGCCTTGGCCAGGTCCAGCTCATGCCACGCCGCATCGATGCCGCTGCCGCAGCTGTCGCGGTAGGCGGTCTTGCCGGCACAGCCGGCCAGTGCCAGGGCAATCAAGGGTACACAGATCCAGGCTTTCATCACTTACACCTCAAAAAATAGGAAAACAGTCGTGCAGGTAAGACGGTCTGGCGGTTGAAAAGTGCCTTGAGCGCCTTGCTGAAACTGTCGCGCTGAGCAAGATACCCTTGCGCCGCCATGGAGTGTCGAAAAAACGACGTCTTCGCCTGCTTGAACGACCTTGGCGATTGAAGCGCGCCCCTCGTTGGGTGCATTGTTGAACCTTGTCAGACGAGGGCGATTCATGAAAAAGCGTGTCGCACTGGTACTGGGATCAGGTGGCGCCCGGGGTTATGCCCATATCGGCGTCATCGAGGAGATCGAACGGCGAGGCTACGACATCGCCTGCATCGCCGGGTGCTCCATGGGCGCGGTGGTCGGCGGGATCTATGCCGCCGGCAAACTCGAGGATTACCGCAACTGGATCGAGAGCCTGGACTACCTCGACGTCTTGCGTCTGGTTGACGTGAGTTTCCGACTGGGGGCGATTCGCGGCGAAAAAGTGTTCGGGCAGATTCGCAAGATCGTCGGCGAGATCAACATCGAGGAACTGCGGATTCCCTACACGGCGGTGGCCACCGACCTGACCAACCAGCAGGAAATCTGGTTCCAGGAAGGTTGCCTGCACCAGGCCATGCGCGCCTCGGCGGCGATCCCCAGCCTGTTCACCCCGGTGATGCAAGGCAATCGCATGCTGGTCGACGGCGGGATACTCAACCCGCTGCCAATCGTGCCGGTGGTCTCGAGCCATTGCGACCTGATCATCGCGGTCAATCTCAACTCCACCAACCAGCGGCATTATCAGCTGCCGGTGATCCCACGCCCGCCTGCGTTCAAAAGTCGTTTCGACAGCCTGATCAATTCCCTGGGGTCGAAGTTACCGTTCCGACGCACGCAGGCCGAGCAATTGCTGGCGCTGGAGAAAGAAGCACTGAAGGCGCAAGGGGCGGACATCAATCCGTGGATCGAATCCGCTGAGCCTGAAGCCCAGCAACCGGCCGCCGCTCCGGAGGCCGGGGGTGCGCCGAAGTCCGCCACCGGGTCGTTCATTATCGATAACGTCGGGCCGGCGTCGCTGCTGGATTTGATCAACCAGAGTTTCGAGGTGATGCAGACTTCGTTGGCGCAGTACAAGATTGCCGGGTATCCGCCGGATATCCTGATCAACGTACCGAAGCGGGTGTGCCGGTTTTTCGAGTTTTACAAGGCGCCGGAATTGATCGCGCTGGGGCGGGAAATTGCGCGCGATACGCTGGATCGGTATGAGGAAGAGCAGGGTCGCAGTCCCTAGACTTGTGCAGGATTCAAGGGCCTCATCGCGGGCAAGCCCGGCTCCCACAGGTTCGAGGGTGTCCACAAATATTGTGAATCAACTCATAACCTGTGGGAGCCGGGCTTGCCCGCGATGAGGCCGGAACATTCAACACAAATATTACTGGTTGTCCCCACCCAACAACCGATACCCCACCCCCGCCTCAGTCACGATAAACCGCGGCTGGGTGGGGTCATCGGCCAGCTTCTGGCGCAGATGCCCCACCACAATGCGCAAATAGTGACTGTCCTCGGTGTGCGTCGGCCCCCAGATATCCTTGAGTAATTGCTGCTGGGTAATCACCCGCCCCGGATGCCGGGCCAGTTGTGCCAGCACCGCGTACTCCTTGCGGGTCAATGCGACTTCGGCGCCGTCGAGCAGTACCCGGCGGTAGGCCAGGTCAACGGTCAGAGGCCCAAAGCTCAGTGCCGCCTGCTGCGATTCCCCTGCTGGAGCCTGGCGCAACAGCGCGCGGACCCTGGCCAGGAATTCCTGGATGCCGAACGGCTTGGTCACGTAATCATTCGCACCGCCGTCCAGCGCCTCGACTTTCTGCCCCTCGCCGGCACGCACCGACAGCACCAGCACCGGCACCGTCGACCACTCGCGAAACTCGCGCAGCACCTGCTGGCCGTCCATGTCCGGCAGGCCGAGGTCGAGCACCAGCAAGTCAGGCTTGCTCAACGCGGCCTGCGCCAGCCCCTCGGTACCGGTTCCGGCTTCCAGCACTTTATAACCTTGGGAAACCAGGCTGATGCGCAGGAATTTGCGGATCTGTGGTTCGTCGTCGATGACCAGGATGGTCGCGGTCTGGCTCATGAATTCTGATCGCGGCATAGGGGGATCCAAAGGGTATCAGGCTTCACTTTCAACTTCCGGCTGTTCTTGCAGTGGCAGATGCAGGGTGATGCAGGTGCCCCGGCCCTCTATCCCGTCCGCGACACTGATCCGCCCGCCATGAGCGCCCACCATCCCCTGGCAAATCGCCAGGCCAAGCCCGGTGCCCTGCCCGCCCCGATCACCCCGTGCGGCGGTGTAGAACATATCGAAAATCTTTGCCCGCTCGTCCTCCGGAATCCCTGGCCCTTCGTCGCTGACCGAGAAAAACAACTCGCTGTCATTGGCGCCAGCGCTCAACTGCAGGCGGCCCTGAGGCGGGGAAAACCGCGCGGCGTTTTCCAGTACGTTTACCAGCGCCTGTTCGATCAGCGCCGCGTGCACGTAGAGCAGCGGCAACTCCGGGGGCACCTCGGTGCTGACCTGCAGCGGCGCGAGCACCGCACGCAGGCGATTGAGCGAGCTGCCGACGATGTCTGCCGGCGACACCCAGTCCCGCGCCAGCTTCAACGCACCGTGGCCCAGGCGGGTCATGTCCAGCAGGTTCTGAATGTAACGATCGAGGCGTTCGGCTTCGTCGCGAGTGCCTTCGAGCAGTTCGCGGCGGTCTTCCAGCGGGATCGCTTCGCCGAGCGCCAGCAGGCTGTCGATGCTGCCGCGCATCGAGGTCAACGGCGTGCGCAGGTCGTGGGACACCGAGGCCAGCAAGGCACTGCGCAGTTGTTCGGTTTCACCGTGCAGGCGCGCCGCCTCCAGGTCCTGGGCCAGTTGCGCACGGGCCAGTGCCTGGGCAAGTGGCTGGCTCAAGGCAGTCAGCAGGCGGCGGCGCTGGCCGCTCAAGGTATGGCCCTCCCTGGCGCAGACGCCGAGCAGCGCCAGCGGTCCGTCCTCTACCGACAACGGCCACCACCACCAGCGTCCCATCGGCAAAGTCCCGGTTCCCGCACCCGCCGGCTGATCATGTTGCCAGGCCCAGTCGGCCGCTGCGCGTTCGGCTTCGGTGAAGGTCAACGGGCCACCGGTTTCAACTTTCCAGCCCGCCTGCCCGTCGCGATTGAGCAGGCACAGTTGTACGTCGCTCCAGCCGTTGAGGTGCTGCGCCGCCGCACTGACTACCGCCTGGCGATCAGTGGCCGCGGTGAGTTTGCGCGACAGGTCGAGCAGTTCGCTGGTCTCTTCCTGGGTATCGCGCAGCGCCTGCAATTGTCGACGCTGACGCGCCGCGAGGTTGCCGGTGAGTGCGGCCATCAACAGGAAAAACAGCAAGGTCAGCACGTCTTCTTCGCGCTGGATGCTGAAGGAAAAATTCGGTGGAATGAACAGGAAGTCATAGGTCAGGAATGACAGCGCCGCGCAGGCCAGCGCCGGACCAAGACTGCTGCGCACGGCCACCAGCAGCACGGCCGCGAGGAACACCAGGGAGATGTTGGGCAGCGGCAACACACTGGCTACGGCCCAGGCCAAGGCACTGGCGAGCACGGTCGCGACCAGCGCCAGCGCATAGTCGAACCACACCAGTGGTTGGGTCGAACGCGCGCGTGGCGAATGTTGCGCGTGATCGCTGTCGAGCACGTTGATTTCCAGCCCGCGCGCGTTGCGCAACAGCCGTGACGCCAGGCCGCCACCGAACAGGCGCCGGCGCCAACGCTGCCGGGATTGCCCCACCAGGATCAGGCTGGCGCGACGTTCGCCGGCATGCTGGATCAGAGTTTTCGCGACCTCGCCAGCGCGCAGTAACACCACCTCGCCACCCAGGCGCTCGGCCAGTTGCTGGGCACTTTGCAGGCGCAGGCGTGCCTGCTCGTCGCGCGTGCTGCCGTTATCCACATGCACCAGGCTCCACGGCAGGTGGCGACGCTGGGCGACCCGGCTGGCATGCCGCACCAGGCGCTCGGCCTGCTCATCGCCATCGACCCCGACCAGCAACCGACCGCGCACAGCCGGCGCATCCTGGCCGAGTTGGCGATAGCCCTGGGCCAGGTCATTATCGACTTGCGCGGCGGCAGTCTGCATCGCCAGTTCACGCAAGGCCGTGAGGTTGGTCTGGGTGAAGAATGCATCGATGGCCGCCCGTGCCTGCTCCGGCACATAGACTTTGCCGTCGCGCAGACGCTCGAGCAATTCCCGCGGCGGCAGGTCGATCAGCAGCAGTTCATAGGCTTCCTGCAGCACCCAGTCCGGCAACGTCTCGCGGACCTGCACGCCGGTGATGCCACGCACCTGGTCATTGAGGCTTTCCAGGTGCTGGACGTTGACGGTCGTGAACACGTCGATGCCGGCGGCGAGCAGTTCCTGGATGTCCTGCCAGCGCTTGGCGTGACGGCTGCCGGGGGCGTTGCTGTGGGCCAGTTCGTCCACCAGCACCAGCTTGGGTTTGGCCGCGAGCAGGCCGTCGAGGTCCATTTCCTCGAGCATGACGCCACGGTATTCCGAGCGCACCAACGGTTGCTGCGGCAAGCCGCCGAGCAGCGCTTCGGTTTCGGCGCGGCCGTGGGTTTCGACCACCCCGGCGATGACTTTCACGCCCTGGCGCAGCTGGGTATGGGCCGCTTGCAGCATGGCGTAGGTCTTGCCGACACCCGGGGCGGCGCCAAGGAAAACCTTGAGCCGGCCACGCCCGTCGCGGGGCAGGTCTGCTAGCAGTGCGTCGGCGCGGCCGGAGTTGCTCATCTGTTATTGCCTTGTTCGACTTGGAATGGGGGTTACCGCGAACGATCGCAGGCTCCGTGTAGGAGCTGGCGCAGCCTGCGATCTTTTGATCTACAGCTTTTCCAGCGCAATATTCAACGCCAACACATTCACCACCGGCGGGCCCACCAGCGGTTGCTCGATATGCGCATTCATCAATTGCTCAACCGTCGACACCGGCAACTGCCGCGCCGCCGCAACACGCGCCAGTTGATAGGCAATCGCCGCAGGAGGCAAGTGCGGATCGAGGCCGCTGCCGGAAGTGGTCAGTTGCGCCAAGGGCACCGGCCCCTGGCCGGGCACCAGCAGTTTGTTGGCATCGTCGACCACCCGGGTCGCGAGCGCCGGGTTGCTTGGCGCGAAGTTGCTGGCACCACTGGCAACCGTGGCAAAGGCACCGGCTGAAGGTCGTGGATGGAACCAGGCGTCACCGGTGAAATCCTGGGCGATCAGTGCAGAGCCACGCACCTTGCCACTGGCGTCCTGCACCAGGCTGCCGTTGGCCTGGCTGGGGAAAGCGACCTGGGCCACACCGGTGACAACCAGGGGATAGGCAACGCCGGTGATCAGGGTCATGAGAACGAGAAGGCTCAAGGCCGGGCGGATCATTGTGGACATTTCAGATTCCTCGAATTCCGGTAACAAATTCTGTGGTTCGTGAGCAAACTGCCCCTGTAGGAGCGAGCTTGCTCGCGAAAAACTTGAGCTCAACGCGCTCATGCAGACAGAACGCGTCATCGTTAACTTCCATCGCCAGCAGGCTGGCTCCCACACAAGCGGTCAAACCAGATGCAACGCCGTCAACAGCATGTCGATCGCCTTGATCCCCACAAACGGCACCACAATCCCGCCCAGCCCATAAATCAACAGGTTGCGCCGCAATAACGCCGCCGCACTGGCTGCCTGCACCCGCACACCGCGCAACGCCAGCGGGATCAGCACCACGATGATCAAGGCGTTGAACACGATCGCCGAGAGAATCGCGCTCTGCGGGCTGCTCAGGTGCATGATGTTGAGCACGCCCAGTTGCGGATAGATCGTGGCGAACAGCGCCGGCAGGATCGCGAAGTATTTGGCCACGTCGTTGGCGATGGAAAAGGTCGTCAGCGCACCACGGGTCACCAGCAATTCCTTGCCGATTTGCACCACGTCCAGCAGCTTGGTCGGGTCGCTGTCGAGGTCGACCATGTTCGCCGCCTCGCGTGCCGCCTGGGTCCCGTCGTTCATTGCCATACCGACATCAGCCTGGGCCAGGGCCGGGGCATCGTTGGCACCGTCGCCGCACATCGCCACCAGCCGACCGTCGTTCTGCTCATGCCGAATGCGCGCCAGTTTTTTCTCTGGCGTGGCTTCGGCCAGCACATCGTCGACGCCCGCTTCGGCCGCAATTGCCGCAGCCGTCAGCGGGTTGTCGCCGGTCACCATCACCGTGCGAATGCCCAACTTGCGCAGTTCGGCAAAACGCTCGCGAATGCCGGGCTTGACCACGTCCTTGAGGTGGATCGCGCCGAGCAGTTTGCCGTCGGCACACACCAGCAGCGGCGTGCCACCGCTTTGGGCGATCTTGTCGATTTCCCGGGACAGCGCCGGTGCCAGGTCGGCGCGTTTCAGGCCGACGAACGCCAGCACCGAATCCACCGCACCCTTGCGGTAAACGCGGCCCTGATAGTCAACGCCGGAGAGGCGGGTTTCGGCACTGAACGGCACGCTCGTCAGGGTCTCGGGCGACGGCTCTGGCTGTGGATGCAAGCCACGCAGGTATTCGACGATGGACTTGCCTTCCGCCGTGTCATCGGCCAGGGAGGCGAACAGTGCACCTTCGGCCAATTCCCGGCCGCTCACTCCCGGCGCCGCATACACCGCCGTGCAGCGACGGTTGCCGAACGTGATGGTGCCGGTCTTGTCCAGCAACAGCACGTGTACATCCCCCGCCGCTTCCACGGCGCGACCGGACTTGGCGATGACATTCAAGCGCACCAGGCGGTCCATCCCGGCAATACCGATGGCGGACAACAAGCCGCCAATGGTGGTCGGAATCAGCGTGACCAATAACGCCACGAGGAACACCAGCGGCAGGCTGCCATTGGCGAAATGCGCGAAGGGTTGCAGGGTCACGACCACCAGCAGGAAGATCAGCGTCAGGCCGATCAGCAGGATGTCGAGGGCGACTTCGTTCGGGGTTTTCTGGCGTTTGGCGCCTTCGACCAAGGCAATCATGCGATCGAGCGTCGACTCCCCGGGGTTGGCCGTGATCCGCACCAGCAACCAGTCCGATACCAGCCGGGTATTGCCGGTCACCGCCGAACGATCTCCGCCCGACTCGCGAATGACCGGCGCCGACTCACCGGTAATCGCCGCCTCGTTGACCGCCGCGATGCCTTCGATCACCTCGCCGTCACCGGGGATCATTTCCCCGGCTTCGACGCGCACTACGTCATCTTTGCGCAGGCTGGTGGCCGGCACGATTTGAAAGCTGCCATCGGCGGTTTTGCGGCGGGCACTCAGGCCCTCGCTGCCTGCCTTCAAGCTGTCGGCGCGAGCCTTGCCGCGACCCTCGGCCAAGGCTTCGGCGAAGTTGGCAAACAGCACGGTGAACCACAGCCACAGGGCAATTTGCGCGGCGACAAACGTCGGCACTGCCGGATCCGGAATGAAGCACAGCACGGTGGTCAGGATGGCGGTCAGTTCCACCACCAGCATCACCGGCGCACGCTGCAACTGGCGCGGGTCAAGCTTGACGAAGGCTTGCACCAGCGCCGGGCGCCACAGGGCCGAGATCGCGGTTTTCGGTTGTTCCGGCGCCTTGACGGCAGCCGGTTTGGTTGCGGGCATATTCATCATCAGCTCCTTAGAAACCCAGGCTCAAGTGTTCGGCGATAGGCCCCAGTGCCAAGGTCGGCAGGAAGGTCAAGCCACCCACCAGCAAAATGGTCACCGTCAACAAGGTCACGAACAGCGGGCCATGGGTGGGGAAGCTGTTCGGGCTGACCGGCGCGGCTTTCTTCAGCGCCAGGCTGCCAGCCAGCGCCAGCACCGGCAGGATGTAGCCGAAGCGACCGATCAACATGCCAAGACCGAGCATCAGGTTGTGAAACGGCGTGTTGGCGCCGAAGCCAGCGAAGGCTGAGCCGTTGTTGGCGCTGGCCGAGGTGTAGGCGTAGAGCAACTGGCTGAAACCGTGCGGCCCAGGGTTGCTCACCGCAGCGACCGGCCCTGGCAGGCTGGCGGCAATCGCGCCCAGCACCAGCACGCCGACCGGCATCACCAGCAAAGTCACCACCAGCAACTGCACTTCCCGAGCCTGCAGTTTTTTGCCTAGGTATTCCGGCGTGCGGCCGATCATCAGCCCCGCCAGGAACACCGCGATCAACACGTTCAGCAACATGCCGTAGAGACCGGCTCCGACACCGCCGAAGATCACCTCGCCGACCATCATGTTGACCAGCGCGACCATGCCGCTGAGAGGGTTGAGGCTGTCGTGCATCGCGTTGACCGAACCGTTGGATGCCGACGTCGTCGTTACCGACCACAGCACAGAACCGGTGGTACCAAAGCGCGCTTCCTTGCCTTCCAGCGGCGCGGTCTGTTCCACCGCCGCGTTGTTGAGGCTCGGGTTCGGCTGGTACTCAGCCCACAACGAGGTGGCACCACCAATGAGGAACAGCGCCAGCATGCAGGCAATGATCGCGCGGCTCTGGCGCAGGTCCTTCACGTAATGGCCGAAGGTGAAGACCAGGGCCACCGGGATCAGAATGATCGACGCCAATTCGAACAGATTGCTCCACGCCGTCGGGTTCTCGAACGGATGCGCCGAGTTGACGCCAAAGAAGCCGCCGCCGTTGGTGCCCAACTGCTTGATCGCAATCTGGCTGGCGGCCGGGCCCAATGGAATCACCTGATCGACACCCTGCATCGTCACGGCATTCACGTAGTGAGCGAAGGTCTGCGGCACGCCCTGCCACACCAGGAACAGCGCCAGCAGCAGGCACAGCGGCAGCAAGCCGTAAAGGGTGGCACGGGTCATGTCGACCCAGAAATTGCCCAGGGTCTTGGTGGACTTGCGCCCAATACCACGACACAGGGCCACCAGCACAGCCAGGCCGGTGGCGGCGCTGACAAAGTTCTGCACGGTGAGGCCGACCATCTGGCTCAGGTAACTGAGCGTCGCTTCGCCGCTGTAGGACTGCCAGTTGGTGTTGGTCACGAAGCTGACGGTGGTGTTGAACGCCTGAGTCCACTCCAGCCCCGGCAACTGCTGCGGGTTGAGCGGCAGATAGTCCTGGAACAGCAGAATCGCAAACAACAGCACAAAGCCCGCCAGGTTAAACGCCAGCAGCGCCAGCGCGTACTTCTGCCAGCTCTGCTCGGCCTGCGGATCAACACCCGCCACCCGATAACAACCGCGCTCCACCGGCCCAAGTACCGGCGTTAGCCAGGTGCGCTGCCCTTCCATCACCTTGTAGTAGAACCGACCCAGAAACGGCGCAGGCACAAGCACCAACGCGAAGAATGCGAGGATCAGCCAATAGTCATAACTGTGCATACCCGCTCCTAGTTCCGGTCCGCGCGCAACAGCGCAACCAACAGATAAATGAACAGCCCCACTGCCAGCAGCAGTGACACTCCGTCCAGAACGCTCATGGAAGTTCTCCGTGTTACGGCGTATTGCCGCGTGTGGAGGTATTGTCGGGAGAGAGGCTGTAAAGGAACGAGATCGAGGGGGGTGGCGGGGGATAAAGAAAGCGTAAAGAGTGGGTTTATGTGGGCGTTACAGCCTTGCCTGCACCGGACCCATCGCGGGCAAGCCCACTCCCACAGGGGCTCGCGGTGTCAGGACTGACGCAGCCCAATTGTAGGAGCGGGCTTGCCCGCGAAGGCGGCATAACTGCCAGCATCGCCCCTCACTGGCGCACAACCAGTACACATTCAGCAACAAACATCCTTGATGCGACGTTTTTTCGCTCTTTACGACTGCAATCACCACACTGGCACGTCCACTGCACACGCCCTCCCCCGAGCTTTCCAAACCGTTCAGGGAGCAAACGCATGAATACACAACTCAAACCCACGCTGGGTACGCTGCACCTGTGGGGCATTGCGGTCGGGCTGGTGATTTCCGGAGAATATTTCGGCTGGAGTTACGGCTGGGGCGTCGCCGGGACGCTGGGGTTTCTGGTGACTTCCTTCATGGTCGCCACCATGTACACCTGCTTCATCTTTAGCTTCACTGAGCTAACCACCGCCATTCCCCACGCCGGAGGGCCTTTTGCCTACAGCCGCCGGGCCTTCGGCGAAAAAGGCGGATTGATCGCCGGGTTGGCGACGTTGATCGAATTCGTCTTCGCCCCACCGGCCATTGCCCTGGCGATTGGCGCTTACCTGAACGTGCAATTCCCGGCGCTCGATCCCAAGCACGCGGCAGTCGGTGCCTACATCGTGTTCATGGGTCTGAACATTCTCGGGGTGAAACTGGCCGCGACTTTTGAGCTGGTCGTCTGCGTGCTGGCCGTTGCCGAGCTGCTGGTGTTCATGGGGGTGGTCGCACCGGCGTTCAGCTTCAGTAACTTCGCACTCAATGGCTGGGCCGGTTCGGATGTATTCGGCGCCCCGGCCATCGCCGGCATGTTTGCCGCCATCCCGTTCGCCATCTGGTTCTTCCTCGCCATCGAGGGTGCAGCCATGGCCGCCGAAGAAGCCAAGGACCCCAAGCGCACGATTCCCAAGGCCTACATCAGCGGCATCCTGACCCTGGTGTTGCTGGCAATGGGCGTAATGTTCTTTGCCGGTGGCGTTGGCGACTGGCGCACCTTGTCCAACATCAACGATCCGCTGCCGCAAGCCATGAAAACCGTGGTCGGCGAAAACTCCGGCTGGCTGCACATGCTGGTGTGGATTGGCCTGTTCGGCTTGGTGGCGAGTTTCCACGGCATCATCCTTGGGTATTCGCGCCAGTTCTTCGCCTTGGCGCGCGCCGGTTATTTGCCCAAGTCCCTGGCAAAACTGTCACGCTTCCAGACTCCACACCGCGCAATTATTGCCGGTGGTGTGATCGGTATCGCGGCGATCTACAGCGATGGCCTGATCAACCTCGGCGGGATGACGCTCACCGCCGCGATGATCACCATGGCGGTATTCGGGGCAATCGTCATGTACATCATGAGCATGCTCAGCCTGTTTAAACTGCGTAAAACCGAGCCGAACCTGGAGCGCACATTCCGCGCGCCGTGCTACCCGCTGGTGCCGATGATTGCGCTGCTGCTGGCGCTGGTGTGCCTGGTGGCGATGGCCTGGTTCAACACCTTGATCGGGCTGATCTTCCTCGGCTTCATGGCGGTGGGGTTCGTGTACTTCATGCTGACGGCACAACTGCGCGCCGATGCGCCGGCCGATGCGATGCTGACCGGGTTATAAGCCATCCTCCCGGTAGGAGCTGCCGGAGGTTCGGGCCGCGATCGGACGATCTTTTGATCTTCGGCGTTCGTAATGACGCAAAAGTCAAAAGATCGCAGCCTGCGGCAGCTCCTACGTACCCGCCATAACAGGCCTACAATGGAACCACTGCGAAGAACAATCGCTCAAAGTGGTATGCACGATCGGCCGGCGAAATCCGCCTGCCGGCCTGCCCCTCAAGGAGAGCCCTATGCCCTGGTATGCCTGGTTGATTCTGGTTGTTGCAATCGGCTCGATCGTTGGTGGTCTTATGATGTTGCGTGACACTGCCAACAAGGTCGAACTCACCGACGAGCAACGTAAACGCGTCGCCGAACGCAATGCGGACATGGACGCCAAGGAAGCGAAAGATCGCTGAACACCAAGATCAAAAGATCGCAGCCTTCGGCAGCTCCTACCGGGGCTGCGATCTTTTTTTATTTTTCCCAGTCTGCCTTGGCGATGTGCAGGCCGTGCATCCCGTTGTATGCAGCACGCTCGGGCTGGCTCCAACCTTCCAGCAACTCATCTTCCAACCGATAAATCTCCACTCCAAGCGGACGACATACGCTCAACGGATCCTGCGCGTCCGGCCCCCACATCGGCAAAGACAAATCCCCACCCGGGCAGGTCGACAGCGCACACAGCAGATCAATCTCGGCAAAGAATTCCAGGTAGTCGCCCTTCTGCGCCGGACAGGCTTTCATGAAGTACATGTCGTCATGATTGAGGCCCGTGCATTGGAAAATATTCAACACGTCATGCACGTCAAACTCGGTCAGACCATGGGGTAACACGGCCCGGGTCAGGTTCGAGTGGCAATGATGGTGAAAGTCCTCGCCGGTGAGCATTTTGTTCACATAGGGATCGCAACGCGTGCCCAGCAAGTCATGCAAGCGGCCACCGTGCTCGTCGACGCCGTAAGCGGCCAGACTGTCATCGGTGATGGTCACCAATGGCCGCAAAAAGGGCAGGTTCGACCACAGCCGGTCATGGGTACTGACATGCGCGCCTTGCAGTTGCCGGGTGCGGGCCGCCCACAGGCGTTCGCGGGGATCGTTGGCGTTCCAGACGTTAAAATCACCCACTTGCGGGCCGACCGGTGTGGTAACTCGAAACACATGCCCAGCAGGGACATGCCACGCGCGCCCGGTGCGGATCGGGACCTCAAATTGCTCGATCAGCGTGCGAGCGTCCTGCGCCTCACGAATTCGGTTGTAAAACGCAGTGTCCACCTGCAAAGCCGCGCCTTTGCTGACCTGATAGGCCGCTGGGTAATCTTTGAACATGATCGTCTCCTCGCTCAGGCGGACCGCCAAGGCTCAGCGGTCCCGGATTAGTAAAAGTCTGCAGGCGAGCAAACACTATTCATGCCAGGTTGCGCTTTGAAGCATCCGGGTGCTTTTTTAGGAATAGAAGACAGTCACCATCTAAGCTTCCTTGGTTAAGATGATGTATTGCCGTGGAGATTTCAGATGCGTTACTCGCAGGATCACAAAGCCCAAACCCATCAACGCATCATCAAGGAAGCCGCTGCACGCTTCCGACGTGACGGGATTGGCGCGACCGGCCTGCAACCCCTGATGAAAGCACTGGGCCTGACCCACGGCGGCTTCTACTCACACTTCTCCTCCAAGGACGAACTGGTGGAGAAAGCCCTGCAGGCGGCGGGCGAAGAACTCGACGCGCAGTGCGCCATGTTGTTCGCCGAAGATCGTCCCTTGGACGCCTTCATCGACAGTTACCTGTCCGAGTGGCACCAAACCTCGCCCCAACAGGGTTGCCCGCTGCCGACCATGTCATCCGAACTGGGCTTGCGCGGACAGCCGAGCCCGACCACCGATGTCGTTCTCAACGCAAGGCTTGAACAAGTGCAAAGTACGCTGGAGGGCGAAAATGCCGACGACCGCAGTATCGTCATCATGTCGACCCTGGTAGGAGCACTGCTGTTATCACGCAGCGTCGAGAACCCCGGGCTGGCCCAGCGGATCCTCGACGTCACGCGCGAACACTTGAAGCAGTCCCGGGACTAGTCCTGCCAGCGCTTGAACAGCACGCTGGCATTGACCCCGCCGAAACCGAAGCCGTTGGACAGCGCGTATTCAATCGCTATCGGCCTCGCCTCGCCATGGACAATGTCCACGCCCTCTGTGGCCGGGTCCGGGTTGTCGAAATTGCGCGTAGCCGGCACCACCTGATCACGAATCGCCAACAAGGTAAAAATCGCCTCGATCCCGCCCGCTGCACCTAATAAATGCCCGGTAGCCGACTTGGTCGCTGTGACCGCAATCTTGTTCTCAGTACCGAACAACGATTTGATAGCCGCCAGCTCCCCTAGATCGCCGACCGGCGTTGAAGTCGCATGGGCATTCAGGTGTTGCACCTGATCAGGGGTGATGCCAGCTTGAGCCAGCGCCAAAGCCATTGCCCGGCGCGCCCCGCTGCCATCTTCCGGGCCGGCGGTCAGGTGATAAGCATCCGCGCTGGTACCGTAACCCACCAGTTCCGCCAAGGGCTGAGCACCCCGGGCCAGGGCATGCTCCAGGGATTCGATCACCAGAAGACCGGCGCCCTCGCCCATGACAAACCCGTCACGGCCACTGTCGAACGGCCGCGAAGCGCGCTCGGGGGTCTCGTTATAACCACTGGACAAGGCCCGCGCCGCCGCAAAACCGGCAAGACTGACGCGATCAATCGAGGCTTCCGCCCCGCCACACACTGCAATATCCGCCTCACCACAGCGGATCAGCCGCGCCGCGTCACCAATCGCCTGCACCCCGGCCGCACACGCCGTCACCGGAGCACCCAACGGGCCTTTGAAGCCGTGCCGAATCGACACATGGCCGGCCGCAAGGTTGACCAGGAACGACGGAATGGTAAAAGGCGACAAACGCCGCGGCCCACGACTGTCCGTGGTACGCACCGCATCGGCAATCGCCCCGAAACCACCCACGCCCGAGCCGATGATCGTCGCCGTGCGCTCCTGTGCAGTGGCATCGAGCGCCTGCCAGCCGGCCTGTTCCAGCGCCTGACGCGCCGCTTCCATCGCAAACACGATAAAGCGGTCCATCTTCTTCTGCTCCTTGGGCGGCGTCGCCCGATCCGGGTCAAACCCCGCCTCGGCATCATCAGCCAGCAACGGCACCACGCCACCGACTGAGGTCGGCAAATCGGCCACCACAGCGTCCGGCAACGTGCGCAACCCGGACTGACCCGCCAACAGCCGCGCCCAAACCGCGTCGACACCCGTGCCCAAAGGCGACACCAAGCCCATGCCTGTTACAACCACTCGACGATCACTCATACTGCAAACACCTCAAGCCGCCTCACTTGTAACGTGCGGCAGCTTTGCTCTTGGACAAATTCGGCGCCATCACATGACGCGCCGCTACAAAGGCATCCCAATCCGCCGCGTCGGGCAACGAAGGAATGGTGACAAGCTCACCCTGATCGAGACCTGACAGAGCAGCATCAACCATCTCCCCCGCCTCCATCACCATGTCCTCCGGGATCTGCGACGCATCAATGCCGGAGCGCTCCCAGATCTCAGTGCGGGTTACACCCGGCAAAACGGCCTGGACTTTGACGCCTGTACCATCCAGTTCCGCATTCAAGGACTGGGTCAGACTTAACACATATGCCTTGCTGGCGCTGTAAGTCGCGTTGAAGCGCTCAGGGAACAGCGCCACGACCGAGGCGATATTGATAATCGTGCCACGACCCGCCTTGGCAAAACCGGCTGCCGCTGCTGAAGCCAACCGGGTGACGGCGGTTATGTTGAGTTGGATCAGGCGCTCAAGTTGATCCAGGTCGGAATTGGCCAACAGCCCATCCGCCGCGACACCGGCATTGTTTAGCAGGAGGCTGATGCTGGAGTCACTGCGCAGACGTTGCTCGAGTTTCAGCACATCGTCTTTTTGCGTCAGGTCTGCCTTCAGCACTTCAACCTGCACACCGTGGCTTGCGCGCAGTTTGGTCGCGGCGGCTTCCAGGCGTTCCTGGTCGCGGGCTACCAGCAGCAAGTCGAAGCCACGGGCGGCGAGGCGCTCGGCGTAAATGGCACCGATGCCGGAAGAGGCGCCGGTGATGAGGGCTGTTCCTTGAGATTGGGGGGAGGTCATCGGTGTACTCCTGTGGGGATTTCAGAGTGGTGGAAGGCCGAGAATGGCGCTTGCTAACTGGCGACCATTTTATTATATGCATAATCTAAAGATAATATGATAGTCGTAATCTTCAAGGGCTCGACGAAAGGCGCGCACAATCACGATGGCCAGAATCGAGTAGGAGGCGGATTTACATCCGCCGTCCTCTCACACCACCGTACGTACGGATCCGTATACGGCGGTTCAAGC
>NZ_JBEOPV010000030.1:0-63882 GCF_040310425.1 Pseudomonas sp. 65/3-MNA-CIBAN-0223
TAGTCGTGTTAGATCATTCGGTGCTTAAAAGGAGCGTACCACCAGGGCAAAGCTTTAACCAATGGTTACGCATAATGTATATTATGTTAAATGACGTATCACTTCATGAAGCTAGCTTGTAAATGTATGCGTCGCCCGGGCTAAAAGTCGAAAAAAACAGAAAATAAAAATGCAAAATGTGCTTTTTGATGATTTTGCTTGCAGCTTCGTCCTGAGTGGATTTGCCCTATCGTCAAATCGCGATTTACCCGAGTTGGAGGTCGTAAGGCTGCTGAAACCGACACTTACATCATCAACGACAAATGGCGGCCCTTTAACGTCAAAATCGATAAGAAAATTCGCAAGGTGGCCGCGGAGAACAGTAAAGGTTTAAGTGATAGCCTACAAAATGTCTGGTGGCTCTATGGGCCAGGTGTTCGACGTTAGTGGCAGTTTTTTTCAGTACACCATTGATGAAGGCCTGACCACTGAAGCCAACCCAATCAGATCCGTCAAACAAAAATCCAACTTCAACCAGCGCAACACTGTGATGAGCTCTGGTAAAGCGCTGACTCCTCTCCAGTGGAATTATGTAATCGAGACCGCCGAAGTCATGGCCGCAGAGGATTTTCGGCACGAGCGAACGCAATTCATTGCGGCCACCCTCTTCTCTCTCTATCTCCGAATTTCTGATCTCGTCGGTCGGGACAACTGGGCGCCGACGATGGGTTCGATCAAGTTTGACGGTGAAAAGTGGTGGTTTAACGTCGTGGGTAAAGGCAATAAAGCCCCAAAGGTAAGTGTGCGGGACGAATACATCGAAGATTACTTGAAGAGATACAGGTCCACCCTCTCCCTTTGCCGTCTCACAAAGAAAGTACGCCAATTGTTAGAACGATCAGAGGCCGTGCCGGTCTCTCGGATCGGCACATCCGCGCACTGATTCAGTGCATTGAGTTTCTGAATGAAGTGGGTCGTCCTTAAGGTCTCCGGAATCAGCGTTGCTGAGTGGGTTTTGCCCTTCTCTGAATGAATGGATGACATCTGGATATCGACGCCGTCGGCGCCCTCCTGGAATCGGTAGGTGTTGACCAGTGATCCGCCGCTTTCTCCGGCTGTTGGCGCCGACGCCGAATTGACCTACGCGCCTACGCAAGACTGAGCCAACTCCAATCGGCAGAAACCCAGCACAGAGATGATTCGCGAGGAATCCGACTGGGTCAGTGGGATCTCGATAACTCGGTCAATTCAGCGTCGGCGCCAACATCGTTTTCTGTCAAACAGTTCGGGCAGAACGGCATTTCGGTTTATCGTAGGCTTTTTTCGCAATGGTCGACAAGCCGAAGATATTATCTGGCGGGTGAGCGTTTCGCCCTTGATGCGACAGTTCTCCTGCTATATTTATCCTGCCAACTCCGATATCTGCTGTCATGTTTTTACCATAGAAGAGGACGAAATAAATGAAGCATAAAATGCTATATGGGTTGCTCATGTTATCAGTATCGTTTGGGGTGCAAGCTGCTGATACTGATTCGTGTTCAGTGAACATTAAATCGATTGAAAACACCATGAACAGTGTTCCAGCAGGCGACCCCGTCAAAAAACTTGTTACACAGAATCTTATAGATGCCAAAAAGGCCAAGGCGGACGGAGACAACGATAAATGCATTGCGATCACTTCAAGGACGATGGCAAAGCTCAGACTCTATAATAGATAGTTGTCGAAGTCAGTCGGGCGTGTGACTGGCGTTACCGCCAGCCACACGATGTTATATCGCTGTTGGTCATTTCGCGTTACAAGCCTAACGTGCTAATCGTGTAGGTTGCCCTTATTACTGCACCGCGTCGACGGGAATAACAATCGCCTCCAGTCGTTCGATTGCCACGGCACGAGGTTGGTCCCAGTCTGGCTCGCGACCCAGGCGATGGCTTCGCGATCACAACAGTCCAAGGCGAAGTCACGCTCAGTTTGGCGCCGTCCTCGCAGCGGAGCTCAAAGCCGTCCGAGCACCAATGCGTATCGCTGGTTTCCAGGGGCAACACGACCTTCGTGCCGACGCGGCAATCCGGTCTGTTTGACCCGTCGTTCAAGCAAAAGGTTGTGGTCACACATCACCCGGTTAACCCGTATCACGTTGATCGCGGGCAGCGACAGCTTTCACGTGCACGACACAGCAGTCCTCAGACGCGACGGTATCCATAGCAGAGCAGTTCGCTGAACTCTTGCTGGATTTCAGCGACCAGCTCTACATCGTTCACAGGCTTGCTACACCGTATTTGGGCGATACCGATAGCTCGATTCGAACCGTTAATTGCTAGCGCGCCACACCGAGACATTCGCCGACCAGCTTCACTGGTCCTCGCCCGGCAACAAGGGTGAGTGCGCAATCCATTTTCGCGACCGGGAGATTGCCACGGCCTCTTTGAGGATTTGCGCTACCATCGTTTTTTAGCCCAGAATCCGTTGCAGTTCACGGATCTGCCTTAGCGCATAGCTTAGCTCGGAGGCAGGCACCACGGATTCACCCGCATAGACCGCCCGCAAGCTGCCGTCCTGATAGAGCTTGCGCCACAGGAATAACTGGTTGGCATTGACGCCGTTGCGCCGAGCGTCGCCGACACACTTTAACCTGGCTCAAGGCTCTCGCGAGCGATGGCCAGTATTTGCTTTGGACTCCAGCGGCGACGCCGCTCCTAGCCAAAAAGCTATACACTCTTAACGTTGCTGTTACTCTTAAACATAACCGTTTGCCTATCCTTTACCTTGAAAAGGTAGCTGGCGCTTTGTCCCGCAGATCAACGCCCCGATCTTCAACGGCGTACGTCTGCGGGCCAACTTGGAATGCGCCATTATCCAGAAGGACATTATTGATGTAGCGCCGTACGAGAAAAACATTCAGACCGCATTCCAAAAAGGCGCCGATTGCCTGGTCTCTAAAGGCACTTACAGCGAAGAGCTGCATGCGCCACCAATATTGGCATAGACCGCCAACAGTCGATGGACGGCTTGCTGATAATCCGGACGCTTTGCAGCAATTCGGAAAGCAGGTCTACAGGAACACCCAACCTCCGCAACTTTTGTCATGGAGAAAAACACCAGCGTATCCTAGACCATTGCTGATCTTTTATAATGAGGCCCCGGATCCTGTTGTGCGATCGTTGATGCCTCTCCTCAAAAAATCTCAACCGCGACTGTAAACGCCGGGACGGCGCTGTTCTTTGAGCTATAACTCATATAGTTTTTCTCGCGCCGAGAGACCACTGCTCTCAGGTAAAAAAATGGAGATCGAGGTATTTTCTGCCATAGACCTCATGGGGACGTTTGTCTTTGCCCTGAGCGGTGCTGTGGCGGCTATTGATCGTAAGTTGGATATTTTTGGCGTTTTTGTCGCCGCCTTTGTGACAGCCTGCGGCGGCGGTGTTATTCGTGACCTATGTATTGGCGCGCTCCCCCCTGTCGGCCTCATCAACATCGAGTACCTTGCCGTTGTTGCACTCGCAGTCGTCTTGGTCGCTTTTTTCCAGCATTTATTGCTCAGGCTGACTCAGCCCACGCTGTTCTTCGACGCCGTAGGACTGGGTTTTTTTGCCGCATTCGGTGCCCACAAAGTCTATGTACACGTACCGAATATCGAACTCGCCCTCCTGCTGGGTGTCATTACCGCGGTGGGCGGCGGCATTATCAGGGACGTGCTACTTGGGCGTGTTCCCGTGGTATTGACCAAGGAAATCTACGCCTCCGCGGCGCTGTTGGGAGCGGCAATCCAGCTCCTCGGCGAGCTGCAAATGATTGATCAGCGTTTCGCTCCTTGGGCTGCAATTGCGCTATGTACCCTGGTACGAATGCTGTCACTGAAATATCAATGGAACCTTCCAGCGATCAAAAAGAGTTCGTGAGCCCTGCCGTATGCCCAGATGAAAAAGACGTTCGGAACCCCGCAAAGCGATTTATAGTCTCAGGTACCGACCGTTTTAGACTTATTGCCTTGATTGGAGGGGTGAATGGATACCTTGGCTCGTAATGAAAGAATGTCAAAAATGTCCGCTGGCATCCGCAAGGTGCTGCCTGCCTTGGAGGCAATTTACAAGGACCTCCATGCCAATCCTGAACTTTCAATGCAGGAAACCCGCACGGCGGCTATTGCGGCGTCCTTTATCAAGAAGCTGGGTTATGAGGTTCACGAAAAAATCGGCGTAACCGGTGTCGTTGGCCTATTGAAAAATGGTGACGGTCCAACGGTCATGCTGCGCGCCGACATGGATGCCTTGCCAATGGCAGAAAAGACCGGCCTGCCTTATGCCAGTCAGAAGAAAGGACAAACCCTTGAAGGAGAGTCAGTGGACGTGGCCCATATGTGTGGTCACGACCTGCATGTGACGTGGTTGATGGGCGCCGCACAGCTGATGGCAGATCATCGTGACTTATGGCGTGGTACCTTGATGCTAGTCTTTCAGCCCGGCGAAGAAGTCGGGAAGGGAGCAAAGGCGATGATCGACGACGGGATGATTGATCGCTTCCCAAAGCCGGACATCATTCTGGGACAACACGTCATGGTCGGTGAGGCAGGTACGGTTGGACATCGTGCCGGCGCCATTCTGGCAGCTGGCGACAGCATGCATATCAAACTGTATGGCCGCGGTGCCCACGGTTCCATGCCCCAAAATGCAATTGACCCGGTGATCATGGCCGCGGCGACCGTCATGCGCCTGCAAACTATCGTCTCCCGCGAATTGTCTCCCCTGGAGAATGGGGTTCTGACAATTGGCGCCCTACAGGCAGGGACGAAGGAAAATATCATTCCGGATGACGCAGTCATTAAACTGAACATGCGAACCTATGATGAAAATGTGCGAAGCCGAATGCTAGACTCTGTGCATAGAATTTGCTGCGCGGAATGCCAAGCCTCCAATGCAGACCATCCGCCGGAATTCACCACCATTGACAGTTACCCTGTTACTGAAAACGACGCTGTCGCGACCACCAAACTGGCGCAGGCTTTTGATGATCATTTCTCCGATCGCTCGTATGAAACCGCGCCAGCATCGGCCAGCGAAGACTTTAGTGTTTTCGGCCGAGAATGGAAGGTTCCCTACGTATTCTGGTTCGTGGGGAGCACCGAGAAATCGAAATGGCAACAAGCCGTATCAAGCGGGAATATCAACCAGATTCCCTCTAACCATTCATCAAAGTTTAATCCGCAAATTCACCCAACCTTGGAAACCGGATTGGAAACGATGCTGGTAGGCGCACTAGCCTGGCTGAATACGCCTTCGTGATCAGAGTGCGGTTTTCTGAGCATCCTTATAGCCGACGCATTATGCAAGTTCAGTTATCGGGCTTTTCTTCGTGTTGCACCTGAACACTGCTCGTCATTCCTGCACTCAAAATGCTCCCTTCAGGAATTTGATCTATTTTGATTCTCACGGGTATTCGCTGTGCCAACCGTACCCAGTTGAAGGTGGGTTCAACCTGCGCCAATAATTGCGGATCGGGATGGGTATTAGCGTCCGTTATCCCGCGACTTATGCTTTGGACTTGCCCGTGCATTGGTTCGTTGGCGCTCATAAGCCAGATTTTTACTGGATCACCGACCTTCACCCTAGGAAGTTTGGTCTCTTCAAAATAGGCTTGAACATAAAAAGTCGAGTCGTCCACCAACGCCATTATGGACTGTCCGGCGTTCACATAATTTCCCTGCGTTAATTGCAAGTTAGTGATATAGCCGCTTCGCGGTGCCCTCATCACACACCGGGCAAGATTGATCTCGGCCAGCCGGACATCTGCCAGCGCTTCATCGAGCTCGCCTTGTGCAACTTTTGCGTTGAATTTTGCGTTTTCCAGTAATTCTGCACTGATAGCTCCCGATCCGAGCGTAATCCGGCGCTGCGCTTCGTGCTCACTTTGCTTTAGCTTTTGCTGCCGGGTTTCAGCCACAGCACGCGCACTCTGGGGGTTGTGTCGAGATAAAGGAAATTTAGGACATTTGTTCTGTAAATGACTGTAATTACAGTGCTTTTTACTGATTCTATTTGCGGCTTAAACCAATGCCCAAAGGGCTGTCATCCCGTACCTAGCTATGGCTTGCGCCGCAGTAACAAGCCCGCCGCGTTCTCCTCGAAGGCTTTAGCCTCTTCGATATAGCCGTATACGGTGCCGTCGTGCCGCCAGCCACCCTGACGCTTGATCTCCAGAAAGTCGGCCCCAGCCCGATGGGCGCTGGTGGCCAGTCCACGACGCAGACTGTGGCTGCTCATCTCGGGCACATACGACAGTCCTGCTGCTTCGGCACGTGCCGCCAGGATGGCGTTCACGCTACCCTCGTGCAGTGCCACCTCGCCGAGTACTCCCCAGCGACTGATGCGCCGGAACAGTGGCCCCTGCTCAATCTGAGCGGCGTCCAACCAGCAGCGTAGTGCCGTCGCTGGGCAGCAAATGCTGTCGCCGAACGGGATCGCTTTGTCCAGTCCCTCGCCCTCCTGATCAGTCTTGGAACGAGGCAGTGTGATCCGCAGTCCTTCCCGCTCCCACTGCAAATATTGCACTTCCAACATGACCAGTTCGTTGCGTCGGAACGCGCCGAAGTAGCCCACCTGTAGCAATGCGCTGTCACGCAGCGCGGCGAGCCCTTCGAGTGCGTCCAGGCACGTCACGATGCGTTCGAGATCCTCCAGCAGTAAGGCCTTGGCCTTCTGCCGTGGCCGCCCGTTCACTCGCTCAATCCCGCGCAAGGTCTTGCGCACGGTGGCGCTAGCGGTTGGGTCAGGGAACCCCTGATAGCGGTGCCATTGCGCCAACGCCGTGAGGCGCAGGGCCAGGGTGCGCGGGTTCAGTACTTCCGCAAAGGACAGCAGGTAGCGAATCACCGCAACTTCATCGCACGGCAGTACGCCGCCCCAGGCCAGAAAGTGGCGGATGGCCGAGCGGTAGGTGCGCCGGGTGTTGTCAGAGGTTGCCGCCGCGAGAAAGCGTTGGTGTTGCTGGGTGAATTGCTCGAGCGTACCGGCGGTACGCACCAGCGCAATCGGCTCGTCGAGTGGAACTGGAGGGACACTTTCGTCGATATTACTGGCCGTCATCACGAAACGCCTGTTGAGGCCGTGTGTACTGCAAAGTATAGAAGCAAATACCGATCGTGAACGCCTGGCTCACGATAATCTATCTTATCGTGGCTGAGCTGGAGGTTTCACATGGACGAACTATTCTGTACTTAACAAGAGATATTACGTTTCACATATTACGGTACGAAAAAATCCGAGGTGTTCATGGCCCGTCCAGGAGTCCTCTATGTACATGTCGCCCATGCGGCGGCTCGGCTGGTGGCCGAGGGCAAAAATGCCACGATCGACAGTATCCGTGCCGCTTTGGGCGGAACCGGCAGCAAAAGCACAATTGCCCCGTTGTTAAAGCGCTGGAAAAGCGCGCACCCCGGCACGGTGGCGCAGGCCGAACTGGGATTGCCGGCGGAGCTCGTCCTGGCGATGAAAGGTGTCTACGAAAAGGTACTGGCAGAGGCGACCCTACAATGCCAGCAAGCCGCGCAGGCGCATCAGGCAGAAACCGCTGCGCTACAGGAGCAGTTGCAGCAAGCTTTCGTCGAGCAAGACGCGCTACTCAACATTCAGGAGCAGCAGGCTCAGGCTCTGGCCGCCGCCACTACGCACTGCCAAGGGCTGACTGAAACCGTACAGCGTCAGGAGATTGTCTTGGCCGGCCTCGGCAGTGAAAAGCTCGGCCTCGAACAGCGATTGGCTGACCGCGTCTGCGAGGTGGCCTCACTGACCCAACAGCTGCAGCAAGCGCAGGTTCAGTTCGAGCATTACCAGGTCTCGGTCGCTCAACAACGCTCGGATGAGCGCCTAAGCGCTGAGCAGCGCCAGCATCGCCTGGAACACGAACTGACTGAACTCCGGCAACGCCTGGGCATTCAGCAAACCCGTCTGGGCGAACTGCAGGCCCGGGCACACCACTTGTTGCAAGAGAACAATCACCTACAGAGCACACTGCTGACGACCCAAGAGGCACTCACGCATAGGCAAAGCGCGCATGAGCAAGTGGTGTATCAACTCACCGAGCTGAAACAGATCCATCTTGCTCTGGAACAGCGCCATGGGCATGGCGCGCAGTCTTTGGCTGAGACGCAGACGAACCTGGCCGTAAGCGAACGGGAGCGTGCCCTGCTGGCGGAACATTTAACCCGAGCTGAAACCCAACTGACCGAGTTGACCACAGACAAGCAGCTCCTCCTGCAAGATAACGCAGTGCTCTCCAGTCAACTTTCGGAGTCAAAGGCCAAGTGAGACATATGCCTAGATAAGGGGGGATTCATTCGATTCGTCAGTAACCTGCTGTTCTTTATGAATTTATTATTTTTTGACGGTCAAAAATAATTGGTGGTGAGCTCCTCAGGAAGCCGCCGTTGAACTCTTTCAGGATCGCTATTTCTCAACAGACCTCGTCGGCTATGCATTAAACCGGACTCGGTATCGACGCGCAATGTGCGCTTTCATCCCGAAGAAATACATATTCTCCTTCTTGGGGAGGCCGCAGAATTCGTAAAAAATCGTACGCTAAACCACTGGGCTTAAGCGCGTTCCCTGTTCCGGTGCTCCCTATTCGTGGTTTTGAAGCAATGGGACCCAAAACCAACGTAGGCCTGCCGCGTGCCTGCGAACTGCACGATGCCGATGCCGATGCCGATGCCGATGGTGACGACAGGCAGCAATCGGCCGATTGTGTTGAAAAAGTCGACCCGGCCAGACTACCCATGCATTGATCGGTGAAAACGCCTTTTTTGCACGTTGCTACGTCAAATCTGAGCCCTGAACTGAACCTTCTGCGCAAAACACGGATTTCAATCTCAGACGCGTACTTTTCTGCCGTGGAAACCGAAGCCGACTTTTTCAACAGAATCGGCCAAAACCGGACGTTCATCGCGAACGTCTAGAGCATGAGAGATGCCTATCTGACGCTCTCCACATCGCATAGCGCCCATTGACCCTGCTTGCGCGATCCCTCAATTCCTGTGGTTTCGCCAAAGGTTATGAACGGCAGCTTTCCAAACGCCCAGACAAATAGTAATGTAATTGTTACTACATAATAAATTACTTACTCTACATGAAAAATTGGCTGACTCTAATTCTTGGCTTACCCACCGCCAATGCCACTGAACGCATGCGAGCCTGGCGTGCTCTGAAAGCATCAGGTGCGGCGGTCTTGCGCGATGGTGCCTATCTGTTGCCGGATAGCGATGCCTGCCGTTCAACTCTGGGGGCTGTCGAGCGGGACATCTTGGCCATCAACGGTACCGCTTACATCCTGCCCGTCGTCGATCCCAACGGTGAGCGCTTTGTCGAGCTATTCGACCGTAGTGATGACTACACCAAACTACGCGCAGAGATCGAAGAATGCCGTGGGCAGCTCAGTTCTGAAAACGCATTGGCCACCACCAAACAAGTTCGCAAGCTGCGTAAAAGCTACGAACAGCTCAGCGGTATCGACTACTTCCCAGGTAAGCCGAAGCAGCAGATTGACTCCTTTTTGCAGGAGCTTGAGACGGCTATCAGCAGGGCGTTGTCTACGGATGAGCCCCATAGCTGTGACCAGGCTATAACGATACTCGACCGTGACAATTATCAAGGTCGTGCTTGGGCAACCCGCAAACGTCCCTGGGTCGACCGATTGGCTAGTGCCTGGCTGATTCGGCGCTTCATTGATCCACAGTCTCGAATCCTCTGGCTGAATAGCCCACAGGACTGTCCCGCCGATGCATTAGGTTTCGACTTCGATGACGCAACTTTCAGTCATGTCGGCAACCGCGTGACCTTTGAGACTCTACAAGCCAGTTTTGAGCTTCAAGAAGCGGGTCTGGGCCGTATTGCTGCCTTGGTGCATTACCTCGATATCGGCGGCATTCAGCCGGTGGAGGCTGCCGGCATCGAGCGGGTGCTGGCAGGACTGCGCGAAACCATTACCCATGATGACCACCTGCTGGCTGCTGCAAGCGCCATCTTCGATGGCCTGCTAGCAGAGTTTGTAAAAGAGGAACAACCCAATGAGTAAGGTTTCGCCATCAGCCGTTGAACAGGATCTGCCCAGACCTGAGGCGATCAGTTTGCGTGAGGCGTTCTGGTTCTGGTTGAAGCTCGGCTTCATCAGTTTCGGCGGGCCTGCAGGACAGATCTCGATCCTGCACCAGGAGCTGGTAGAGCGGCGGCGCTGGATCTCCGAACGACGCTTTCTGCACGCCCTCAACTACTGCATGTTGCTGCCTGGGCCAGAGGCTCAGCAGCTGGCGACCTATATCGGTTGGCTGATGCATCGAACCTGGGGTGGAGTGATCGCCGGGGTGCTGTTTGTGCTGCCCTCGTTATTCATCCTGATCGCTCTTTCCTGGCTGTATATCGCCTTTGGCGAAGTCCCTGTGGTGGCGGGGCTTTTCTATGGCATCAAGCCCGCCGTGACGGCCATTGTGGTACAGGCAGCTCATCGGATCGGCTCACGGGCATTGAAGAATAATTGGCTGTGGGCCATTGCGGCAGCGTCGTTCACCGCAATCTTCGCGTTCAATGTGCCGTTCCCGCTGATCGTGCTGGGCGCCGCGTTGATCGGCTATGTCGGAGGTCGCCTGGCTCCAGAGAAGTTCAGGACCGGGGGCCATAGCGCCGCCAAAAAAACCTTCGGCTCGGCCTTGATCGATGACGACACCCCGTCCCCCGAGCATGCCCGGTTCAGCTGGTTGAAACTGGCGCTGCTGGCACTCGTCGGCGCCGTGCTGTGGGCGTTACCGATGGGAATTCTGACCGCACTCTTTGGCTGGGAAGGCACCTTGACCCAGATGGGCTGGTTCTTTACCAAGGCAGCATTGCTGACCTTTGGCGGAGCCTACGCCGTGCTCCCATATGTCTACCAGGGCGCGGTCGGTCACTATGGCTGGCTGACTCCAACCCAGATGATCGACGGGCTGGCTCTGGGGGAAACCACACCAGGGCCGCTGATCATGGTGGTGGCTTTCGTCGGTTTTGTCGGGGCCTATGTCTCGCAAGTGTTCGGGGCCGATCAGGTGTTTCTGGCCGGCGCCGTCGCCGCTAGCCTGGTGACCTGGTTCACCTTCCTGCCTTCGTTCCTGTTCATCCTCGCCGGTGGCCCGCTGGTGGAGTCGACCCACAACGAACTCAAGTTCACCGCGCCGCTCACCGGGATTACTGCCGCCGTGGTTGGGGTGATTCTCAATCTGGCGTGTTTCTTCGGCTACCACGTGCTTTGGCCCAAGGGGTTCAGCGGCAACCTGGACTGGCCCTCCGCACTGATCGCGATTGCTGCGGCAGTTGCTTTATTCCGCTTCAAGCGCGGCGTGATTCAGGTGCTGATGGCCTGCGCGCTCGTTGGCTTGGGAGTGCATCTGCTGCGCTAGAGAGCACGAGTTGATTAACAATTTTTGGCGGGCACTGGGCTCGCCAGATCACCCAGCCTACTGAGTTAGGCAGGAGGTGTTCCATGAGGTGGATTACCCGTGAACGGCCCAAGATCGACCGGATTGCCTGTCCTTGGCTGATCACCCGCTTTATCGATCCACAGGCCGATTTTTTATACGTGCCCAGCGGTGATGTGCTGCGGATAGCAGCGGAGAAAGACGCAGCGCCCTACGACATTCCCGGCGTTGAGCTTACCCATGAGGGAGAGTTGTGCAGCTTCGACGCATTTCTGAAAAAGTATCGGCTCAGTGAGCCTGCCTTGCAGTACCTGGCCAAGATCGTGCGCGGAGCAGATACCTCCCGCTTGGATCTGACGCCGCAATCAGCTGGGCTGTACGCAATCTCGCTGGGGCTATCGCAGCGCTTTGCAGACGACCATGAGATGCTAGCGCACGGCCTGATCATGTATGACGCGCTCTACGCCTGGTGCAAGGAATGCCAAGGCGAATCGCATAACTGGCCTCCGCAGATGTGAAGAGGCCCGCTCGCACTGAAGCCCAGCCTAGCGCTGGGCTTTTGCTTTTTAGTGGCAGTGGTAGTCGTTCGTTTTGTGGTTACGATGGCAACCCTTTGAATCAGTACCACCGCTGTGGGCGAAAGCAGCCACGGACGTCATCGAAAGAACAGCGATGATCAGAAGGGCAAATAGTTTCATCAGGCTAACTCCATGCTCATATTGTTATTCAGAGTGAGATCTCTCACACACAGCCTGGCATGGCCAATTGCCTTTGCTGGGCAAGCGACTTACTCACTCTCCTTCAGGCATTCGATAAAAGGCTCAGCACCTATTCCTTGAGCTGCCAGTGCCTATGGTTTAGGATTGAGCCATATCCCCCTAGGGGGGATGGCTGTTCATCCATAACGACGAAGCCCATCGCTCTCTTTATTTCAAGAAAAGCTCGGCAACCAACTGGCCACGCGCTTCGCCATTTGAGATCTATCATGCTGACAATCCTAGCCAACCGAACCTACCGCCACCTCTTTCTGGCCCAGGTGATTGCTCTCGTAGGAACAGGGCTCGCCACTGTCGCGCTAGGTCTACTGGCGTTCGATCTCGCAGGTGCCCAGGCGGGCGCCGTCCTTGGTACAGCATTGGCGATCAAAATGACGGCCTACATCGGCGTTGCGCCGATTGCAGCGGCTTTTGCAGAGCGCCTGCCTCGACGGGTGATGTTGGTCTCGTTGGATTTGGTACGGGCCTTGGTCGCGCTTGCCCTGCCATTCGTGACGGAAGTCTGGCAAATCTACGTGCTGATTTTCGTCCTGCAATCGGCCTCAGCTGCGTTCACCCCGACCTTCCAGGCCACGATCCCAGACATACTGCCGGATGAGGACGATTACACTCGCGCCTTGTCGTTATCACGTCTGGCCTACGATCTTGAAAGTGTCGCCAGCCCGATGCTCGCCGCTGCGTTGCTGACCGTGATCAGCTTCCATAACCTGTTCGCCGGCACGGTCATCGGTTTTCTTGCTTCGGCAGCTCTGGTCTCTACGGTGCTGCTGCCTAAGGCGAAGCCGACGCCACGACGTAGCATTTACGAGCGAACCACCCGAGGCATGCGCATATTCCTCGCCACGCCCCGCCTGCGGGGGCTGCTGGCTCTCAATCTGACGGTAGCGGCTGCCAGTGCAATGGTCATCGTCAACACAGTGGTGTTGGTGCAATCGCGCTTCGCTCTGCCTCAGAGTTCTACCGCATTGGCGCTGGCCGCCTTTGGCGGTGGCTCCATGATCGCCGCCTTGGTCTTGCCTCGCGTGTTGAAAGACATCAAAGACCGAACGGCGATGCTATTCGGCGGGGGAATACTGGTCGCCGGCCTAGCCATTGGCATCAACCTGACGACCTACAACTTCCTGCTGCCTCTGTGGATGCTGCTCGGCGTGGGCTATTCCTTGGCGCAGACCCCGAGTGGTCGACTGCTGCGTCGCTCGGCACATGCCGAAGATCGCCCGGCGTTGTTTGCCGCCCAATTTGCGCTATCCCATGCCTGCTGGTTGATTACATACCCACTGGCGGGATGGTTGGGTGCCAACATCGGCCTAACGGCGTCGTTTGTTGGGCTCGTCGTCGTGGCAGGTGGCGCACTGGTGGTCAGTATTGTGATCTGGCGTCCGGCTCATGACCAAGAGTCGATTAAGCACAGCCATGAGAACCTTCCGGATGACCACACTCACATGGAGGGACACAGTGGCACTGATCACGAACATCCGTATGTCATTGATGATCAACATCGTCGCTGGCCGCGTAGGTAAACGCGTCAGCACCTGCTTGAAGACTGCTCCAGGCAAATTGCATTACTGGCCGCCAAAATCTGAAGAGGCCAGCTCGTCCTGAAGGTCAGCCTGGAGCAGGCCGGCTCCTCGAAGCACTGCCGTGGGGGTACTGCGCGCTGCAAAGCAACGGCGGACATGCACTCCATCGCTCAATCCAGAATTCACGGATCGACGTCAACATACAGGTCTAACAGGATGTTATCATATAACCATCAAAGTCAGTGAGTGATGCCGTCTTGCCCCGCCTTTCTTACCTTTTGCCCACCGTGGTCTTGACTTGGTTGGTAGCCGCGCCAGCCTTGGCCGAAACCCGTGTTCTAACCAGTATCAAACCCCTGCAACTTATTGCAGCGGCCGTGCAGGACGGTGTCGGGACGCCTGATGTGTTACTAGCATCAGGTGCTTCGCCTCACCATTACTCGTTACGCCCTTCGGACTTACGTCGGGTAAAAGAAGCAGACCTGGTTTACTGGATCGGGCCAGACTTGGAGAGCTTCTTGCCTACCGTGCTTGATGGCCGAAAGGGCAAAAGCGTAGCTGTGCAAGATATGCAAGGTCTGCACCTAAGACATTTTGGCGAGGAGCATCGACATGACGACGAGCCTCTTGAGGAGCAATCTGAGGGGCATGATGAAAAAGAGCATGCAACGGAATTGCAGGTCGATAATCATGACCAACTTCATCGCCCCGGTGCACTTGATGCCCACCTCTGGCTGAGACCTGAGAATGCACGGTTGATCGCCGAACGCATGGCTTCGGATCTGGCTCTTGTCGATCCAGGCAATGCCGCTCGCTACCAAGCAAATCTGGATGCCTTCGAGCAACGCTTAAAAACCCTCGATATCAAACTAAAAGCGCGCCTCAAGCCGCTGGCAAGCAAACCGTTCTTCGTCTTCCACCAGGCTTTCGACTACTTTGAGGAGGCCTACGGATTGCAGCATACTGGAGTTTTCGCAATCAGCGCCGAGGTCCCGCCTGGTGCACGCCACGTCGCAGAGATGCGAGAACGCCTCAAGGCTGCTGGACCTACCTGTGTATTTAGCGAACCCCCCATGCGTCCACGTCTGGCGCAAACCTTGAGTGAGGGCCTGCCAGTGCATTTTGCCGAACTGGATGCGCTGGGCTTTGGTCTCAAACCCGCCTCCAACAGCTACGAGCAACTGCTGACGAATCTCAGCGACGGCCTGGCAGGGTGTCTTGATCAACTTTGATATGGAGTTGTGCATACGATTGAGCCGGGCCGGATGACGATCGGCACAATATTTCGGGTCATAGGTCAGTGCCTGTTCAGTGTAGATACGCATCTATGGCTTTGATGGGATTTGCCCGATGCTTACGACACTGTTTGGATGCTGCGGCTAGTAGCTAGGTCGCTGAAAAGTTACTCGTCAGCCCCGATGAAATCCACCGACCAACTCAGCATGAATGATGAAAACCCTAGTGCCCACATAAGACTAGGATCTTTCCTGGTCCTTCTGCCAAGCTAGATAAGTGTTCACTGGCGGACGTCGGTGGAAGTGCTGCCGCAGCCCATCAAACAAAGAGTTGGCCAACGCTTGCTGATGGCGTGCGCTGACTAACCGCTGGCAGTCCTGTGTGTTAGAGATGAATCCAGTTTCAACCAGGATTGACGGCACGTCTGGCGACTTAAGAACGGCAAAGCCCGCCTGCTCCACACGCTTCTGGTGCAGAGTGGTGATGCTCGCCAAACTTCTCAGTACGGAGTGGCCCAGTTCCAGACTCGTTGCGACTGTAGCGCTCATCGACATGTCGAGAATCACTCCTGCTAGCATGGGGTCCTTATCTTTGAGCGCAAGGCTTTTGGTCGTACCGAGTAACTCGGCGCCGTTCTCCTTCTGCGCGAGCCAGCGCGCAGTAGTAGAGGTGGCTCCACCTTCCGATAGCGCATAGATCGACGCACCGGATGCGGTACGTCGAGGCGCGGCGTCCGCATGGATAGAAATGAATATGTCGGCATTGTGTTGGCGGGCAATCTCCACCCGCTTGCGTAACGGTACGTAAACATCGCTGTTGCGCACGAGTCGCACGGTAAACCCCTTTTCCCGCTCGATCCGTTTGGCCAACTGCCGAGCAATTGACAGCACCACATCTTTTTCCCGCTCGCCCTTGGCCCCGACTGCTCCAGGGTCTTTACCGCCATGCCCTGGGTCTACAACAACGATGATGTCGCGTTTTGGATGAGCTGAATCACTAAGTTCAGCCTGCCGAACAGCGGGCACCGCGAGCTGAATTGGGGGAGATGCCGCGCTGGAAATATCCAGTACTAAGCGATGCCCCTGCGCCTGTTCGGGTGCCAGCATGAAGGTATTCAATTGCACGGGGCCAGCCAGGTCCAAGACAATTCGCGTACCTGTGCCTTGAGGACCAGAACGTATAGCGCGGATTGGCGTGTTACCCAGTTGCAGTTTGCTCAAATCAAAGGCCAAGCCGGTTCCCAACAGATCGAGAATCAACCGATCCGGTGCCGTCAGGGAGAAGGTCTTGTACTGCGTTGGACCACTTAGGTCTAGCACCAGCCGCAGCTTGTCGTCTGTGTTCCACAGCCGAGCATTTCGGACTTGTGCGGCTCGTAAGTCCAAAGGTAAGGCAAAGGCCAAGCCGGCCAGAAATAGATTGAGTAATGAACGTCTGTGCATCTCGTTTTCCGTTTTGAGGAGAGTCCTTTCTCTGCCATTCAGACCAAGAGCCGTAGACCTTGCAGAGCGGCAAGGTGGCCCGGATAGAACCAGTAGCCCCATTGCCGCACCGGCCAGACCTTGAGGGTAAAAGTCTGGCGCAAAAGCCAGAGTCCGATCAGCGGAGCGGCAAAAGCAGTGCTCAAGGCCAGCAATGAATAGATTTCCAAGTCCATTGCCCTAGTCACTATGCTGCTGCGAGTGTTGCTCAACAGGCATAGAACTGCTGGCAGCAACCAAAAAATACCGGGCCTCTTGATCGCTAATAACACGGCCGCTGGGACGAGTGCGCCGTAAAAGCCATACATCAATGGATCGTCCAGCACATAGGCAAGTGCTGCGGTAATCAACGCCATAGACCCGCTCAGCAGGGTGCGATGCTGCCACCCCCAAGCAATCACCAGCCCCAACGCCAGGGTAACCAGCACATTGAATGATCCCGAGGTGCTGATGTAGCGATAAGGCACTTCTGAAATGGCGGCGAACAACAGCGTCAAAGCGAGGTAGCGACCGTTGGCGGCCGTCAGCCACTCGCCCGGTTTCGAGCGCGCCACGTTGGCCGCAATGGCGACACAAAAAAGTGGAAATGAAAGCCGCCCCGGAACGAACAAGTTGCTCATTTCCGGCCACACCAACCGCAAGTGATCGATGACCATGGTCAGCATCGCCAGCCATTTGATCAGATCCAGGCTGCTGCTTCGGCTCTTGAGCGGGGATTGCTGGCTATAAGTAGTCGTCATGTCCACCCCAGTGTGATTACGGTCAGCACGAGATAACGAGCCCCCTTGGCCAGCGTAACGATCAGCAGAAAACTCCAGAGTGGCTCGCGCATGACACCGGCGACGACGGTCAATGGATCACCGATGATGGGCGCCCAACTCAGCAGCAATGACCAGCGCCCGTAGCGTAGATAGGACTGCTGGGCTTTTTCGAGCTTGCTCTCGCTCACCGGGAACCACCGCTTATGGCGAAGCTTTTCGATGGAGCGACCCAGCACCCAGTTCAGTGCAGAGCCGAGAACGTTGCCGAGGGTGGCGACCGCCAGTAGCGTTGAAACGATGTACTGATCGGAGAGCAGCATCCCGACCAACACCGCTTCAGACTGCATTGGCAACAGCGTGGCGGCACCGAATGCCGCCAGGAACAGGCCAAAGTAGCTGGAAAGTTCAAACACTCAAGCATCGCCTTATGCGTTCAAGCCGATCCAACCATGGATGCCCACGTAGACACCAACAGCGATGATCAGCACGCTGGACAGGTACGGTGCACGACGAGCCACGGTGCCCAGCCAAGGCCAGCGGTTGGAAGCCTGTTTAGCGCCAATAGCTGCCGCAGCACCGACAGTGACCAGCGTGAGCGCCAGGCCAATACTGAAGCACAGGACGAGCATACCTCCCAGAGCGACCTCTTTAACCTGAAGGCAGAGCAGCAGAACGGTAATGGCGGCAGGGCAAGGAATCAAACCGCCCGTCAAACCAAACATGACGATTTGGCCCGTGGTGACCTCTCGGTTGGTGAAGCGCTTACGGATATCGTTGGCATGCGCACGTTCATGCGCATCCTGATAGCCATCAATCGACAACTCCAGGCCTTCCAGCTCGGAATGCGCGTGCCCGTGATCATGCTCCTGGTAATCCAGATCGTAATCATGAGAGTGGCCCGCATGCCCAAGACTCAAGCGAGCACTGAACTCATGCGGCTCCGGGATATCGACTGCCGACTCCAGGAAGCCTTCGCGTTCGACGAAAGAGAACGATTGAGTGCTGCCGTCTGGACGAGTAGTCGCCAGACGAACATCTGAAGCAGTCCAGGCGTGACCGGTCAATGTCTTCAGCCGCCAATGCGGTGGCATACCGTCTTCAAAGATCGACAGTTCGACACGCCCATGGCCGGTATCGATTCGGTGGGTTTCATCATGATGACCATGGTCATGTTCGCCATGATGGTGATCATCACCTTGCTCGAACTTGAACATCTGCTCACCGCGCCAGGTACGCCACAACATCCACAGCGCAATCACGATGATCAGGGCGGAGGATACGAGCTGGAAGTACGGCTCAGTGGTTTGCGCGTCCAGACCTTGACCCAGGTACATGCCGCCGATAGCGACCAACCACACCACCAAGGTGTGAGAAATTGTTGCTGCCAAGCCCAACAGAACAGCCTGTTTCACCGAGCCACGAATCGCCACGATGAAGGCTGCCATCATGGTTTTTGAATGGCCAGGTTCCAGCCCATGCAACGCACCGAGCAAAATGGCGCTTGGAAAGTACAACCAGGCTTGAGACCCACCCTGTTGCAAGAGTTCAGCAAAATTGGGCATGTCAGACCTAGAGGTACTTGGTGATTTGTTTAAACGCTTCCAGAGGTGCGCGCTCGCCATTGTTCAAGGCCGAGACGGTGTCCTCCAGGCAGTGATCGATGTGATCCTGAATGAGCGTGCGCTTGGCTTGGCACACGGCTTTTTCGACCGCATGCAGCTGTTGGGCGATGTCCACGCACTGCCGACCCTCTTCGATCATGGTGATGATGCCGCGTAAATGGCCGTCCGCACGCTTGAGACGCTTGATGATCGCCTCGTGACTTTCATGAGTATGCGGGTGGTTGTGTTCGTGTTTGTGCCCATTCATGACTTGAGCCTCAGGTCTCAATGAATTAAGCTGGGCATCGTATCCCCCTAGGGGGGTTAGGTCAAACGCATAGTTTTGGCAAAAAAAGAGCCAAAAGACGGTCACGATGTTCAGCAGATCCCTGACAACGACGGTGGTATTCGCGCTTGCTCTCGCCTTTTTGACGGCCTGGGCCGGGCATACCTATACGTTGTCAGTGGTCACCAAACAGCCCGCGTGGGAGGGTACGCAAGCCGCCGATCACTCCCACGGCGAGGAAGAGGCGTCACGTTCCTGCGCAAGCTGTTCAGATCACTATCATTCGCCGCTGACTCCTGACCATCAGCACGAAACGCCGCAACTCACCACCCTGTTGAGTTTGGCCGCACAACCCAAACTTTCAATCCGGGTTGATGCCCCGCAACATGCGGTTCCTCGTCCTCCGATATTCTTGATCAAGCGTCCACCCCGTCCTTCGTTCACCTCCTGACCATGGCCGCGCTGCGGCCTTTGATCCCTGCAACGTAGGATTTGATCTATGCATTCGCACTCTCTGAGCGGCGTTGGCGTATTCACTGCGCCCTCGCATCGCCCGCTACTGCTGCTGTTTATACTTATCGCCTCACTCTTTCTCGGCATGCCCGAGGCGCTGGCTCACGCCGTGGCGGAAGGTGATAAAGGCTTCATCCAGGAAAGCTCTGGCGTCATGTTGCTGCCCTTCATCTACATGGGCGCCAAGCACATGATGACGGGCTACGACCACCTGCTGTTCCTCTTCGGAGTGATCTTCTTCCTCTACCGTCTGAAGGATGTAGGACTCTACGTCACGTTGTTCGCTGTGGGGCATTCGGTCACGCTGCTACTCGGCGTTCTCACGGAAGTCAGCATCAGCTCCTACATTATCGATGCCATCATTGGTTTTTCGGTGGTGTACAAGGCGCTCGACAACTTGGGCGCGTTCCAGCGCTGGTTTGGTTTTCAACCCAATACCAAGGTGGCCACGCTGATCTTTGGCCTGCTTCATGGATTCGGTCTGGCCACCAAGATCCAGGAATACGAGATCTCATCTGATGGTCTGATTCCCAACCTGATCGCCTTCAACGTCGGCGTCGAGATCGGCCAATTGCTGGCCCTCAGCGCGATTCTCATTCTGATGGGGTACTGGCGGCGCACCGGCAGTTTCTGGCGCCACGCCTATACCGCCAATGTCGCCATGATGAGTGCCGGTTTCCTGTTGATGGGTTACCAGATCACCGGCCTGTTTATCTCTGCGTAAGGAATTCTGACCATGTTCAATACTCCGCTTCCAACTGTTAATGAATTGCCTAGCACTCGCAAACTGGTGCGTTCGACTGTCATTGCCCTGCTGACTGCGGTCGGCTTGCTGGTGACTGTGGTTATGCCTTCGGAATACGCCGTTGATCCTACGGGTGTGGGCCGCGCATTAGGCCTGACCCAAATGGGCGAACTGAAGATCATCCTCGCCCAGGAAGCTTTGGCAGATACTGCGCCACCTCAACCAGCAGCTCCAACTCCAGCTCCAGCTCCAGCTCCAGCTCCGCCGCAGGTTGCACAAGTCCAACCTATTGCGAAACCTGTTGCTCAACCAGTGGCAACACCTGCCCCTGCTTTGAAGACAAACCAAATGACCGTCACGCTCAAGCCAGGTGAAGGGACAGAGATCAAACTGGAAGTGCTGAAGAACAAGACCGTCAGCTATGAATGGACAGCGGCGGGTGGGCCTGTGAACTACGACACGCATGGCGAGCCGTACAACGGTGAAAAGGGTTACTTCCACAGCTACAACAAGGGCAAGCAGGTCAAAAGTGATAAAGGTGAATTCACCGCTATTTTTGACGGCACCCACGGCTGGTTTTGGCGCAATCGCAGTAATAACGACGTGACCATCGCACTGAAAACGACCGGCGATTATTTGAGCGTCAAACAGTAGTCCGAAATCACGATGGCTGTACTCCTGCCGAAGACACAGGGTTCAGCCTGACCCTGCCCCCTTTATTTCATCCATTTTGAAGAGCCATTCCATGAAAGCCCCAACGACTCTGCTTCGCTCGATGCTCCTGATCTGCTTCCTCGGCCTGATGACGGCATGCGGTGGTGGTGAGAAAGGCGATACCTCCGAGAGCGCTGATCACGGCCATTCACACGAGTAAACACTCTGGAAAAAGGGGTTTGGGGAGCAATGGAACCAAAAACCAACATAAGCCCTACCACCTCCGCTCAGAGCCCTCTTCCCAGGCATCTGCCTCGATAAAGCAATTACGCATCTCGGCCTCTTGGCTGATCTCGGTCAGCAGATCATGTACCGTCTTATCCAGTGCCTCATCGTTGCGATAGGGAATGCTCAGCGCGTAGTTGCCCGACTCAAGCAGCTTCATGCCGTAAGGTTCCAGGCAGTAACGCTCGATATTCTCCAGTGCCCGTTTTTTACCACGCACGAACTTGCTGTTGTTCTCGACGGCCAGGCGCAATATGACCGTCGCGATCCGTTCGGCATTGTCCACTGCCGGTGGGACCGTGATGTTGAGATGCTGGGTGATTTTTGCGGGTACGCCGATCGTTATGCCGCGATGCCGGAGGTAGCGGTAAAGCGTGCTTTTGGAAATGTGCAGTTTCTTGCCAATGGCGCTCACACTTAACCGACCCTCTCGGTACAGCGTTTCTGCGGCCATAGCGGTCGCTTCCGCCTGAGCGGGCAGCCCCTTCGGGCGGCCACCGACTCGACCACGTGACCGTGCAGCGGACAAGCCTGCCTGTGTGCGCTCACGAATCAACTCACGTTCGAACTCTGCCAATGAAGCGAACAGGTTGAACACAAAGCGGCCTTGCGCGTGGGTGGTATCGATGGGGTCATTCAGACTTTGCAGGCCAACGTTACGAGCGGCCAATTCACCGACCAGTTCGACCAGGTGCTTGAGCGAGCGCCCTAGACGATCCAGCTTCCAAATCACCACAGCATCACCGGCCCGTACATGAACCAATAATTTGTCCAGTTCCGGACGTGCGCTTTTTGAGCCGCTGGCAACGTCTTGATAGATCCGCTCGCACCCTGCCTTTGTCAGAGCATCGATCTGGAGGTCGGCGTTCTGATCCCGAGTACTCACCCGCGCATAGCCAATTTTCATCAAAAGTACCGTTTACTCAACAGAGAAATTGAAAATAGAACCTTGATTAACGATACCAGTATTTAAAACCATAATATGGGCTAACTCGGAGCTGGGCAGGTCTTCCGTTAAAGTTCTATAAAACGAGGGTTTTATCGAACCGTTGCGGCGCAGTGAGGATCGAGTGTATAAACACATAAACACCTAACATTGGAAAAAGTCATGAATACCACTCGCTGGAACGTCGCCGTCTCCACCGACACCGACCAATCGCTTCGCATGTTTCTGGCCAGCCAAGGCGGTGGCCGTAAGGGCGACCTGTCGCGCTTCATCGAAGAAGCGGTGCGGGCACACATCCTGGAGCTGAGCGCCGAACAGGCCAAGGTTTCCAATGCCCATCTGAGTGAGGCCGAACTGACCGAAGCGGTTGAAGAAGCGCTCGACTGGGCGCGTAAGCGCTGATGCGGGTTGTATTGGATACCAACTTCTGTTCAGTGCGCTGATCTCACCGCATGGGTCTCCTGATGCGATCTATCGGGCCTGGCGTTCAGCTCGCTTCGAGGTGGTGACTTCACGGGCACAGCTCGACGAAATTCGTCGCGCCAGTCGTTACCCCAAGCTTCAGGCCATCCTTCAGCCTGCCAAAGTGGGGGCCATGATCAATAACCTGCAACGCGCCGTGGTATTGGAGCGGTTGACCATTGAGGTTGAAGCCGATGATCCGGATGACTCTTTTCTGCTGGCCATGGCTTTGGCGGGCAATGCGGACTACCTAGTAACCGGTGATCGACGCGCAGGCCTCTTGCAGCGCGGACATATCGAACGCACGCGGATTGTCACCCCCGCCGTGTTCTGCGCCGAGGTACTGTGATCGATGCCGGTTGGTTTTCTGACTCAGGAGCAACGCGACGGCTTTGGTCGCTACATCGATGCGCCCAGCCGTGATGAACTGGAGCGCTACTTCCACCTGAGCGATGAAGACCGTGAAGCCGTCCAGGTACTACGGGGCAACCATAACCGCTTGGGCTATGCCGTTCTGCTGACTACCGTTCGCTTCGTCGGTGTTTTGCCGGACAAACCCACGGCTGTGCCGGTGGAAGTCCTGCTTGTGCTTTGTCGGCAATTGGCAATCGCCGACCCTGACTGTCTTGTACGTTATAGCGATCATCGTCGCTGGATACATGCGGCCGATATTCAAGAGCGCTATGGCTATCGCCACTTTACTGACCCAGGCATCGGCTTTCGTTTGAGCCGATGGCTGTATGCCCTTTGCTGGACTGGTACTGATCGTCCTGGCGTGCTGTTCGAACGAGCTACCTCATGGCTGCTCACACAGAAAGTCCTATTGCCCGGAATTTCCCAGTTAGAGCGCTTCATTGCCCAACTGCGTAGCCGGGTTGAAGAACGCCTCTGGTACACCTTGGGCCGCAGCGTGACCGAGGAGCAAAGACAGCACCTACAAGACTTGCTTCTGGTGGCCGAAGGCAACCGTAGTTCCCGACTGGATCAACTACGCTCCGGCCCGGTGATGGTCAGTGGCCCTGCACTGGTTCGGGCGCTGCGTCGGCTGGATGATGTACGCGGGTTGGGTATCGCCTTACCGGCAGCTGCGCATATCCCTCCCAGCCGCATTGCCGCCCTGGCTCGCTTTGCCAACACCGCGAAGGTCACGGCCATCAATCGACTGCCGGCGTCGCGCCGGTTGGCGACGTTGGTGGCATTCGCGGTTTCCTTGGAAGCCAGTGCGCACGACGATGCTCTGGAAGTTCTGGAAGCGCTACTGCGTGATATCTTCAACAACGCAGAGAAGGCTGACAAGAAGGCTCGGTTGCGTAGTCTAAAAGACCTGGATCGCTCGGCGGCAATGCTCGCCGCTGCGTGCAAGGTCGTGCTGGATAGCTCGATCAGCGATGACAATGTCCGTGCCCGGCTGTTCAACGACCTGCCACGTGTCACGCTGGAGAAAGCCCTGGAAGAGGTCAATGCGTTGATCCGTCCGGCCAACGATGTGTTTTACCTCGCTCTGGAGGAGCGCTACCGCAGCGTGCGCCGTTTCCTTCCTGACTTATTGAAACATATTCGCTTCGGCTTCAGCCCGGCGGGTAAGGGTGTGGCGGCTAGTTTGGACTGGTTGCAACTGAACTTGCCCCGCAGGAAGCCGGAGGATGACGTGCCGCAGGAGATCGTGGCCAAGGCTTGGCAGAACCACATCACTCGCGAAGATGGCTCCCTCGACATGGGCGCCTATGTCTTCTGCACGCTTGATGCACTACGCACGGCCCTACGCCGCCGCGATGTCTTTGTTGCACCCAGTTGGCGCTATGCCGACCCGCGTATCGGTCTGCTCGATGGTGCAGAATGGCTGTCGGCGCGACCGATCATCTGTCGCTCACTGGGCCTGACTGTGGACGCCAAAACCACCTTGGACGCCTTGTCTGCCGAGCTGGATGCGACTTGGTACGCAGTCGCCGCTCGCCTGCCCGACAATCCTGCGATCCAGTTGAGTGAGAATACAGAGGGCAAAACCGAGCTGTCCCTCGGAGCGCTGGAGAAGCTGGAAGAGCCCAACTCGTTGCTGCAACTGCGTGCAGCCGTGGCCGACTTGATGCCGCGTGTCGATTTGCCGGAAATCCTGTTAGAAATCGCCGCTCGTACCGGCTTCACTGAAGCCTTCACCCATGTGTCCGAACGCAATGCGCGGGCCGACAACTTGGTGACGAGTTTGTGCGCAGTGCTCTTGGGAGGAGCCTGTAACACCGGCCTGGAGCCCTTGACTCGCAACGACAACCAAGCGCTGCGCCGTGACCGGCTGTCCTGGGTGAGCCAGAACTATCTCCGTGACGATACCCTGTCGGCAGCCAATGCCATTTTGGTGGCTGCGCAGAGTCAACTGGAGCTGGCTCAGGTCTGGGGCGGCGGCGAGGTGGCCTCCGCCGATGGCATGCGTTTTGTCGTACCTGTGCGTACCGTACATGCCGGCCCTAACCCGAAGTATTTCGGTACCGGCCGGGGCGTCACCTGGTACAACCTGATCTCCGACCAGTTTTCCGGTCTTAACGCCATTACGGTGCCCGGCACCCTGCGCGACAGCCTAGTATTGCTCGCGGTTGTGCTGGAACAACAGACCGAATTGCAGCCCACACAAATCATGACCGATACCGGTGCTTACAGCGATGTGGTGTTCGGGTTATTCCGTCTGCTCGGTTATCACTTCTGCCCGCGCCTGGCTGATGTCGGCGGTACCCGCTTCTGGCGCACCCGCCCGGACGCGGATTACGGCAAGCTCAACGGACTTGCTCGCCAGTCAGTCAAGCTCGACCTGATCGCCGAGCACTGGGATGACCTGTTGCGTTTGGCTGGCTCACTCAAACTTGGCCGAGTGCCGGCGACAGGCATCATGCGCACCCTACAAACGGGAGATCGTCCGACCCGTCTGGCCCAGGCGTTGGCAGAGTTCGGACGGATCGAGAAAACCCTGCATACGTTGACCTACATTGATGATGAGTCCAAGCGCCGCGCCACCCTGACCCAACTGAATCGCGGCGAAGGCCGACACAGCCTGGCTCGCGCCGTGTTCCATGGCAAACGAGGCGAGCTTCGCCAGCGCTACCGAGAAGGCCAGGAGGATCAACTCGGTGCCCTGGGCCTGGTGGTAAATATCATTGTGCTATGGAATACCCTCTACATGACGGCTGCCGTGGAGCGGTTAAAGCAGCACGGCTACCCGGTACAGGACGAAGACCTGGCTCGTTTGTCGCCGCTGATCTTCGAGCACATCAATATGTTGGGACGGTACTCCTTCGCGGTACCAGAAGAGGTCGCCCGAGGTGAGCTACGGCCACTGCGTAATCCAGACGACGATATTTAGGTGCGCAGGTCGAACTCAGTGGGCTATGTTGTCAGATAGCTTAGATGGGATTGACCACAGCATTTCTCAATAAGTAGAAACACTGTGGCTTAGAGAGTTATCTCAGCGCAGCAGCAATACAGGCATGGTGGCTGTTCGAAGCATCGTCGTAGTCGTGCTTCCTACCAAAAACTGCCTGATGCGTGAATGCCCATAGGCACCCATGACCAGCAGATCAATGCCGTGCTCTGTCTGATAATCGTGCAGAGCCGACTCCACCTCACCTTGTCTGATTTCAGCTTGGACTAGGAAGCCAGCCGAGAGAAGCATGCTTTGTGCTTTTCCCAGTGCCTCGTGATTGCTCACCGAATCTGCACCGACCGTAACAAGATGAATGGGCAAGTCTTTGCAAAGCGAACTGGCGGCAAACATTTGGATGGTTTTGTAGGCTGTGGAGCTGCCGTCAAATGCGAGCATCACCTTTTCGGGCTTTTTATAGCTGTTGGCTGTGATCAGGATAGGCCGGTGAATTGTTCGCACTACAGCTTCTATCTGGCTGCCAAGGCTGTGCGCGTTGCGTGAGTTGTCTTCACCCACTCTTCCTATCACCAACAGTCGAATATCCTCCTGAAGGTCGCTCAGACTTTCTACCAAGTGTCCGTGGCGCTGCTTCAGCTCAGGAAACGCAGCGCCGGAAATGACCGTTCGCTCCCTGGCCTTTTCCAGCATGTGTTGGCCCTGTTCCAGAGCGAGTCTGGCGCGTTGGGCATCCAATGTAGCCAGCTCCTCCAGCAGATGCTCTCGACTGCCGAGACCAATATTTCCACTTAGGTCAGCTGCTGCTGGGTATTTCTCTTCATCCAATACGTGAAGCAAGGTAAGAGGCGCGTTGAGTCGCTGCGACGCCCATGCTGCGTAGTCGCAGACCGCCAATGAGGATTGTGAGTTATCAATACATGCCATTACGTGGGTCATTGTCGATCTCCTTAGTGGCTCATGAGCTTGTCGATGGCGCCAGGTTTGTCATGCACGCCAAAGCGGTCAACGATTGTGGCGCTGGCCTCATTTAGACCCAGCACTTCAACCTCGGCGCCCTCGCGACGGAACTTGATTACCACTTTATCCAGCGCGGCGACGGCGGTGATATCCCAGAAATGCGCCTGTGTCAGATCGATGGTGACCTTGTTGAGCGCTTCCTTGAAGTCAAAAACTTCGGTGAACTTGTCTGCCGAGCTGAAGAACACCTGGCCTACCACGCGGTAAGTCCGATGCGACTCCGTCTCTTCAAGACTGCTCTTGATATCGAGGTAATGTCCGACCTTGTTCGCAAAGAACAACGAAGCCAGCAGTACGCCGACCAACACGCCGTAAGCCAGATTATGCGTTGCCACGACCACCACAACGGTCGCGACCATGACGAGGTTGGTCGACAGTGGGTGCTCTTTCAGATTGCGCAAGGAATCCCAGCTAAAGGTGCCGATGGATACCATGATCATCACAGCAACCAATGCAGCCATCGGGATCTTGGAGAGCCATTCGCCGAGGAAAACGACCATCAGCAGCAAGAAAATGCCCGCGCACAATGTGGAGAGACGGGTACGTCCACCGGATTTCACGTTGATGATCGACTGGCCGATCATGGCGCAGCCTGCCATACCGCCGAGCATCCCGGCAGCGATGTTGGCAATGCCTTGACCCTTGCATTCACGGTTTTTGTTGCTGGTGGTATCGGTCAAATCGTCGACGATGGTCGCGGTCATCATGGACTCAAGCAGACCTACTACGGCCAAGGCGGCTGAGTACGGGAAGATGATGCGCAGAGTTTCAACGTTCAGCGGGACTTCAGGCCACAGGAAAATCGGCAGCGTGTCCGGCAGTTCGCCCATGTCACCCACAGTGCGGATATCCAGACCGAGGTAAATAGCAATGGCCGTCAGGGCCAGGATGCACACCAGCGGCGAGGGAATCAGCTTGCCGATCTTCGGTACATACGGAAACAGATAGATTATTCCGAGGCCCACTACGGTCATGGCGTAAACGTGCCAGGTCACGTTGGTCAATTCAGGTAACTGCGCCATGAAAATCAGAATCGCCAATGCATTCACAAAGCCTGTGACTACCGAGCGCGAAACAAAGCGCATCAGAGAGCCCAGTTTCAGGTATCCAGCGAGGATTTGAAGCGCCCCGCAGAGCAAGGTGGCTGCCAGCAAATACTGAAGCCCGTGATCTTTTACCAGGGTGACCATCAGCAGTGCCATCGCACCGGTAGCTGCCGAGATCATGCCGGGTCGACCGCCGACGAAGGCGATGACAGCACAGATACAGAAGGAGGCGTAGAGACCGACCTTGGGGTCGACGCCGGCAATGATAGAGAAAGCAATGGCCTCCGGGATCAGCGCGAGCGCGACCACGATCCCCGCGAGCACGTCTCCACGGACGTTGGAAAACCACGTTTGTTTGAGCGATTGCAGCATCAGAATATCCAAGGCAATGCACCACACGCACACCAGGCAGATGGCGAGCGCGTCGATACGAATTCAAGTTGTGAGGATTATTTGGCTGTGTGCCTTGGGTGTAAAAACCGGGCATACAGCAGTACGCGACCGCGAGCGAAACTAGCGGAAGCGAGATGTTGCGAGGGGGCGTAGCGCTAAGGCGGCGTAGGCTGCCAGTAGATCGTTTGGAGTACAGTCATGCTGGTGTTCCTGTAGCTCAAGAGGTATGGCTGAGCGATAAAGTATACAGTGAAGATATCGTCAAATGCGACCTGCTGCCTCGTTTGGGTCAGTTCTTCCAGCCGTGCTGATCTCCCTAGGGCAAGTCTTTCTAGATTAAACCGCGACGAACTCCGCTGTCAGGCAGTGTACACATGGTGGAGAGATCAATTCAGATCCTCCTGGGGTCGATAGAGAAATCGGAAAAAATCGTACGCTAAGCATTCGGCCTGTCAGGTTGAGGCCATAGAGATTGACGCCTTGGCGTCAGAAAATGCAGAAAGCGGCCCTAGTCTGACGCGGTGCCAGTGAACCGCCTGACGCCGAGTTGAAGCCGTAAACTCAGCAACCTTCGATCAACTCGCCGAACAGTTCCTTAACCTTTGCACGTGCCTCGACCAGCGCAACTTGGCCTTGCTCAGTGATCTCATAGACACGCCGTTCACGTCGCCCGGTGCGTTCGTGGCGTGAGGTCAAATAGCCCTTCTTTTCCAGCCCGTGCAGCATTGGGTATACCGTCCCGGCGCTCAGCTCGTAGCCGTGTCGTTGCAGTTCTTCGATGATTCCCAGTCCGAAGACGGGCTTCTCGGCTGCATGGTGAAGTATGTGCAGGCGGATCAACCCGCCGTACAGGTCTTTATCTGTCATTTTTCGTGCCTCACAGCGCGATACTCAACAGCCAACCCGCTGCACCGCTGCCGACGACAACTAGCCACGGCGGGAGCTTCCAGAACATCAGTGCGACAAGGGCGACCAGGGCCAAGACAAAGTCTTGCGGCTGAAATATGGCGCTAGTCCATACAGGGTGATAGAACGCGGCCAGCAGCAGGCCAACCACCGCCGCATTGACCCCAGCCAGCGCGGCTTGCATGCCTGTATTGCGACGCAGGCGCTCCCAAAATGGCATGGCTCCCACAACCAGCAGAAAAGAGGGTGCGAAGATAGCCAGTAGGCACACAATACCGCCGACCCAGCCAGAGGGAGCGGTGCTCATCGAAGCACCAAGGAACGCGGCGAATGTGAACAATGGGCCGGGCACCGCTTGAGCCGCCCCGTACCCCGCGAGGAAGGATTCATTACTGACCCAGCCGGAGGACACCACTTCGGCTTGCAGCAGCGGCAACACAACGTGGCCACCACCGAACACTAGTGACCCCACACGATAGAAGGCGTCCACTACCACCATCGTTGGACTTGGCAGCAATTTTGCCAAGATCGGTAGGCCAATCAGCAGGGCAAAAAATAACGATAGCCAAAGTGCGCCGGCCCGGTGACTGACCGTGATAGGTAGTGGGTCGTGCTCAACAGTATGTGCTGGCTTGAACAATAGTCGGCCTATGATGCCTGCGGCAGCAATCACACCAACCTGCCCCCACGCGGACGGTACGAGCAGGACAGCACAGGCGGCAATCGCCATTATTGTGACTCTCAGCCCATCCGTACACAGGTTGCGCGCCATGCCCCATACCGCTTGGGCGACTACGGCAACGGCCACCACTTTTAGGCCATGCAACGCGCCCGGCGAAACGGAATCCCCATAGTTGGAAATGCCCAGCGCGAACAGGATTAAAGCTACGGCCGAAGGCAGCGTAAAGCCTGTCCAAGCAGCCAGCGCCCCGCTATATCCAGCCCGTGATAGCCCCAACGCTATGCCGACCTGGCTGCTTGCTGGGCCTGGAAGAAATTGGCACAGCGCCACTAAATCAGCATAGCTGCGTTCAGACAACCAGCGCCGTCGTGTGACGAACTCGTCACGGAAATAGCCTAAGTGCACGATGGGGCCGCCGAAGGAGGTCAATCCAAGGCGTAGAAAAATAAGAAAAACCGACCATGGGCTGCGGTCATCGGTGGAGGTATTAGTCATGCGTTGGCCTACCTGATTTTCCACAGATTAATCCATAATAATCGAACTTCGATAACGAAATTCGATTTTATAGCTGCCCAAAACGACTGGAGTACCGTGCAATTCGTACTGGGTGTCGCAATGCAAGTAATCGATGTTGTGCTAGCCGCTGGTTTTGTCTGCTAGCACAGTTCATTAGCAAAACACGCTTGGCCTTAGCGTACGATTTTTTCCGTTTTCTCTATTGCCCCCCTCCTGGTCACTCCGAATGCAAATAACTGGTCAAGAATGCAGCCGGCTGGTCAATAACGGCGCCAATGGGTGGTCAAGTTGCGCAATGGTTTTATCGAGTCGGATGCCTGGGAAGAGGGCTCTGAACGGAGCTAGTCGGGCTTACGTTGGTTTTTGGTTCCATTGCTCCCCAAACCCCAAAAACAAGGCTGCGATTGCGGCCTTGCTTTTTTAGTTCTAAAGCTGCATGCGCACTCAACCATTTGACGCCGACCGTAGATGGTTAAAAATCACCATGAATGATGGCTAAGTGCGATTGATCATATGGGCGCGTCGCCGGAATGCGCTATAAACCGTTATCACAAGACAGGGATTCGTGATGAATTTTGCATTCGGTTTAGGTAGATTTTTCTCAGGAAAGGATGTGACGGCGAACACCGTGCAGTTCGATCTGCTGCGCTGGTTCTCGCTCGTGAGCATTCTCATCATCACCGTCGTTGCACTTGGCTTAGGGTTTGTTGCTACGCGATTTGTCGTCAATGAAAGTATTCAGCGCGATGCCGTACTGACGGCTCAGTTCATCCAGGCGCTGGCATCGACGGAAGTGGCCCGCCACAACCTACCTGACGTTCAAATGGGAGAGCTGCTCGATCCGCGTGAGGATGCGAGCTTCTCCTTCGATGAACAGACCGACCGTCAAAATGCGCGTAAAGAGTTTCTCGAACACATTAACCACATTGCCCGCCAGCCCGACTCGTTGTTGATCAGTATTTACGCGCCAGACGATGTGGTCATCTGGTCGAGCAACCCCGCGCTGGTCGGTCAGACGTTTTCGGACGATGACGAGCTCGAAGAGTCGTTCGCAACCAAGGAAAGAGTCTTCGCCACTTACCACGAGCTTCAGGGTGACCGCGAGGAACAACAGTTCCTTCGTGCGCCAAAGGGCCTGTTCATCGAGAACTACATCCCGATGCTGAACTCGGCGGGCAGAGTCGTTGCGCTCATAGAGATTTACAAGGAACCCTCGGATTTGATCGCCAGGACTCAGCGTGGCTACATTCTGATGTGGCTCGCAACATCCTTTGGCGGCGCGTTGATCTACTTGACGCTTTACTTAATTGTTCGCCGTGCCGCGAGCCTGCTAGTTTCACAGCATAAACAGATCATCGAAAACGAAACCTTCGTAGCACTGGGCGAAATGTCTGCCGCCGTAGCTCATAGCCTGCGCAACCCGCTGGCCACGATCCGTACCAGCGCCGAATTGGCGCAGGCCATGGCCCCCCCTCCGGTACAAAAGAGCATCACCGATATCATTGGCCAGGTTGATCGGATGTCGAAGTGGGTAAGGGACTTGTTGCTGGCATCGAGCCCTTCGATCGGCTCAATCGAAGAAGTGGATCCGCTAGACGCGATACTCGGAACTCTGCATGCGTTTGAGCCACAAATCCGTCAATCAAACGTTATTGTCGAATTCGCGGCGATAGCTGTCCCATCAGTGGTCAGTCAGCGCGTGCTGCTCTCACAAGTGCTCAATAGCCTTTTTTCCAACGCACTGGAGGCGATGCCAAACGGGGGGCGGCTTTATATTGGTCTGGAGTCAGACGTGCGCTCCGGAAAGCTGCACATCACGCTCCATGACACCGGCAACGGTATAACGCTAAAACAGAAACAACAGCTGTTTCAACCTTTCTCAACGAACAAACAAGGTGGGCTCGGTGTAGGACTGGTCATGGTCAAGCGGATAATGGAACGCTTTAACGGGCAGGTCAGTGTGACCAGTCATGAAGGCGAAGGAACCCAGGTGCGGTTGAGCTTCCGGATCGCTAAAAGCGGGTGATGCTTTAAACACGCGAGGCCGCAATGCAGCCTCGTTTTCTACATTTATTCTTTATACAACAAAACCCTTGTCACCCGACGTTCTTCAACCTCGACAACGGTCAAGCTCCATTCCTGCCACTTGAGCTAATCGCCAATGACGGGCAGGCGATCCAGCAAGCTCATAACCAACCCGGCGAGCGTCTGATAGTGATCCGTCGCTTCAGCCTGGAAGCTGATGTGTTCGCGAATCTGGCTGTTCAGCGCACCGCTGACAAGAAAACCCCCATCCTGAGCAACACCGCTGACATCGGTTACGTCATCGTCGGCCTGCTGGTCGGCGGTATGGCCGGCTCGATCATGGCCAAGCGCGTTGAAATGACCAAGATGCCGGAACTGGTCGCCTTCATGCACAGCATGATCGGTATGGCCGCCGTGTTCATCGCCATTGCTGCTGTCGTCGAGCCGCAATCGCTGGGCATCGTCAAGCAACTGGGTGATGCGATTCCTGCCGGTAACCGTCTGGAGCTATTCCTCGGCGCGGCCATCGGTGCAATTACCTTCTCGGTTCGGTGATCGCCTTCGGCAAGCTCTCGAGCAAGTACAAGTTCCGCCTGTTCCAGGGCGCTCCGGTACAGTTCACTGGCCAGCACAAGCTCAACCTGCTGCTGGGCCTGGCGACGCTGGGGCTCGGGCTCACCTTTGTGCTGACCGGCAATCTCGGCGCTTTCGCCCTGATGCTGGCCCTGGCCTTCGTGCTCGGTGTGCTGATCATCATCCCGAACGGCGGCGCGGACATGCCGGTGGTGGTGTCGATGCTAAACAGGCTACTCCGGTTGGGCAGCAGCGGGGATTGGCTTCTCGCTGAACAACTCGATGCTGATCATTGCCCGCTCCCTCGTGGGCTCGTCCGGTGCGATCCTGTCGTACATCATGTGTAAGGCGATGAACCACTCGTTCTTCAACGTACTGCTCGGCGGTTTCGGCAATACTGCCGATGCAGGTCCGGCGGGCGCTAAGGAAGCCCACCGGTGAAATCCGGTTCGGCCGACGACGCGACCTTCCTGCTGACTAACGCCGATACCGTGATCATCGTTCCGGGCTACGGCCTGCCGGTCGCCCGGGCGCAGCACGCGCTGAAAGAGCTGACCGAAAAGCTGACCCATCGCGGCGTGACCGTGAAGTACGCGATCCACCCGGTTGCCGGCCGTATGCCAGGCCATATGAACGTGTTGCTGGCCAAGGCCGAAGTGCCTTACGACCAGGTGTTCGAGATGGACGACATCAACTCCGACTTCGGCCAAGGCCGACGTGGTGCTGGTGTTGGGTGTCCATCAGGAACTGGCCAGTGAGTAGAAAGAGCAGCCCGAGGGGAATCCCCAGGACGATCGCCAGACGAGTAGAGCCAGAAGTCTATCCAGCATGTTATGGATTCCACTTGTTGGAGAGCGCGGGCCTTACGGCTTTCAGCTCCGGCAGATTGTCGAGGAAGTTGTCGGGGTAGTAACCAAAACTGGTCACGCCCTGACGCTGGAGCACTCTCATCCACTGGGCCAGTGTTTCGCCGTCGATGTCGGCATCTTCCTGTTTCGTCCAGTCCCGTGCCTGCAATTCGAACACGGTGCGATCAAGCGCACCGGGACGAGCCTTGACCGTGGCGACCAGTTTCTCGAGCCAGGCATGGGACTGTTTATAAGACTGTTTTTCCATCAACGGCATGGCCATCGGCGCCGTCCAGTCGTAAGTGACGAGGAAGTCATCAAGGTTCTGCGCGTACCAGGCCTCACTGTCGGGATTGAGTATCGGCTCGGCGAAAATGTTGCGCGCCGTATTCACTTGCGGGCCACGAATGGCGCGGACCTTGGCCGTCAACTCCTTGGTGAAATCGATCAGGTAGCGGCTTTTGAAACGCGTCCAGCGCTGCATCACGGCAGGATCGGCGCGCAGCGCGGCAATCGAGCCGGGCAGACCATTGGCGGCATAGACTTTGAGAGCATCGGGGCCTGCATCTTCGAAGTCCGACATGATTGCGTCATCGTGAAACAGGACGCCGCTGACCGACGACATGCGCGCCAGGTCTTCGTAGATTTCACCAATGATGCGCCGTACGTTCGGATCGTAGGGCGACAAGCGTATGTACTGGCCCGGATCGACCGATGCCTTGCCGGTTTCCGGGTCCCAGCGCGTCACTCGCGGCAGCTTCGAATCCAGGGCAAAGCTCAGCACTGGCATCCAGGCGTAGACTTTGACATGGGCCCGAGTGCGCAACTGCCAGGCCACGCGGTCAAAAATGTCGGCACTCATCGGCAGGTGACGGTTAGGGAAGTACAGCGAACGCACCAGGCCATCACCCTTGGGATCGGCGAAGGCTTGCAGGAACACGGTATTGGCGCCCAAGTCGTATATACGCTGGATCAGCTTACCCAGGTTTCTTTCCTGCTGGGCCGGGTCCGGGTCGTAGACGTTATCCAGGTCGACGTGCACGACGCGCATCGCATTTTTCTCCTGCACCGAGACGACGCTGTTGGCGAAGCGCGGGCCGTTCGGGTCGGAGGAAACCAGGTAACCACGCGGGCTGCTCATCAGGGTATCGAGGGTGTCGAGCCCGTCTTCGAGGGTCAAGGCCATTTGATAGCCCTGATCATTGACGATTTGCAGCGTGCTGCCATCCGCCTCGCCATATGGCCAGACCCAGACCCGCGGTTTCTTACCCGTGACCTTGTAGATTTTGTCCGAGATCGCCATGACGTCAGCACGCTGACGGGCCTGGAACTCGGTTTCGGTTTCATAGCGTTTGGCGACGGGATCGTAACGCCGGGTTGTGGCGGCGGGCTGCAGGTTGCCCTGGGGGTTAGCCAGGATACCTTTGTGGTTGGCATCGGTGTGCGCAGCGATTTCCACCAGTCCGGACTGGGAAACCTCCCGCACCTGATCCCAGGTCAGGATGTCCGAGCGCTTGCGCGGCGTCGTGCCAGCGAAATCCACCGGTTGGTTCGGCGGTGTGTCGACCCAGGTTCCGACCGGCGCCAGCAAGGCAGGCCAGTTATAGGCACGCAGCACCGGCATCACCCGGGTATAGAAGCTTGCATAACCGTCGTCGAAACTGAGCATGACCGCTTTGGGCGGCAGATCGGGGCCGCCTTTGCGTGCCGCCAGGACCTGGTCGATGGAGACCGGCTGATAGCCGTTCTCCCGTAACCAGGCCAGTTGCTCGATCATGCGCTCGGTGCGCACGGCCACCACTGCCTGGTCGGGGTCTTTGTCGTCGACATCGTGATAGACGATACCCAGTACATGGTTTTTCGGCCACGGGGTTTCGCTTGCCGTCACCGGACGTTCGGATGGCGGCACGAAGGCCGGGGCTTGCTGGGCACAAGCGCTGATCAACAGCGCTCCCAGCAGGAGGAAGAAACGCGATATCAAGGCCATTTTCAAACTCCTCTAGAAGCGGAAAGTAAGATCGACCATCAGGCGCAGATCGGTTTCCCGCTCTCCGTCAGATGGCCGGTTGATCGCGGTTAACATGCCGCCGACCTCCAACACATCGTTCCAGCTGAAACGCTGGCCGTAGCCCAACAGACCCATGGCGCCGGTGGAATGACGTTGCTGGGTGTAACTACCCGCGTCGACCTGGAACTGCTGACTCCATCGGGTTTCATAGCGCTGGTAGAGCATGTGATTGACGCTGACCATCGGCAGGACGCTGAGATCGGATTTGGGGTTAAACGGCACGTCGTCAGACAGGGAGTTGTGGCTGGCGCCGACTTCCAATCCCAGATCGATTTGCACGATTGTTGCCATCGCTGAAGTGGGACGGGCTGAGCGCGAATTTCCACTCGCGACTTTCATTGGCCCGCCAGCGAATGAAGCCGCTGCCGCCATTGGCCGTGATGTCGCTGTTCAGGGCCCGAACGCCCTCTTTGCCCTTTCGTAACGGAAAGCTGGTCCAGGTGACCCAGCCAAACTTTATTGAGGGCAGTCTTGCATGCGCGCTCGCTGGGTAATTGGGAACACAATAATTGTTCAGATTCGTGAAACTGCAGGCGTCGTCCATCGTCCCGTCTTAAATGCCAGACAGCAAAACGCCCGACGTCTGCTTAGAGCAAACGCTGGCTGTAGCCGCCGTCGTAACCCTCTGCCACCAACTGGCGAACCAGGTCGAAAGCGGCGGCGTCATCCTTTAGGATGCGCGTTTCGTCAATGATCCTAAGCTCGAAAGGGAGATAGTTAAAGTCGAAGGGGCCAACGGGCTTTCGTTTCTTTGAAGGGCTTCCAACATCGAAAATGCCCCATTCCAGCTTTGATGCCGCGTCTGCATCGGCCTTCGTCCAGTCGTTGAGGACGGCGGCCCATTTGGCGGAATTGGTCTTGCGTTTCATGGTGGATAGCGCAGGAAAAAGGTGAGAAAGGTGAATTCACCGCCCTTTTTGACGGCACCCACGGTCGGTTCTGGCGCAATCGCAGCAACAGCGACGTGACCATCTCACTAAAAACGACTGGCGATTACTTGAGCGTCAAACAGTAGTCCGAAGCAGCGATGGCTGTCCTACTGCCGAAAACGCAGTGATCAGCCTGACCACAGACCATTTATTTCATACATTTTTTGAAGAACCTTCCCATGAAAACCCCAACAACTCTGATTCGTTCGATGCTCCTGATCTGCTTCCTAGGCCTGATGACGGCATGCGGCGGCGGAGAGAAAGGCGCAACCTCCGAGAGCGCTGAGCACGGACACTCACACGAGTAACACCCTGAACAATAACAAGGCCGCATTTGCGGCCTTGTTTGTTTCTACATCTCAACCTGCGTGCCCAGCTCTATCACGCGGTTCAGCGGCAGCTTGAAGTACTTCAGGTTGCTGTTGGCGTTCTTCAGCAAAAAGGCGGACAGGCTAAGACGTTTTCACACAGCCCGGGTCGTTCTCTGCCGCTCATTGCCCCGAGACTTGTTGGTCAAATCCCATGCAAATAGCTGGTCAGGACCATGCAATTACTCACCGCGAACGTCCAGCTGAAGTACACCTCAATTGGGCGTCAGGCGGATCACTCGCGCAGCGTCAGAGTAGGGCCGTTTTGTGCATTTTCTGACGCTTGGCGTCAACCTCTATAGCCCCAACCTGACAAGCCGAATGCTTAGTCGGGTAACGGCAGCACATTACTGTGCCACCGTCCCCTAAGAACCGGACTTGAGAGTTTCCCCTCATCCGGCTCAAGCCTCTGCAAAGGCATCTTTCAAAGCCCGGTTACACAGCCTCATATTCGGCGTACTTTTGATTTCTCCGGCAACTGAGATGGTACATCTGGAGATTGCTTGCAGCGTCTGACCCACCATCAGTCCGTTTCACCATGTGGCGAATGTCCCAAGGGGTTCGCTTTGTGATGGGTTTCTGGCAGGTAGGACACATGCCATCTTGCCTTAGCCAGACACGGTACATCTTCCCGCGCCCCCTCGCCGAGCTCAGAATTTTTTTGCCCCACCGGGACTCGAAATACTGTTCCCATTGAGGGTCGTATGGGTTCGCAGCGGCTTTAATCTTGATGTGCCGCTGTATTGGTGTGTCTGATTCTTTCAGCAGGATGCAATCTCTTTTCGATCCATCCTCTTTTTCTTCTGTAGCGGCAAAAATCCAGTTTCGGGCGCCTTGAGTACGGAAGTATTTCTCCCTTACCCATTTGACTCCTTTATTTGGATGCCTTCTTGTCGCCCATTGCCATAGCATTGACCAAATATTGTGATCGATTCGAGCAAAGGTTTTCTTGGAGACTACGTGGCGGTGATAATTCGCCCATCCTCGTAAAATAGGATTCAGCAGCCTTATCAAATTGACCTGTTTAGCCGTTTTATTGCCTTTGATAACCTCCCGGATTTTGTCAAGATGTGCTTTGACGTTCGCTTTCGACGGCTTCATCAGCAGCTTGCCGTTGTACTTCCGAATGTTCCAACCGAGAAAGTCAAACCCATCCTTGATATGCGTTACTTTGGTCTTTTCTGGCGATAGAACCAACCCGCGTTCCGCCAGAAATTCAACCACGACCGGCTTAACCTCTTGCTCCAGCCACTCTTTCGAATTGCCAGTAATAATGAAGTCGTCCGCGTAACGTATCATGTACATTCTCAAGCCTGCCTGCTTCTCTTGCGGGAATTGCTTCGCAAGTTTCGCTGCCAGACCATCCAAAGTCATGTTTGCCAGAACCGGACTGACGATACCCCCTTGCGGGGTGCCGGATTCCGTAGGGAAGAGTTCGTGTCGATACACAAATCCCGCTTTGAGCCACTTCCTTAGCATCGTTTTGTCCGTGGGGACGTTGGCGATCATCCAGTCATGGCTGATATTGTCGAAACAGCCTTGAATATCGGCCTCCAGCACCCATTGCGCCTGTGTTTTCTTTGCCAGGCAGATGAAGCATTGCTCGCCTGCATCGGCGGTTGAGCGCTCCGGCCTGAACCCATAGGAGTTCAGATCAGCGGTGGTTTCGGCAATTGGTTCCAGCGCCAGCAGATACAGCGCTTGCATGGCGCGGCATTTCATTGTCGGAATACCGAGCGGCCTTGTCTTACCGTTTTTCTTCGGAATTAACACTCTCCGAAGTGGAAGTGGCGAATAACCTCGCCGCTTCAACGACGCTATCGCGTTGGTCTTTGCCACCGGCGTTTTCCATATGACATTGTCCACGCCGGGAGTGTCCTTGCCTTTATTTCCGGTCACCCGTTTGACAGCCAACGCTTTGCCACTAAACGAGTGAGTCAGCAGCCATTGCAGGGCTTTCACCTTGTTATGTCTGCTTTCCTGTGTTGCCTTCACAAAACGTGCTTGCAGCCTTCTTACCTGACGCTGGACATCGGCCCAATTGATGCCGTCCCACGTCACGCCAGAAGGTGCACGCGCCAGTGTTTCTGCACTCATTTGCTCTCCTTCCGTTTAGATGGTTCTGGAAACTCTCTTGTGAAGAGAGACCATGAGGAAGTCTGCCCACTTTCGCGTGAGATGTTATTTCATCCCTATCCACCCGATTACAGGGAGGCATTTGCTTTTTCCTCAATCCTCTACCCACACCTCCATCAGCGTTCCTTGCAGTTCGCTTGCCCGATGTTCTGGGCAGAAATATGGGTTTACCGTGTTCCACACCAGTTACATGAATAACGTAGACCCTGCCTTTCCCCCGGTGATGTTCTTGTCCCTGTGCCCGCAGTACGTAATCGAGCAACCCACCACTCACCTTTTGGTCCAAGCCTGTCAGCATCTTTGGCTTGTTAAAAATAACGAGGTTTATCAGCAGTTCACTTATGTTGGTCCTATTATCCAGCCAAGCATCCTCGCCACCTGATGCTGGTAGCGGTTGGAATCACCTCGCGGCTTTTCCTTCTCTTTCGAAGGACTTCATTGTCCCGGTGGCTTCAGAGCAAGCCGTTACCAGCTTCGCCTGCACCGGTAGGCTACCGTTGAGGGAACAACGAGTCTCACTACCTCTATCGAGGTGAGACAATAACTGGTGCGACTTCACGTCGCACGCGTACGATTTTTTCCGTTTTCCCTCTTCTCCCCTTCTTCATCTGATGCATTTCCGGATCGCGCTTGCCGTCCTTGTTCTTGGTCGAACTCGGGCATGAATGATCCTCGCGACCACGGTGCCTTGGCGCCGCATCAAGCCACGATCGTCCAGATAACCGTTGATGACCTGCAAAATCCCGCCCGCCAGTTCGTGTTTTTCTTGCAGGCGGCGGAAGTTCAGGATCGTGGTCTCATCGGGAATTCGATCCAGATGTAGTCCGGAAAACTGGCGCAGGATCGTGGTCTCGTACAGTGCCTCTTTCATCGCCGGATAGCTGGAGCCGAACCAGTTCGGCATCAGATGAACCCGCAGCATCGCCATCAACGGATACGCCGGATGACCGACTTCGCCCTTCGAATAATGCGGTTCGATCAAGGCAATCAAGCCCTTCTAGGGCACGACCTGATGCATTTCAATCAGGAAGCGCTCGCGGCGGGTCTGCTTACGTTTGCCGGCGTACTCGGCATCAGCGAAGGACATCTGTTTCATGGGGAAAAACCGTCGTGTTCGTGTCTGGCGGGTATTTCACCAGAGATGGAAGTCTTTTTCAGAGTTTCCTAAAGTATGCCATTAACGGAGCCAAGACCTTGCCTGACAGATATGTAATGTTAGCGGCAGCTTTCTGACAGGTATCATTAGCTACTATCTAGTCACCAGTGAATTAGAGCTCGTAGAATCATGAAAACATTGAATGCAGTCATCGCTATTTCGATATTGGCAGTTTCATCCTTTGCCATGGCTGAAGGCGGAGGAGATCGTGTTTATGGTCGGATGATGCAAGAAAATCAACAGGCGATGGAGCAATATGCTCTCAAAAATAGTAAAGCCATACCTGAGATTGTTCATTATGAATATGGTATGAACCTGGATGTTCAGAAGGTAGTTAGTGTCACGCAAGCCAACAAATCCTGTGATGTTGCGCCTTCGCGCATGACCTATGAGGACTCTGCTGGCAAACTCAACACTTTGGAGTACAGAGTTATGGGTACCAAATGCCAGCACGGAGGCTAGTCCAAAGGAGCCATGTCTCATATTATTTGGCTTAATTGTTTAAGTGCGCTTACTGTTAGCTGACATAAAAGTAATTTTCAGGTCACACTTGAGTTATCTTTTGTATGGAATTATGTCTGCCGGCACGTAGAGGAAATTCTCACGCGCCGGAGGCTTTTTATAATCTATTTTTTAACTCATCCGATGTTAGTGCAAAAAAATACAGCCGGATCGTTGGATAACGTATTTGTAATTTTTCAGTCACCTTGCTGATAAGTTGAAAACTCTATATTTATGCCGAGAATATTAGCGTTAAAGAGGGTTTGCGGGCAGGCGCTGGGCTTAAGTGCACTTTCTGTTCCATTACTCCCCAAACCCCATACAGACGGAGTTGTAACCAATCCGTGCACTAGGCCATGACCCCCGGATGACTATGCGAGCCTTCCATCAATCCCTGCACCTCTGGATCAGACGTCCCATCGGGCGGCTAGCCAGTATGCTGCTGCTGCTGGCAATCGCCTGCGCGGCACTACCGTCAGGGAAGGTTCATGCCCATACAGGCGGGGCTGTGGAACATGGTCACGAAATCGCGCCAGCCAGCGTTGCCTCGTTCGAGCACGATAATCACTCGGGGCGTTCAGAGCCTGTGGGTGACGTGGTTTTACATGCACACGATATAGGCACGACCTCAACGGGATTGCCCCAACTACCGGTGATGATGACGCAAAACGATATGGCTTCCTCCTCTCTTGGGAGTCGCCTGGTCGTGTCTTCCCCCCCCTCTGAAGCGCCGCTTCCGCCCTACCGCCCTCCGATTATCTGACGACATCCAACAGGCTGCTTTTGGCTGCCTGCATTGCGTTGTTTATCGATAATTCGGAGGTATTCCTTGAACCTGCGTTGGCTCATGGCACCGGCTTTTGCCGGGGTCTTTTGCAGTATCCCTGTAGGGATGGCTGCCGATTCATTGCGTCTTGAGGAGGCTGTAGCGCGTAGCCTCGCTTCAGATCTATTCATAGCGGCTCAAGAGGCCGATCTGCAAGCAGTGCAGGCCCGTGCCAAGCTTGGAAGTCTCTCGACGCCATACAGTGTCGGTGTCGATCTGGAAAATGTCGGCGGTACCGGCAGCTTGAGCGGCCTGAGATCCGCTGAAACCACGCTCCGCCTGAGTCGGGTCATCGAACTCGGTGGCAAGCAGGCTGCCCGGCAAGCACTGGGGGCGGCAGAGATGGCGCGCCAGCAGCACCTTTCCGACATCGCACGCCTGGAGGTCGCCAGTCGGACCACCGGGCGTTTCATCGCGGTGGCAGCCGCCCAGTACCGTCTGGAATTCGCGCGCCAGCAGCTCGAATTAGCCGACACTACACGTCGCGAAGTTGCCCGAGGGGTGGCGGCGGCGCGCAATCCTGAATCCGATTTACGTGCAGCAGAGATCGTTGTAGGCGATGCCGAACTCAAACGCGATGCGGCCGAACGAGACCTAGCGAGCAGCAAGGTCGCGCTGACCGCAAGTTGGGGGGCGATCAAGCCCGACTTCCTCCAGGTTGAAGGCAATATCCACGTATTGCCATCAATTGAAACCTTCGAGACGCTAGCCGCTCGCTTGCCTATGTCGCTTGTTCAGCGCAATGCGGCCTTCGAGGCCGACACCATTGCTGCCAAACGTCGGGTTGCACAAGCCAGCGCCAAGCCGGACATCGACCTCAGCCTCGGTGTACGTCGGTTCGAGGAGCTGGACGATCAGGGGTTGGTCATGTCGGTTTCGGTGCCGCTGGGCAGCAAACCGCGTGCCTCGTATGCGATCACAGAAGCCGATGCACAGCTTACGGCGCTGGTCTCCCGCCAGGAGGCCCAGCGCATGGAAAGTTACCAGTCACTGTTCGGGCTGTACCAACAACTGATGCAGGCGCGTACCGAGTATGAGGCCTTGCGTACGCGTCTGGTACCCAAGGCCGAGCAGGCATTCACTTTCGCTCGCCACGCCTTCGATGCTGGCCGCACCTCCTTCATCGAACTGACCCAGGCTCAACGCACGTTGTTCGACCAGCGCACACGCGTTATTGACGCCGCCGCCCGCTACCACACCCTACTCGTTGAAGTCGAACGCCTCACCGCCGTCGCTTCGGGACCTACGCCATGATTGACCGTCTTATTCTTGTGTTAGCCCTGTCCCTTGTTCTCGTCGGCTGTGGCGAATCGAGTTCGGCCGCCAAACCCAGTGAAGACCAGGCGACCGCCAATGCCGATTATGAGCGCGGCCCCCATCGAGGCCGCATGCTGCGCGCGGGTAACTTTGCTCTCGAAGTGACAATCTTCGAAACCAACGTACCGCCACAGTATCGGCTCTACGCCTATCAAGACGACACACCGCTGGATCCATCCGAGATTCAAGCCACGGTCGAACTTGAGCGCCTGGATGGCGAGGTCAACCGCTTCACCTTCCAACCGGAGAACGACTACTTGACCGGTAGCGGCACCGTAGTCGAGCCCCACTCGTTCGATGTCAGGGTCAGCGCCAAACAGGGCGACAAAACCCACCAGTGGGAGTTCGCTTCCTATGAAGGCCGCACCACCATCCCCGCCGACGTCGCGAAGGATGCGGGCGTCAACGTCGAAGCAGCAGGCCCCGCCGTGATACGCGATAGCGTACGTCTGGTCGGTAATGTCGTGCTGGATGCCAACCGTCGCGCGGCAATCAAGGCACGCTTTCCCGGTATCGTGCGTGCAGTTGCGGTGCAACACGGCCAAAACGTAAGCCGTGGGCAAACGTTGGTGGTGGTCGAGGGCAATGACAGTCTGCGCAGTTATACCATCACCGCGCCGTTCGATGGCGTGATACTGGCACTCAATACCAATATCGGCGACGTCGCCGACGGCAATACCCTCATCGAGATGGCCGATATGTCCAGGGTCTGGGTGGAACTGCACGCGATCGGCGAGAACGCCTCGCGAGTGGCCGCCGGTCAACCGGTGCGCATCCGTGCAGCCACCCATGATGCCGTAACAGAGACCGTCATCGATAGGTTGCTGCCACTCACCACCCGTGGTCAGAGCGTTGTCGCCCGCGCAAGCATTGCCAACCCCGACGGCAGCTGGCGTCCGGGCATGGCCGTGGAAGGCGATGTTACCCTCGATGAGCGCCAGGCCTCGCTAGCGGTAAAGGAGTCGGGCCTTCAACGGTTTCGCGATTTCACCGTGGTATTTGCCCAGATCGGCGAAACCTACGAAGTACGGATGCTCGAGCTAGGTACGCGCGATGGTGAATATGTGGAGGTGCTGAGCGGGCTCAAGCCAGGGACGTCATACGTCACCGAGCAGAGCTTCTTGATCAAAGCCGACATCGATAAATCCGGCGCCAGCCACGACCACTGAGGAAGCGCCATGTTAGAAAAAACCATCCGCGCCGCGATAGCGCATCGCTGGTTGGTCCTAGTTCTGATGCTGGGCGTTTCTGCGCTCGGCATCTGGAACTACGGCCGCCTGCCGATCGACGCGGTGCCCGACATTACCAACGTTCAGGTGCAGGTCAACACCGAAGCGCCGGGCTACTCGCCCCTGGAAGCCGAGCAGCGGGTCACCTATCCGGTCGAGACCGCCTTGGCCGGCCTCTCTCGCTTGCAATACACACGGTCCATTTCCCGCTATGGCTTGTCCCAAGTCACCGTAGTCTTCGAGGATGGCACTGACATTTACTTCGCCCGGCAACAAGTCGCCGAGCGGCTGCAGCAAGCCGCAGCGCAGCTGCCACAAGGGCTGGAGCCGAACTTGGGGCCGGTAGCAACCGGGCTTGGCGAAATCTTCATGTATACCGTCGAAGCCGAACCCGGCGCAATGAAAGCCGATGGCACACCATGGACTTCGACGGACCTGCGCAGCCTGCAGGATTGGGTCGTTCGGCCTCAGTTGCGAAATCTCAAGGGAGTAACGGAGGTCAACACCATCGGCGGCCATGTCCGCCAGATTCTCATCTCTCCCGATCCAGCCAAGCTGGTTGCCTATGATCTGACCCTGAACGATCTGCTCAGTGCAGTTGAGCGCAACAACACCAATACAGGGGCCGGCTACATCGAACGTTCCGGCGAGCAACACCTGATTCGGCTGCACGGCCAGATCGGTGTAGCGGAGGGCCTGAGCGAAGTGGTGGTGGCAATGCGCGAAGGGCTGGCACTGCGCATCAGTGACGTCGCCCAAGTCAGTGAAGGCTCCGAACTCAGAACCGGCGCGGCGACCAAGGACGGCCGCGAAGTGGTGCTTGGCACGGTGATCATGCTGATCGGCGAAAACAGTCGTGATGTCGCGCAGCGTGCGGGGAACAAGCTCAAGGAGATCAACGAGACGCTGCCCGACGGCATCAGTGCACTCTCCGTGTATGACCGCACTGACCTTGTCGATCGCAGCATCGCAACCGTGCAGAAGAACCTGGTGGAAGGTGCATTGCTGGTCGTGGCCGTGCTGTTTCTACTGCTCGGCAACCTGCGCGCAGCCTTGATCACCGCTGCGGTGATTCCCTTGACCATGCTTTTGACCATAACCGGCATGGTGCACAACCGTGTCTCGGCCAACCTGATGAGCCTGGGAGCCCTGGACTTCGGTCTCATCGTCGATGGTGCGGTGATCATCGTCGAGAACTGCCTGCGCCGCTTCGGCGAACGCCAGCATTCACTTGGGCGCCTGCTGAGTCGCGAGGAGCGCTTCGAACTGGCTGCCGCGGCCAGCGCGGAGGTCATCAAGCCCAGCCTGTTCGGTCTGTTCATCATCACCGCCGTTTATCTGCCGATCTTTGCCCTGACCGGTGTCGAAGGGAAAATGTTCCACCCCATGGCAATTACCGTGGTGATGGCACTGACCGCAGCGATGGCGCTGTCCCTGACGTTCGTGCCAGCAGCGGTGGCGCAATTCGTCGCCGGCAAGGTCAACGAAAATGAGACCCGGGCCATGCGCGGGTTGAAGCGTATCTATGCGCCTCTGCTGCACAAGGTTCTGGTCATGCCCGTGGCCGTTGTGGCAGGGGCAATCGTGTTGACCGTACTGGCCGGTATGTTGGTGACGCGCCTTGGCACAGAGTTCATTCCCAACCTGGACGAAGGCGACATAGCCTTGCACGCACTGCGTATTCCGGGCACTAGTCTGACTCAGGCAATCGGCATGCAAGAGCAACTCGAAGCGCGAATCAAGGCATTTCCTGAAGTCGAACAGGTGGTCGCCAAGCTTGGCACAGCCGAAGTAGCTACTGACCCAATGCCGCCTTCTGTCGCCGATACCTTCATCATACTCAAGGACCGCGCCGATTGGCCGAACCCACGCAAGTCCAAAGCCGCGCTTGTCGAAGAAATGGAAACCGCAGTCCGGGCCATCCCAGGCAACAACTACGAGTTCACCCAACCCGTTCAGATGCGAATGAACGAGCTGATCGCGGGTGTACGTGCCGAGGTTGCAATCAAACTCTTTGGCGACGACCTGGAGCAACTGGCCACTGTCGGAGCAAATATCGAGACGATTACCGCCGGGATAGACGGGGCGGCAGACGTGAAGCTGGAGCAGGTCACCGGGTTGCCGCTGATGACGATTATCCCCGACCGCGCGGCACTGGCGCGGTATGGTCTTTCAGTGGTCAATCTGGGTGATGCCGTGTCCGTGGCGCTGGGTGGCGGCACCGCCGGACAGCTGTTCGACGGCGATCGCCGCTTCGACATTGTCGTGCGCCTGGATGACAGCCAGCGCCTTGACCCCAACGTACTCGCAGACCTTGCGATTGCCCTACCCGCAGCAGCCGACTCCAATGAAGCAGGTTTGGTCTCCGCACCCCGACATGTGCCGCTTAGCGCAGTCGCCAAGATCGTATCCGAACTGGGCCCAAATCAGATCAGTCGCGAGAATGGCAAACGACGCGTGGTGGTCACTGCCAACGTACGCGGTCGCGACTTGGGCTCATTCGTCGAAGAGCTGCGCGCCAAGATCGCTACAGAGGTCGAGCTGCCGGTAGGTACCTGGGTTGAGTACGGTGGTACCTTCGAGCAGCTCATCTCGGCAAGTCAGCGGCTGACGGTAGTAGTGCCAGTGGTATTGCTGTTGATCTTCGGACTGCTGTTCATGGCCTTCGGCTCGGCGAAAGACGCCACCATCGTATTCAGCGGTGTGCCACTGGCGTTGACAGGCGGTGTGCTGGCTTTGTGGCTACGCGACATCCCATTCTCGATCTCCACCGGCGTGGGCTTTATCGCGCTGTCTGGTGTGGCAGTGCTCAATGGCCTGGTGATGATCAGCTTCATTAGTAAGCTACGAGCCGATGGCGAGCCATTGCACGATGCGATCGTCAATGGAGCGATGACTCGCTTGCGCCCCGTACTGATGACCGCGTTGGTCGCCAGCCTCGGCTTCGTGCCAATGGCCCTCAATGTTGGCACCGGCGCCGAGGTGCAGCGCCCCCTGGCGACCGTCGTGATTGGCGGTATCATTTCGTCGACGCTGTTGACCCTCTTAGTGTTGCCAGCGCTTTATCACCTGCTGTATCGCAATGGGGAATCAGAGCTGGCCAAGCCGTTGCAAAAAGGGTTGACCACCGGCTAGAGTGAAATGAAGGGGAGACGGTGGCTAGAAAGGTAAGGCTATGCTCATAAACATAGCCCTCTCCAAACCATCTACCGTCGCCCTGAATGCCATTGTATTTGCCTTATTCAGGGAAGGCTAGAACGACCGACTCCGTCGCTTTCGTCGGGTCGTTTGTGACCTCTAACACAGGTCTAGCCGCTAACCCACGGCTGAGGAGGGCTACGATGCCTGCTATAAAATCATCCCGCCTTTTTCGCGGACCTACTTGATGTAATCCCGTAAGTACGACGCAGCCTCTTTCTTTGGCTTTCGGATACTGGCGCACGTTAATAGCCGTGAAGGCCGGCAAGCTGTAGTGGTCAACTAATCCCGGAACCTATTTAGGTGAGAATGCTCGCCAGATCGAGGTGTCAGGTTTCATTAGACCACTACAGTCTGCCGTGCATTATTGCTTAGGATGGACGAGACCTTACGGATTGAGCAGCAGGCTGTTCAAGGAGGAAATCGCAACCTGACACAAATGTAATGTACACCTAAGGTTTCTGACAGGGCGACATGGGTATGGTTGCTTCGCGCCTGAAGCTCAGCCCCCGGAACCACCTTGAGAGGTGGAGTCAACGGGGTAACCAAATCTCACTTGAGGATACCCAAATGAAATCCATAAAAGCGCTCTTCATAATCACCGCTCTGACTGCCTCCTCCCTGGCTATGGCCGAAGGTGGCGGTGACCGGGTAATCGCGCATATGGAGCAAGCCCGAAAAGTCTCGATGGACTACCAGCTTGCACAGAAGCAGAAGGCAGAAGCCCCAGTAGCTGAAAGCAAGGCCAAGGCGACCGGTCACGCCAGTTGCTGATCTGTCTATCGTCCCCAAGTTGACAGAAATGTAATCATCCGGATGGTTCACATGTGCCAACTTCTACGTTCGTTGGCGCGTGCATCTGACTTATAGCGGCAGCGGGCTCGGCTGGTTAGCCGTGTGAGAAGAAACGCCTGAAAGGCAGTTCAACCTGCAAGCAACACACGCAGGCTGTTCAGCACTGCTTTCTTTTGACTGATTTGACAAAAACGGCATGCACTCCAAAACCTCTAGACGGACCTTAGTCAAAGGCCTGGCTGCCGGAGGCATTCTTGCAGGCCTAGGCCTGTGGCGCCCCCCAGTTTGGGCGGTAACCAGCCCTAGTCAACTCACTGTGCTATCCGGCACGGAGTTCGATCTGTCGATCGGCGAAACCCCGGTGAATATCACCGGCTCGCCGCGCATAGCCATGGCCATCAACGGCAGCCTGCCTGGACCTCTGCTGCGCTGGCGTGAAGGCAACACCATCACCCTGCGAGTGAAAAACCGCCTGGAGCAGAACACTTCTATCCATTGGCACCGCCTCCTGCTGCCCGCCAATATAGACGGTATGTCGGGCCTGAGCTTCCACGGTATCGAGCCAGACGACATGTACGTCTACAAATTCAAGGTTCGCCAGAACGGCACCTACTGGTACCACAGCCACTCGCGACTACGTCGTGATACTGTCTGACTGGACCGATGAAGATCCTGATCGTGTCATGGCCACACTCAAGAAGCAGTCGGACTACTACAATTTCCACAAACGCACCGACGGCGACGTCATCGATGACGTGAGCGAGAACGGTTGGTCCGCCACCGTGACTGATCGGAAGATGTGGGCCGAGGGCTGATGAAAAACACCGCGCAACAGGCCACTCTATTTGACCTGATCATTGGCCGAGATTTCAGAACTAGACCCTCAGATTATTGCCGCCAGTCTGGGCGGTCGCTCGGATCACCCGGCCTCAAAGGCCATCGCTAAACACGCGGCCTTGGACGCCTCAGCGCTCAAGCTTGTCGAGAATTTTGAAGCCCTTCCCGGACGTGGTGTAAAGGGGATAGTCGAGGGTGAGCTTTATCACCTGGGCAATCATCGTCTCATTGAGGAATTGGGTCTTGGTACGCCACAACTGAACGAATCCCTGAGTCGTCTGGAGCGCCAGGGGAAAACCGTTGTGGCATTGAGCAACGCTACGCAGGTCATGGCGCTGTTCGCGGTTGCCGATACGGCGAAGGACTCAAGTCAAACCGCAATCAAAGAACTTCATGAACTGGGCATCAGGACCATGATGCTGACAGGTGACAACTCACACACTGCGCAGGCAATTGCGCAACAAGTCGGGATTGATGAGGCGCGAGGAAATTTGCGGCCCGCCGACAAGCTCGAGGCCATTGTTGAGTTGCAGAACCGTGGTCGTGTGGTGGGGATGGTCGGCGATGGGATAAACGATGCGCCGGCCTTGGCCAAGTCCCAGATCGGTTTCGCTATGGCCGCTGCGGGTACCGGCACCGCAATCGAAACGGCTGACGTCGCGCTGATGGATGATGACCTGCGGAAAATCCCGGCATTCTTCCGCCTGTCTCGACAAGCCGCCACGGTATTAAAGCAAAACATCGGGTTCGCCTTGGGCGTCAAAGCTCTGTTCCTGGTGTTCACTTTGATGGGCTTGGCCACCATGTGGATGGCGGTGTTTGCAGATGTCGGCGTCAGCCTGTTGGTAGTGCTGAATGGGCTGCGATTGCTGAAAAAATAGTCCGGAGATTACGCATGAAAGCGATGTTGCATCGGGCAACTCTTGAGGGCTTCGGCGAGGCCCGTATTGCGATTCGGGCCCGAGATTATAAGCGCGCTTACCATTGGTTGGAGCGGACCCACATCCTGGCACAGCGCCGTACCTCGCTACATGTAAAGTCCCACGTCTTGATGTTGTACGTGGGCATCCGGGCACAAGATCCTCGGGAGGTTTGGGGACAAATACCACGTGTCTTCGCAGCACTGCTATTTTCTAAAGTATGGGTACCTTCGGGAAATACCGGCGCGCTCGAGTCAGTGCGTTTCAGGTGATGCCTCTCTCCCGAGAACTGGAGTCACTTCTTAGCGAAGAGTAACCCGGGGCGGTCTTCTGAGTCGTTGTCGCATCCGTTCACACACATGGAGAGTCATATGAGCGCTGGTCATAGTCACGGTCAAGCACGTGCAGGGCACGAGAAAAAGTTATGGATTGCTCTGGCGCTGACGACAAGCTTTATGGTCGCAGAGGTCATTGGGGCTTTCATTACCGGCAGCTTGGCGTTGTTATCCGACGCCGCTCACATGCTGACCGATTCCACTGCCCTGGCTATTTCATTGGTCGCTATTCAGATCGCCAAACGCGCTGCGGATAAAAAACGGACATTTGGCTATGCACGATTTGAAATCCTCGCAGCTGCTTTCAACGCGACTCTGTTGTTCATGGTGGCGGTGTACATCCTGTACGAGGCCTATCAGCGGTTTAAAACTCCGACAGAAATCCAATCGACAGGCATGCTGATCGTCGCCGTGATAGGGCTGGTTGTGAACCTTGTTTCAATGCGCTTGCTCATGTCTGCCAGTGCCGAAAGCCTTAACGTCAAAGGCGCGTACCTGGAGGTTTGGAGCGACATGTTGGGCTCCATAGGCGTAATAGGGGCGGCATTGATCATCCGTTCTACCGGATGGACTTGGGTTGACTCGATCGTTGCCGCGGCTCTCGGGCTGTGGGTTCTCCCCAGAACCTGGGTTTTGCTCAAAGAAAGCATGAACATCCTGTTGCAAGGGGTTCCAGATGGTATCGATATCGCTGAAGTGGAGGTGAGAATCAGGGCGGTTGAAGGCGTTGAGGATATCCATGATCTGCATATCTGGGCTTTGACCAGCGGGAAGAATGTCATGAGTGCACACCTTGTCGTCCAGCGTTCCTCCCGAGCCGAGCAAGATATATTGGCTGAGGTGACTCGACTGATGAGCGAGGCATTCCGTATTAGCCATACGACCCTTCAATTAGAGAACTCGCAGTTTCATGCCGGGCTCGAAGAAAACGAAGGCATGCAGCACTAGAAAGGTACCTCGCGAACATCCATGCCTAGGTGTGGTCCGCCATGTGGTCAGACCTCAACGGACAATAAGCCCCTGAACCACCTGAGCATTTCCAGTGGTGCAGGGGGGGCGTTAAGCGCTAGTTACAGGTGCTTGATGGCGGAAATTACCCCTGAGCCTTTCTTGCCTGCTGCCAGGTAGTCTGTCCGTCGAGGTTTGGAAAACTCAGCCTGAAAGTGGTGATGCTGCCAGGCATGCTTTGAACCTCCGCCGTTCCCTGATGGAGGCTCATGATCGATCGAACAATCGCCAAGCCAAGACCGGTACCACCTTCCGCACGCGAACGACTGGTATCGACTCGATAAAAGCGGTCGAACAAGTGCGCCAGATGCTGAGGCTCGATCCCTGCGCCTGGGTTGCCTACAAGTAGCGAAACTTGTTCGGCATGGTTTTCGATAACAATTGAAATGGATTGTCCTGGCGGGCAGTGGCGTATCGCGTTGGACAACAGGTTTGATATTGCTCGCTGAATCATCAACCTGTCGCCAATGGTCTTGCCGTGTCCGGTGACGCTCAGGCTGACCCGTTTCTCTTCCGCAGACAGTGAAAACAGATCGACGACCTTCAATGCTTCATCATTTAAAGTAATTGTCTCGAACGGGACGAGCGCCGCGGGGTGACTGACCTGAGCAAGGAAGAGCATATCCGAGACAATTCGGGTGACACGGCCCAACTCTTCGGTGCATGACTCCAGCACCGCTTTGTACTCTTCGGCCGGCCGCTCCCGAGACAGGGTCACCTGGGCCTTGCCCATCAAATTGCTGATGGGGGATCGCAGTTCGTGGGCCAAATCATCGGAGAACTGCGACAGCTGCTGAATACCGTTGTCGAGTCGGTGCAGCATGAAGTTGATGCCATGGGCCAGCTCACTGAGCTCCTGAGGCATTTTGACCACAGAGAGTCGATGGCTGAGGTCTTGAGCCGAGATCATGGCGGCGACCTTCCGGAACTCTCTCAGCGGAGAAAGTCCTCGCTGCACTACGGCCCAAGCACTTATTCCGATGAGTATCAGCAAAAGCGGCAGAGTAATAATCGTCGACCGAAGATACGCGCTGAGCAGCGCTTCATCGTTTGCACCATCCATCGACAGCAATACGGGAACGCTCATACCGTTCTTTAATCGCATGAGCTTGGACGCGGTAAGGGAGTGTCGACCCTCACCATCGGAACTGGCGGAGAATGAAATCTTGTCGGCGGCAGCAGTCGCAGCCTTCAACTCAATCCGCGGATCCAACAAACCAGACCCGAATCTCAGTAAGGGCGTCCTGAGGTTTGTCAGGTCATAGATGGCCAGGTTCAGATTGTCATGCCCCATGACTTGATCCAGCAATAAGTGCGGCTTCGAGTTTACGTCGGCCGTGTCCTCGTATAGTGAGAGGTGGTGTTCAACCTGCTGCATTTTATTGTCCAGGCTGCTTTTCGCCAGCTTGTCCAACTCATGCGTTAACGCGAAAAAAGCCAGGACAGCCAAAAACACTACCAGCAACGTCCCCAGAATACTCACCGTCAAACCTAGTCGCATTGACAGGCTGACCGGCTTCATTCGCGCGCCTCCAGTACGTAGCCAACACCGCGTAGCGTATGGATCAATTTGTTATCGAAGGGGTCGTCGATTTTGGCTCTCAATCTACGAATTGAGACTTCGACAACGTTAGTGTCGCAGTCAAAGTTCATGTCCCAGACCAATGAAATGATTTGGGTGCGGGAGAGCACTTCTCCAGTCTGACGCATCAGCAGGTGCAGAAGCGCAAACTCCTTGGTCGTCAGATCTATGCGCTGATCACCCCGAAAAGCACGGTGGCGTCCTTGGTCGAGCTCCAGATCGGCTACCTTGAGTACCTGCGGGACAGGAATGTGCTCACTGCGGCGCAACAGGGTTCGTACCCGTGCCAGTAGCTCAGGAAACTCAAACGGTTTGACCAGATAGTCATCGGCGCCTAAATCCAATCCGCGGATCTTGTCCGCCAGGCGCCCTCGGGCCGTCAACATCATGACCCGGGCATTACTGCTTTGGCGCAGACGTTCAAGAACACCCCAACCATCAAGTTCTGGAAGATTAACGTCAAGTATCACCAAGTCATAGACATGTTGACGCGCCAGATGAAGTCCATCTGTGCCAGTTACTGCACGGTCTACAATATAGCCACTTTCAGTCAGCCCTTGATGCAAGTATTCGGCAGTTTTAGGCTCGTCCTCAATGACAAGGATTCGCATGATATGTCACCCATGTTTAATGGCAAAAAATAATTAGTTAATTCAGAAAAGTTAGTACTTTTTTAGGGTTTTCTGACCGAAATAATACGACTTTGAAACTCGTCAGTTGTTCGTGGCCTCAATGTCCAGCCGCTAGCTAATGATCATCATCCTAAAGCCTGTAGCTGCTACAGGGTCAAGCCAAAGCCCCGCTCTTGAGCCATCAAAGCAGCCTCTTGCGACAATGTGTCGCACAAAGAGCTCTTGAATCTAGCCATGAATGACGACGCCCATGCTTATCAAGCTTCGACAAGTGCTGTTCGGCAGATATTGGCCTGAGATCTGTTTCGTCATATTGCCGACCTTATGCATCTATTTTTTAACTCCTCCTATACTAGTGCAAAAAATACAGCCGGATCGCTGAATAACGTATTTGTAATTTTTCAGTCACCTTGCTGATAAGTGGAAAACTCTACATTTATGCATAGAATATTAGCGTTAAAGGATCTATGAAATTGCGTCGGCATAGAAAGTTAACTGCACCCTTGAGCATAAAAAAGGCCTTACTGGTAGTAGGCTTAAGTGGTGTGTTCTCACTGGCAGGCACCAGCTTCGCCGCAGTTTCGTCTTCGCAGACGCTAACCATGGATCAAGCACTGGAAACGGCCTTTGCCAACAATCCCGACCTGGCTGCAGCCCAGTGGGAAATTGCTATCGCTAAAGGAGGTCGACAACAAGCGGGCTTGATTCCTAACCCCGAGCTGTCCTGGGAGGCTGAAGATACCCGACGAAATTCACGCACTACGACGGTGATGATCAACCAGCCGATCGAGCTTGGTGGCAAGCGTGGGGCCAGGATAGACGTTGCCAGCCGAGCTCAGGATGCGGCTGGAATTGAACTGGAGCGCAAACGTAATGTTTTGCGTGCCGATGTCATCCAGGCGTTTTACAGCTCATCAACGGCGCAGCAAAGGTTGCTCTTGTCACGTCAATCCCTTGAACTCGCCGAGCGCGGTTTGCGTGTTGCTCAAGGGCGTATCAACAGCGGCAAGTCATCGCCTGTTGAAGGTACGCGAGCAGAGGTCCAGCTGTCTGAGGTGCGCCTGGAATTGAGGCGAGCCGAGCGGGATGAGGCCCGTGCCTATCAGCAACTCGCTCAGGTCATGGGGGCACCGTTGCCTGCATTCGCGTCTGTGGGGGATTCAGGCCGGTCGATGCCAACGGTGCCGGAACCTTCACTGCTGCTTGATCGCATTGGTGAAACCGCAGAACTACGGTTGGCAAAGCTGCAAATCGATCAGCGTGAAGCCTCCCTGGGCCTGGAGAAAGCTCAGCGTATTCCGGACCTCACCGTGAGTGTCGGCAGCCAATACGATGAAAGGGAACGCGAGCGGGTGAATGTCGTGGGGCTGTCGATGCCCATCCCGTTGTTCAACCGTAACCAGGGCAATGTACTGGCAGCCGCCCGCCGAACTGATCAGGCCCGCGACCTGCGCAATGCCAGTGAGTTACGTCTGCGCACAGAAATCCAGACCACTCTGGATCAGTGGATGACGGCGAACACCGAAGTCACGTCGTTCAATCAAACCATCCTGCCTGCCGCGCAAAGTGCCGTCGACACCGCTACCCGAGGTTTCGAAATGGGCAAATTCAACTTCCTGGACGTGCTCGATGCCCAGCGCACCTTAATCAGCGCACGCACCCAATACATCCAGGCCATTGCAGAGGCGACAGACGCCTGGGTGCGCATCGAGCGAATTTTCGGTGATGTCGACCAGCTCACTCGTACCCCTTGAATTTCATATAACGCTTTTTTTACCGCTGCTCAGCATCGCAGTGCCACGGTATTCCGTGACTGCCAACTGAGCTGCGCAGGGAGTCTCCATGGATAAAAAACAAATCCTTGTCACCGCACTGACCCTGACGGTGGGCATAGGAATTGGTTCGCTCTGGATGGGTAGCACGTCAGTACCGTCCACTGAGGCTCAGGCGCAAGAAGAACAGGGCCACGACGATCCCGACGATCACGGCAACGAGGGTGCCGCCAAGGAGTCAGCTGAAGGCGGACATGCCGAAGGCGAAACGCAAGAAGGTCACCTGACACTGAGCGACGAGCAGATCAGCTCGGCCGGTATCCAGTTGGCCGAAGCTAAGGCACAGAGCATTAGCCTTTCATTGCCCTTTCCTGGAGAAATCCGTTTCGATGAAGACCGCACTGCGCATGTGGTGCCCCGGGTGCCCGGTGTCGTCGAGTCGGTACATGTCAATCTTGGCCAACAGGTGAAAAAAGGTCAGCTAATGGCCGTGATCGCCAGCCAACAAATTTCTGATCAGCGCAGTGAGCAAGCTGCGGCGCAACGTCGTCTGGAGTTGGCGCGTACCACCTACGAGCGTGAGCGCCAGTTATGGCAGGACAAAATCTCTGCCGAACAGGATTTCCTTCAAGCCCGCCAGGCTCTGCAAGAAGCCGAAATCGCCCTCAGCAATACCCGACAAAAAATCAGCGTACTCAGTGGCAGCTCGGTGGTCAGCGGCGGCAACCGATATGAGCTGCGTGCGCCGTTTGACGGCGTCGTAGTCGAGAAACACTTGGGTCTCGGTGAGGTTATCAGCGAAACCACCAATGCCTTCACCCTCTCGGACTTGTCGCGTGTGTGGGTAACTTTCGGCGTTTCCCCCAAGGATCTGAACAAGGTGCTGGTGGGCAAGGCCGTCACGGTCAGTGCCCCCGAGTTGAACGCCGAAGTCACGGGAACCGTGGCTTACGTCGGGAATTTGTTGGGCGAGCAGACCCGTACCGCCACGGTTCGCGTAACTCTGGCGAACCCGCAAGGCGCTTGGCGTCCCGGGCTGTTCGTGACAGTGCTGGTTGACACCGATACTCGGCTGACGAAAGTCGCAGTGCCAGAAGCGGCGATCCAGACGGTCGAGGATAAGCCAACAGTTTTCGTTCGAACTGATGACGGGTTTAAGGCGCAGCCGGTGGTAATAGGCAGCCGTGCGGCGGGTCTGGTCGAGATCACAGAGGGCCTGGAGCCCGGTGTTCAAGTCGCTGCTGCCGGCAGCTTCATTCTGAAATCAGAACTGGGTAAAGCCTCGGCTGAACACGCCCACTGATCCGCCACTTCCACGAGAAGGTTCTCATGTTCGAACGCCTGATCCAATTTGCCATCGAGCAGCGCATCATCGTACTGCTCGCGGTTCTCCTCATGGCCGGCCTCGGCATAGCCAGCTACAAGCAGCTGCCGATCGACGCCGTACCCGACATCACCAACGTCCAGGTGCAAATCAATACGGGTGCCGCAGGTTTCTCGCCGCTGGAGACCGAGCAGCGCATCACTTTCCCCATCGAAACCGCCATGGCAGGCCTGCCGGCACTTGAGCAGACGCGTTCGCTCTCACGCTCGGGCCTGTCGCAAGTCACGGTGATCTTCAAGGAAGGCACTGACCTATTCTTCGCTCGGCAATTGGTCAACGAGCGATTGCAGGTGGCCAAGGAACAACTGCCCGAGGGCGTGGAAGCCGTCATGGGGCCAATCTCTACCGGCCTGGGTGAGATTTTTCTGTGGACGGTCGAGGCCGAAGAAGGCGCCGTCAAGGAGGACGGCAGCCCCTATACTCCGACCGACCTGAGGGTGATCCAGGACTGGATTATCAAACCTCAGCTGCGCAACGTTCCCGGGGTCGCCGAAATCAACACCATTGGCGGGTTCGCCAAGGAGTACCAGATTGCTCCCGATCCAAAACGCTTGGCGGCTTACAAGCTGACTCTGACAGACCTTGTGACAGCGCTGGAACGCAACAACGCCAACGTCGGCGCCGGCTACATTGAGCGCAGTGGCGAACAACTACTGATTCGTGCCCCCGGCCAGGTGGCGACCACCGACGACATCGCCAATATCGTGATGGCCAACGTCGATGGCACTCCTATCCGCATAAAGAATGTGGCGACCGTGGATATCGGCCGTGAAATGCGCACTGGCGCGGCTACCGAAAACGGTCGTGAAGTCGTACTCGGCACAGTGTTCATGTTGATCGGCGAGAACAGCCGTACCGTGTCTCAGGCCGTTGCCGTCAAGCTGGAGCAAATCAATCGCTCACTGCCCAAAGGGGTGGTGGCGGTCACCGTTTACGACCGTACCAACCTGGTGGACAAGGCGATTGCCACGGTCAAGAAGAACCTGATTGAAGGTGCAATCCTGGTAATCGCGATTCTGTTCCTGTTCCTGGGCAACATTCGCGCAGCACTGATCACTGCCATGGTCATTCCTCTGGCCATGCTCTTCACCTTCACCGGCATGTTTACCAACAAAATCAGCGCCAACCTAATGAGCCTTGGGGCTCTGGACTTCGGCATCATCGTCGACGGTGCGGTGGTGATTGTCGAAAATGCCATCCGGCGTCTGGCCCATGCGCAGCAGCACCACGGGCGCATCCTCACGCGCTCCGAACGCTTTCACGAAGTGTTTGCAGCAGCCAAGGAGGCCCGTCGACCGCTGATTTTCGGCCAGTTGATCATCATGGTCGTTTATCTGCCGATTTTTGCCCTGACCGGTGTCGAAGGGAAAATGTTCCACCCCATGGCGTTTACCGTCGTGATCGCCTTGCTCGGCGCCATGCTGCTGTCCGTTACCTTTGTTCCTGCGGCAATTGCCATGTTCGTGACGGGCAAGGTCAAGGAAGAAGAGAACGTGATCATGCGTGGGGCGCGTCGGGTGTATGCACCCGCGCTGGATTGGGTCATGAGCCATCGATCGCTGGCATTCGCCATGGCACTAGGCGTCATCGCTGCGTGTGGTGTGGTCGCCAGTCGAATGGGCAGTGAGTTTGTGCCGAGTCTCAGCGAAGGCGATTTTGCCCTGCAAGCATTGCGAGTACCCGGTACCAGCCTGACGCAATCGGTGGAAATGCAGCAGCGCCTGGAAAAACTTGTGCTGGAAAAAGTGCCTGAAGTCGAGCGGATGTTTGCTCGAACCGGTACCGCAGAGATCGCCTCCGATCCAATGCCACCGAACATCTCTGACAGTTATGTGATGCTCAAGCCGAAGGATCAATGGCCTGATCCAGATAAATCCCGGGAGGCTTTGACAGCCGAGATCCAGAAAGCTGCGGCCGCTATGCCCGGTAGCAACTATGAGCTTTCCCAGCCTATTCAACTACGTTTTAACGAGTTGATTTCAGGCGTGCGTAGTGATGTGGCGGTCAAGGTCTTTGGTGATGACATGGCGGTGCTTAACAGCACCGCTGCGAAAATTGCCGCGTCCATGCAGAAGGTCGATGGCGCCTCCGAGGTCAAAGTCGAGCAGACGACGGGGCTGCCGGTGCTGACCATCAACATCGACCGTGACAAAGCTGCACGTTACGGTCTGAACGTTGGCGACGTACAAGACACCATTGCGGTGGCGGTCGGTGGCCGCCAGGCCGGTACGATGTATGAGGGAGACCGCCGCTTCGACATGGTGGTGCGTTTATCCGACGCCATGCGCAAGGACGTCGAGGGATTGTCCACGCTGCTGATTCCAGTGCCGGCGCTGCTCAATGGCAATGCCGATCAGATCGGTTTCATTGCCCTTTCAGAAGTGGCGACCCTCGATCTGGTGCTGGGGCCGAACCAGGTCAGTCGTGAAAACGGTAAGCGTCTGGTGATCGTCAGCGCCAACGTGCGTGGACGAGATATCGGCTCGTTTGTACAGGAAGCCAGCAGCGCCATTGATCAAGAGGTGCAGATCCCGGCCGGTTATTGGATCAACTGGGGTGGGCAGTTCGAACAACTCCAATCAGCGGCCAAACGCCTACAGATCGTTGTCCCGGTGGCCCTGCTCCTGGTATTCGCCCTACTGTTCATGATGTTCAACAATCTCAAGGACGGCCTGTTGGTGTTCACCGGGATTCCATTCGCGTTGACGGGTGGAGTCATGGCTTTGTGGCTACGTGATATTCCGCTATCAATCTCGGCGGGTGTTGGTTTCATTGCTTTGTCGGGAGTGGCGGTGCTGAACGGTCTGGTGATGATCGCTTTCATCCGCAATCTTCGAGAGGAGGGACATTCGTTGAGTTCTGCGATCAACGAAGGAGCCCTGACACGGTTGCGTCCAGTGTTGATGACAGCTCTGGTGGCCTCCCTTGGCTTTATTCCTATGGCTCTGGCCACTGGAACCGGGGCAGAGGTCCAACGACCACTGGCTACCGTGGTGATCGGTGGCATCCTGTCTTCAACTGCGTTGACCCTGCTGATACTGCCTGCGCTGTATCACTGGGCGCACCGTCGAGATGAGGATGAAGCAGAAGAAGAAAAAACAGCAACCGTATAGTTCTTCGATTTTAAAGCCCGCTGCTGAGATTCAGTAGCGGGCTTTTTACGCAGGTTACATTACGGATCTGTAATCTTGGTGCCACCGTGATGATAGGTTCGGATTGATACACTAATAGCGTTATCTATATGAGGTGTCAGAATGAAACTTACCCAAATATTTGCTCTCGCAGGCGCTTTGCTCCTTTCTTCGGTTGCAATGGCTGAAGGTGGTGGAGACAGAACCTTCGAGAGAATGATGGCGGCGAAGGACCGGGCAATGGAGGCATATGCTGCCAGAGAAGGGAAAAATGCCCCGGTGGTGTCAAGTGATGCTAAAGATGAGACGACTAAAGAAATATAGTAGGACACATGTAAAACACCCGCTCCCGGTTTTCGGTGGCGGGTTTTTTATGGATAGCTTGATTACACATTCGTAATCCTAATGCCACGCCGTCGCAATGTTCGAATTGATATCCTTGTAGCAATGATTATATGAGGTACAAGATATGAAGTTTATGAACATCATCGCTTTCGCTGGAACTCTGGCGATTTCTTCAAGCGTACTTGCTGAAGGCGGAGGGGATAAGGCCTTTGAAAAAATGATGGCTGCTAATGCTAAAGCCATGGAGCAGTATGCGATTAGTCAGGGAAAGAGCGCTCCTGTAGCTAAGCAATACGAGTACGGGATGAAGTTGGATGTTGTAAAGGTGGTTAGTATGGTGCGGCCTGCGAAAGTCTGCGCAGTGGTGCCCGCCGCAATGACATATGAAGACTCAGAAGGGCAGCTAAATACGATCAGGTACACAGTGGCTGGAGAGTGCCGTAACCGAGGTGGCTAGCAGTTGCACTCCTGTCAGACGGATTCATAACGCTCGATGTACTTCATCACTTAGAGGTGTCGGGCGTTTTTTATGTGCAGATCGAGTAGGAGGCGGATTTACATCCGCCGTCCTCTCACACCACCGTACGTACGGATCCGTATACGGCGGTTCAAGCTATGCGGCTAAGCCGGTTTATCGTATCCAGTACCGAGACCAACCCAAGTTGATCCCATAGCTTCTTCGGCAGCGCCTGATTCATATGAGATGCTCCCGAGCTCCACCATGGGCCTCGGCCATTGAAGGCTGATTTGCAGGCGCGAGCTTCGCTAAGCCCCAGGCGCTTCAAGTTACGTGCCCTCGTTGAGGGCCGCTTCCATTGACGCCAGACGACGCAGCGAAGTTTGCGCCGCACCCAGCCGTCAATTTCCTCAAGTGGCCGTTTGCTCTGACTGAGCTTGAAGTAGCCTGCCCACCCGCGCAGCACAGGGTTTATCCGCTCGATGACATTCGCCATCTTGTGGCCCCGCGCCCCGCGCAGCAGGTCTCTTAACCGGTCGTGCAAGCGACCCAGACTCATCGTCGCCACTCTCAGCCTCGGTTGCTGATGCCTGCTCATCCCATAACCCAGATAGTCGCAGACCCAAGGCCGTGCTACGCGGCTCTTTTCCCGGTTCAGCGTCAGTTTCAGGCGCTGATTCAGGAAACGCTCAACACCGGCCATCACCCGCGTGCCAGCTCGCTGACTGCGCACATAGATGTTCGCGTCGTCGGCATAACGCACGAAGCGATGGCCTCGCCGTTCCAGTTCGCGGTCGAGTTCGTTGAGCAGGATGTTCGACAGCAACGGCGAGATTACGCCGCGTACGATCTTGCATACTTTTTTCTCTGGTGCCGGAGCCAGTCGACGTCTCGCTGGCGTTGAACCCGGGATCCGGATCAACCCGGAACACCACCAAAATCTCGTCTTTGTGAATCTCGACGCGTTTGACCAGACCGCGGATGATCTCGCGCTTGGTGACGAAATCGACAGTGCCCAGTCGGTCATGGACAGCCGCGGCAAACTCTTCGAGACGATTAATCACGAGAAACAGCTCGCGCTGCCCCACCTGATGACGCCGTGAGTCCTGAATCTGCTGATCAAGCTGCTCCAGACGGCTCTTCAAGTGCCGCATCTTCGGATCAAAGTCCATTTTGTCGATCATACCCTCGGCATAACTATCGATGAGCCGCGACCTGCCTTTGTCCAGCTGCAGTCGTTGTCGTTCCAGTGCGGCCGTATCAAGGTTTGTTTTTTCTTTTTCTTCGAGGATTCCCAGCCGACGTTCATATTCATTCTTTAGCCTTCCAGGGTGGGCGAGCAGCTCAACAACCTGCTGCCACACCAGTTCATCGAGACGGTCCGTTCGTATTTGCTGATTGTCACAGACGCGTTCGCCACCAAAGCGGTAGGCATCGGTTCCAATGCAACGATAATAGGCATAGTCCCGACGTTGGACTTTGGCCGCTGCCTTGCTGACCTTTTTACCGTAATAGGCGTAGTGACAATGGCCGCAAACGGTCAAGCCCTGAAGCAGGTAGACCGCACCATGACGGCGCTGACGAGTCGCTTTGCGATTCTCAGCAAGTTGCTCTTGAACCGACTGAAACAACCCTTCGCTGACAATCGCCGGTACGGCTATCTCGATCCACTGACTCGGATCGGTACGTACGGTGGAGTAGCCCTTCCTGGGCACCTCGGCACTGTGGCGTTGTGCGCGTATCCGAGGTAAACGATCACGCGCCTGTGTTTTACCGAAAGCGGCCCGGCCCATGTAGGCTGGATTTTGCAATATTCCCCATACAGTGCTGCGATCCCAATACGGTTTACCTGAGGCGGTGACGGTGCCGGTTGCCCCAAGGCGTCGCACCACTTCGCCGATGCTCAGTCGCTCCATCCCAATCCATTGAAAGATGGTTCTGACCGTCGCCGCTTGCGGCAGGTCGATAACGTACTGTGCGGGTGCGCCATCAAGTTGCTTACGAATGTAGCGATAACCGTACGGCGCAGTCGACAGCACATTGATGCTGCCACGTCTGGCCCCATGAAGCTTGCCGCGACGATGGCGCTCCATGATTTTGGCACGCTCATATTCCGCGATCATGCCCTGCATCTGCAGCAGCAACGACTCCTCTGGCGTGACGCCAATGGCATGATTGAGGAACACGACCTGTACGCCGCACGCCGATAGTTCTTCCATCAGCAAGGCCTGGTGAGCATATTTTCGCGACAGCCGGTCTGGGGACAGGACGTAGAGACGTTCCACCAGGCCAAGTGCAGCGCGGTCTCTGAGCCGTTCCAATTGTGGGCGAATCAGCGTCGCGCCGCTGACGCCTGCATCGACAAAGCGCATGTCCTCAGCAACGTGGGCACCATCAGCCACGATCCGCTCTGTCAACGCGGCAATCTGGCTTTCAATCGTGCCGCGTTTAGCCTGTTGATCAGAGGATACGCGAGCATAGAACGCCACCATCACAGCCTGGCTCATTGTTCACCTCGCTTGGCAGCACGATGCTTTGTCACAGAGGATTGGGGTTGTGGCAATTCTGAGGAACCGCGCGCATCTGTCGGTTTTAGCTGCTCGTAGACCCTCTCGAGCTGCTCACAAGAGAACCGATTTGGCTCGAAAGCCAGACGAATATGCCAGATCCGCGGTTTTCGGCTCATGACTGAAGTCTCCCGTCAGTGGAGGCGATGACCTCAATGACGAGAACAATCTCGACGTCGGGGCATCCTGCATACCTCGGAGCAAAACTCTCCCTGGCAATGCGCAGCCCCCAGTTTATCCGAGAGTTTGCTCTATTGTTGCCGGCGTTAGCGGGCCGCCTTGCGGCGTCCCTTCCTGCCGTCGGCTGACGAGTCCGCCCGACATCGTTCCCGCTTCGAGGTAACG
>NZ_JBEOPV010000031.1:0-54623 GCF_040310425.1 Pseudomonas sp. 65/3-MNA-CIBAN-0223
GGGGAAACCGGCAAGGATGCCGGTTTAGCCGCGCTGGGCCAGGGATGGCCCATCGCGGCGACCCGCGGAGCAATGCCTGCGTTCGGGCACACCGAGCCTAGGCGAGGTGCCGAGTGGTGGGGCAAGAGCGTTTTGGTTACTTTTGCGCTCTATCAAAAGTGACCCGCCGTAAGGGCGGAACCCTAAGCAGCCCTGACCGCAGAAACGGATATGTACACCAACACACAAGGTCATTCCCGAGGCACAAGCTCCAGACACACCGAATTGATGCAATACCGCAACCCGGTCGGCGGCGGCCCATCCGGAAACACATGCCCCAAATGCGCATCGCACTTGGCACACACCACCTCAGTACGAATCATCCCGTGACTCACATCACGAATCTCAACCATCGCACTGTCACCGATCGGCGCATAAAAGCTCGGCCAGCCGCAGCCTGAGTCAAATTTGGTCTTCGAATCAAAAAGCGGCTCGCTGCAACAGATACAGTGATAGACACCATCAGTTTTGGTGCCATTGTATTTGCCGGAAAACGGACGTTCGGTGCCCTTGAGACGGCAAACGTTGTACTGCTCCGGATCGAGCATGGCCTTCCATTCTTCAAGGGTTTTTTCCAACTTTTCCATCGTCACACCTCAGCAGCTGAAAAAGCCCGATCTGTACCTTTTCCACGGATCGGGCGGCACGTATGATTGCGCCTCGTCAAACGCCAGTCTGGCAGCCAGACCACGCGCATTCAAACGGATTTACGGGTGCTGCCTTTCAAGGCGCCAGGCCTGTGTGAATACGCAGGATTCCCAGTACGGTAGTTCATATGCCGCCTGGATCGTTCATTTTCGGGAACACATCGCCATGCAGGTCAGCAAATCGAACAAGCTCGCCAACGTCTGCTACGACATTCGCGGCCCAGTGCTCAAGCACGCCAAACGCCTGGAAGAGGAAGGCCATCGCATCCTCAAGCTGAACATCGGCAATCCTGCGCCCTTTGGTTTCGAAGCACCGGACGAAATTCTCCAGGACGTGATCCGCAACCTGCCTACCGCCCAGGGCTACAGCGACTCCAAAGGGCTGTTCAGCGCACGCAAGGCCGTCATGCAGTACTACCAGCAAAAGCAGGTGGAAGGCGTCGGCATTGAAGACATCTACCTGGGCAACGGCGTTTCCGAGCTGATCGTGATGTCGATGCAGGCCCTGCTCAACAATGGCGACGAAGTGCTGGTGCCGGCCCCGGACTACCCACTGTGGACCGCGGCTGTCAGCCTCTCGGGCGGCAACCCGGTGCATTACCTGTGCGACGAGCAGGCCAACTGGTGGCCGGATCTGGCCGACATCAAGGCCAAGATCACGCCGAACACCAAGGCCCTGGTGATCATCAATCCGAATAACCCGACCGGTGCGGTGTATTCGAAAGAAGTCCTGCTGGGCATGCTGGAACTGGCCCGCCAGCACAACCTGGTGGTTTTCTCCGACGAGATCTACGACAAGATCCTCTACGACGATGCCGTGCACATCTGCACCGCGTCCCTGGCGCCGGACCTGCTGTGCCTGACGTTCAACGGCCTGTCCAAGTCCTACCGCGTGGCGGGCTTCCGTTCCGGCTGGATTGCCATCTCCGGCCCGAAACACCACGCCCAGAGCTACATTGAAGGCATCGACATGCTGGCCAATATGCGCCTGTGCGCCAACGTGCCAAGCCAGCACGCGATACAGACCGCTCTCGGTGGCTACCAGAGCATCAATGACCTGGTGCTGCCCCAGGGCAGACTGCTGGAACAGCGCAACCGTACGTGGGAGCTGCTCAACGACATTCCCGGCGTAAGCTGCGTTAAACCGATGGGTGCCCTGTATGCCTTCCCACGGATCGATCCGAAAGTCTGCCCGATCCACAACGACGAGAAATTCGTGCTCGACCTGCTGCTGTCGGAAAAGCTGCTGGTGGTGCAAGGCACGGCGTTCAACTGGCCATGGCCCGATCACTTCCGGGTGGTGACATTGCCACGAGTGGATGACCTGGATATGGCCATAGGCCGCATCGGCAATTTCCTCAAGTCCTACCGCCAGTAACACCGCCAGTCACCGTGCGACCTTCATTCCCGTCGCACGGTGACTAATTCAGCAATACATATTCCCCCCCTACCCTGCAACGCTAAGGCGCTCACAGACCTGGACGCGTTTTCAGGCCGCGGTCTAACAACGACGGGGCCCGGACCTCGGAAATGCCCTACAGGAATTTCATCAGACCGAGTCGCAAGCGTCCTTCAAACAGCTAGTCTTTTGCCGTAGGACACAGTTTGAAATAGTCACCCGGTTGAATAGCCCGTTGCAGCACCTTATATACCCCGCAGTACGCTACATCTTTAGCTTGAGGAGATTTCTACAACCATGATGCGCATCCTGCTGTTTTTGGCCACTAACCTGGCGGTCGTGCTGATTGCCAGCATCACCCTGAGCCTTTTCGGCTTCAACGGGTTCATGGCGGCCAACGGGGTTGATCTCAACCTCAATCAGCTGCTGATCTTCTGTGCGGTCTTTGGTTTTGCCGGTTCCCTGTTCTCGCTGTTCATCTCCAAGTGGATGGCGAAGATGAGCACCAGCACCCAGATCATTACCCAGCCGCGCACACGTCACGAGCAATGGCTGCTGCAAACGGTGGAGCAACTGTCCCGGGAAGCCGGGATCAAGATGCCCGAGGTCGGTATTTTCCCGGCCTATGAGGCCAACGCCTTCGCCACCGGCTGGAACAAGAACGATGCACTGGTTGCGGTCAGCCAAGGCCTGTTGGAGCGCTTTTCGCCGGATGAGGTCAAAGCCGTTCTGGCCCACGAAATTGGTCACGTTGCCAACGGCGACATGGTCACCCTGGCGCTGATCCAGGGTGTGGTGAACACCTTCGTGATGTTCTTTGCGCGAATCATCGGTAACTTCGTCGACAAAGTGATTTTCAAGAACGAAGAAGGCCAGGGTATCGCGTATTACATCGCGACCATCTTTGCCGAACTGGTGCTGGGCATCCTGGCCAGCTCGATCGTCATGTGGTTCTCGCGTAAACGCGAATTCCGTGCAGACGAAGCCGGTGCCCGCCTGGCGGGTACCAGCGCGATGATTGGTGCCTTGCAACGCCTGCGGGCTGAACAGGGGTTGCCAGTACATATGCCGGACACGCTGAATGCATTCGGTATCAACGGCGGCATCAAGCAAGGGTTCGCTCGCATGTTCATGAGCCACCCGCCGCTGGAAGAGCGTATCGACGCACTGCGTCGTCGCGGCTGACAGGTTGCGCTAAAACAGAAAGGCCCGCACAGATGCGGGCCTTTTTTGTCTGTCCAGATTTGTGCTGCTGACCTTATGTAAGAGCGAGCCTGCTCACGAATCGCCAGCGCAGACAGCTTTCTTACCGGGCAGAAACCCGATAAACCCGCTCTTCAAGGCGCGTCACGCCACTCTCGATAAATTTCCAGCTCTCACCCAGCACATCCTGATCTTCCAGGATCTTCAGCGCCCAGAAGTTGCCGAACAAGTGCCGTACCTCATCATCAAGCACAGCGAACGGCGGTCCGGCCTTTTGCGTCTGATCGTAATCGAGGGTTATCAGCAACCCCATCGCGTCCTTCGGCAGTATGCGGTTCAGGTGCGCCGCGTACTGCTCGCGCATGGCGGGTGGCAGCGCAATCAGCGCAGCACGGTCGTACAGACCGGCGCAGTCGGCCACATCCCCTGCAGTCAACTCGAAAAAGTCCCCGCACCACAGTTCGATCGAACCGGCGCGATAAACCTTGAACGGCCCCTGTTCACTGACATCAGGATCAAACTGATGCTCGCTGAAGAAGTCCTCAACGGCCTTTTCCGACAGTTCAATCCCCAGTACTTCATGGCCCTGATGAGCAAGCCACAGCAAATCCAGACTTTTTCCACACAACGGCACCAACACGCGAGCGCCCTCTTCCAGGTCCAATTGTGGCCAGAACCGTTGCAGATAAGGATTCACTTCCCGCAGATGGAAGCCGATCTGATCTGACTGCCAACGCTTGTGCCAAAACTCCGGCTGCATAAATAACCCCGAAAATTCGATCAAAACACCCTAAAACTTATATTAGATTTAGATCAATGATCTGACTGAAGATGAGCCCATCTTAACTCTCAGGAGCTCCTACATGTTCCCCAGCCTGTATATATCCCACGGCTCCCCCATGCTGGCGCTGCAACCGGGCGCCAGCGGCCCCGCACTGGCGAGGCTTGCGGCCCAATTGCCGCGACCCAGGGCGATCGTGATTGTCTCGGCGCATTGGGAGAGCAATGAACTGCTGGTCAGCGCTAATCCGCATCCGGACACCTGGCACGACTTCGGCGGTTTCCCCAAGGCGCTGTTCGAAGTGCAATACCCCGCGCCCGGTGATCCGCAACTGGCGGTGGAGGTAGTCGACCTGCTCAAATGCGCCGACTTGCCCGCTCGCATCGATGCCAAAAGGCCGTTTGACCACGGTGTCTGGGTACCGCTTTCGCTGATGTACCCGCAGGCCGACATCCCGGTGGTACAGGTCTCTCTGCCCACACGGGGCGGCCCCGCGTTGCAGACTCAGGTCGGACACGCCCTCTCCAGCCTGCGTGAACAAGGGGTGCTGTTGATCGGGTCAGGCAGCATCACCCATAACCTCGGTGAACTGGACTGGCACGCCGGCCCGGAAAGCGTGGAGCCCTGGGCCGAAGCGTTCCGTGAATGGATGATCGAGAAACTCTCTGCCAACGATGAAGCCGCGCTGCATGATTACCGCCGCCAGGCGCCAAATGCCGTGCGTAACCATCCCAGCGATGAACACCTGCTGCCGTTGTATTTCGCTCGCGCTGCCGGAGGTCCGTTCAGCGTCAGCCACAAGGGCTTCACCATGGGCGCCTTGGGCATGGACATCTATCGATTCGGATAAAGAGCTGTTGCAACCGCCGGCGACCTGGCTCAGGTGACATCGACGCCCACGTGAATGGCATCGTGTCGCCAGAATTCCAGGTCGCAATCGATCAGTCGCTCGTGCTGGTCGTAGTTGACCCGGGCAATACGCAATCCCGGGCTACCCACCGACACTCGCAGCGCTGCCGAAGCGTCCACGGAGAGCGCCGTCGGCACGATTTCAAAACGTACCCTGCCGTAGTGCAGGTCGTAATGCCGGGCGTACAGTTCGGTAATGGACTGATTCAGGTCGAAGTCGAGTATTCCCGGGAAAAACCGTGGGTTCAGATAGTGCTCGACGTACAGCACCAGCCGCTCGTCAATGCGCCGCGCCCGGCAGATCTGGATCACGCTGGACAGTGCGGGTAACTGCAACCAGGCACAGACCGCCGCTGACGCCGGTTGCAGGCGAGCGCTAATCACCTCGGTGGACGGCACCCGGCCCTGGGCGCTGACCATTGCGTGAAAGTGACTGCGTTGCATCAGGTTATAGGCCAGGCGTGGTGGCGAGACGAACCAGCCCCGGCGTTCCTCGCGATAGATCTGCCCTTGTGCCTCCAGTTGCAACAACGCCTCGCGCACGGTAATTCGGGTGGTACCGAACAACTCACTGAGCTTGCGCTCCGCTGGCAGTTTGCTTCCGGGCGCCAACAGCCCGTGATCGAGCTGTTCCTGTAGCACCTGCCCGATGGCTGTCACCGCTTTGGTGGTCTCGATGCGCATCAACGTTACCTATCTGGACTAGACCAGCACTGTTTCGGGGCGAAACCTGCATTGGTTTACCCTCCAAGTAGCCTAGGCCCTGCATGTGACTGGTGGATGACAAACGTGCCGAACGGTGTTGAACGTTGCCTGCAATAGTACGGCCATGTCCTTTCATATCAGCCTCTTAGCCATGGTCTACGCTTACTTTGCAGCCCGAGAGTTCCCCTACAGGAAATTTGGGCAGGCAACTCATCGACATCAAAATGTCATCCAGACCGCCTAGATTGGCTTAGGTATTGCTGACCTAGACCAACACAACCGCAATCGCAGCGTTGAAAACGCCCAAAGGAGCTTCGGATGAAACAGCTTTTCCTGGCATCACTGTTAGGCTCGACCATTGCCATGTGCACCGCCGCCATGGCGGCTGATGATTTGAAAACCCTTGAGGCCGCAGCGAAAGCGGAAGGCACAGTCAACAGCGTCGGCATGCCCGATGACTGGGCCAACTGGAAAGGCACTTGGGATGACCTGGCCAAGACCTACGGCCTGAAACACATCGATACCGACATGAGTTCCGCGCAGGAAATCGCCAAATTCGCCGCCGAAAAAGATAACGCCAGCGCGGACATCGGTGACGTAGGTGCAGCTTTCGGGCCTATCGCAGTCAAGCAAGGCGTGGTGCAACCGTATAAACCAACGACCTGGGACCAGGTGCCGGACTGGGCCAAGGACAAGGATGGCAACTGGGCGCTGGCCTACACCGGAACCATCGCCTTCATCATCAACAAAAAACTGCTGCACGGTTCCGAAGCACCGACCAAGTGGGCCGATCTCAAGAGCGGCAAGTACAAGGTCTCCATTGGCGACGTCAGCACTGCGGCCCAGGCGGCCAACGGTGTCCTGGCTGCCGCATTGGCCAACGGGGGTGACGAGAAGAACATCCAGCCAGCCCTGCTGATGTTTGCCGACATTGCCAAGCAAGGCCGCCTGTCGATGGCTAACCCGACCATTGCCACCATGGAAAAGGGCGAGATCGAAGTCGGCGTGGTTTGGGATTTCAACGGCCTGAGTTACAAGGCCAAGATGGCGAATCCGGATGATTACACCGTGCTGATCCCTTCCGATGGCTCGGTCATTTCCGGCTACACCACCATCATCAACAAATACGCGAAAAACCCTAATGCGGCCAAACTGACCCGCGAATACATCTTCAGCGACGCCGGCCAGACCAACCTGGCACGCGGCAACGCCCGCCCGATCCGCGCCGAACACGTGAAGCTGCCGGATGACGTCAAAGCCAAGCTGTTGCCGAACGAACAGTACAAAGGCGTGACGCCGATCAAGGACGCAGATGCGTGGGAAAAAACCTCCAAGTCGCTGCCGCAGAAGTGGCAGGAAGAAGTGATTATCAACATGCAGTAATGCTGCATCCGTAGGAGCTGCCGCAGGCTGCGATCTTTGTTTTTTCAAGCAACATCAAAAGATCGAAGCCTTTGGCAGCTCCTGCACCGTTCAGCAATGATTCTGGAGTCATCGCCCCTATGAACCACAACGTCATCCTTGTCGTGCTCGACGGCCTCAACCATGAGATTGCTCGCCACGCCATGGGGCACCTGCAGGCGTACGTCGGCGCAGGACGCGCGGCGCTCTACAAGCTGGAGTGCGAATTGCCGGCGTTGTCCCGTCCGCTTTACGAATGCATCCTGACCGGCGTCACGCCAATTGACAGCGGCATCGTTCATAACAATGTCTCGCGCCTGTCCAGTCAGCGCAGCATCTATCACTACGCACGCGACGCCGGGCTCAAGACTGCGGCGGCGGCCTATCACTGGGTCAGTGAGCTGTACAACCGATCACCGTTCGTGGCCGCCCGGGACCGTCACACCGACGATCCCGACCTGCCGATCCAGCATGCGCATTTCTACTGGAATGACCACTACCCCGATTCACACCTGTTTGCCGACGCCGAACACCTGCGCCAGCGCCACTCGCCAAACTTCCTGCTGGTCCACCCGATGAACGTCGACGACGCCGGGCACAAGCACGGCCTCGACTCCGCGCAATACCGCAACAGCGCCCGCTCCGCCGACATCATTCTCGCCGACTACCTGCAAGGCTGGCTCGACGCGGGCTACCAGGTACTGGTGACCGCCGATCACGGCATGAACAATGACCGATCGCACAACGGCCTGTTGGCCGAAGAACGCGAAGTACCGCTGTTCGTGCTCGGCGACGCCTTCAGCCTCGATGCCGGTGCTGCGCCGAAACAGATTGAGATCTGCGGTACGGTCTGCGAGCTGCTGGGCGTGGCCCACGATAAACCTGTGTGCCGGGAGCTGCTCAAATGAACACCATGACTCGTGGCAAATGGTTGGCAGCCCTGTGCCTGGTGCCTTTTGCACTGTTCTTTATCGTGTTCCAGATTGCCCCGCTGCTGTGGGTCATGATCAACAGCCTGGAATCACAGGAGTTTGGCTGGGGCCTTGCCAACTTTACGAAAATCTTCAATTCAAAGTTCTATCTGCAGGCGATCCAGTACAGCCTCGAGATCAGTTTCTGGTCGAGCGTATTCGGCATCATCATCGCGGTGCTCGGCGCCTACTCCCTGCGCCGGGTCGATTCCAGGCTGCGTAACTTCGTCAACGCCTTCGCCAACATGACCAGCAACTTTGCCGGCGTGCCCCTGGCGTTTGCGTTCATCATCCTGCTGGGATTCAACGGCAGTTTCACCATCCTGCTCAAGCAGGCCGGGATCATTCAGGATTTCAACCTGTACTCGAAAACCGGGCTGATCATTCTCTACACCTACTTCCAGATTCCCCTCGGTGTGCTGCTGCTGTATCCGGCATTTGATGCGCTGCGTGAAGACTGGCGCGAGTCTGCGGCGCTGCTCGGTGCCAGCGGCTGGCAATTCTGGCGCCACATCGGCCTGCCGGTGCTGACGCCCGCGCTGCTAGGCACCTTCGTGATCCTGCTGGCCAACGCGCTGGGTGCCTACGCCACGGTTTACGCCCTGACCACCGGCAACTTCAACGTACTGCCGATCCGTATCGCCGCCATGGTTTCCGGCGACATTTCCCTGGACCCTAACCTCGCCAGCGCCCTGGCCGTGGTACTCGTGGCGTTGATGACCCTGGTGACCATCGTGCATCAGTTGCTGTTGAAGAGGAGCTACCATGTCTCGCGCTGAACTGGGTCCCGCCGGCATCTACCACCGGGTTGTGGTGTACCTGCTGTTTGCCATTCTGTTGCTGCCTCTGGCTGGCACCCTGATCTATTCAATCGCCAGCAGTTGGTCGGCGACCATCCTGCCGAGCGGCTTCACGTTCAAATGGTACGTGCAATTGTGGAGTGATCCGCGCTTCCTCCATGCATTCGGCCAGTCGCTGCTGGTGTGCGTCGGTGCGCTGATCCTGTCAGTGGTGCTGATCTTGCCGCTGTTGTTCGTGGTGCATTACCACTTCCCGAAACTCGACGCGTTGATGAACATCCTGATCCTGCTTCCGTTCGCGGTGCCGCCGGTGGTGTCGTCGGTGGGGCTGTTGCAGCTGTATGGTTCCGGCCCGTTCGCAATGGTCGGTACGCCGTGGATCCTGATCGGCTGCTACTTCACCGTGGCGCTGCCCTTCATGTACCGGGCAATCACCAACAATCTGCAGGCGATCAACCTGCGCGACCTGATGGACGCCGCCCAATTGCTCGGCGCCAGCACCTGGCAAGCGGCATTCCTGGTTGTCCTGCCGAACCTGCGCAAAGGTCTGATGGTGGCACTGCTACTGTCGTTCTCGTTCCTGTTCGGTGAGTTCGTGTTCGCCAACATCCTGGTGGGCACCCGTTACGAAACCCTGCAGGTCTACCTCAACAATATGCGTAACAGCAGCGGCCACTTCACCAGTGCGCTGGTCATTTCCTACTTCTTTTTTGTGCTGGTTCTGACCTGGGTGGCCACTATTTTGAACAAGGACAAAAGCGAATGAGCTACGTCAGCGTCCAACATCTGGAGAAAAATTACGCAGGCACCACGGTGTTCAGTGACATCAACTGCGAAATCCACAAAGGCGAGTTTGTCACCTTGCTTGGGCCGTCGGGCTGCGGAAAATCAACCCTGTTGCGCTGTATCGCCGGCCTGACCCCGGTAGATGGCGGGCAGATTTTGCTGGACGGTGTCGACCTGGTGCCCATGAGCCCGCAAAAACGCGGGATCGGCATGGTGTTTCAGAGCTACGCGCTGTTCCCGAACATGACCGTGGAGCAAAACGTGGCATTCGGCCTGCGCATGCAGAAGGTCAATGCCGACGACAGCCACAAACGCGTCGCCGAAGTGCTGGGGCTGGTGGAGTTGAACGATTTCGCCGCTCGCTATCCCCACCAGCTGTCCGGCGGCCAATGCCAGCGAGTCGCCCTCGCTCGCTCCCTGGTGACGCGTCCGCGGTTGTTACTGCTCGATGAACCGCTATCGGCGCTGGATGCGCGAATTCGCAAGCATTTGCGCGAACAGATCCGTCAGATCCAGCGTGAACTGGGCCTGACCACGATCTTTGTCACACATGACCAGGAAGAAGCCCTGACGATGTCTGACAGAATATTCCTGATGAATCAGGGAAAGATCGTACAAAGCGGCGACGCGGAAACCCTGTACACCGCGCCAGTCGATGCATTTGCGGCCGGCTTCATCGGCAACTACAACCTGCTGGATGCCGACAGTGCCTCGAAACTGCTGCAAAGACCGGTCACCGGACGCATCGCCATTCGTCCGGAAGCCATCGAGCTCAGCCTCAATGGCGCGCTGGATGCCCAAGTGCGCAGCCACAGCCTGCTAGGCAACGTGATTCGATACCGGATCGAAGCACGCGGCGTGGAACTGGTGGTGGATGTGCTCAACCGCTCAGCCGCAGATCTGCACCCCGATGGTCAGCGCCTGGCACTTTCCATCGATCCGACGGCCCTGTGTGAGGTAGCCTGATGGCCTTGCTGATGTTGAAGAGAGAACCGTACTGATGGCCCTGGCAATTTTTGATCTGGACGAAACCTTGATTCACGGCGACTGCGCCACCCTCTGGAGCGAACAGATGGGCAGGCTGGGCTGGGTCGATCCCGAGTCGTTCATGCGCCAGAACAACGAACTGATGGACGCTTACAGCCACGGCAAGCTGCGGATGGAGGATTACATGACCTTCAGCCTGGAACCCATGATCGGTCGCACCCCCGAAGAGGTCGATCATCTGGTGGGACCGTGGGTGGAGGATTTTATCGAGCCGATTATCTTCAGCGACGCCACCAAGGCCATCGCCGCCCACCGCAAGGCAGGCGACCGGATCCTGGTGATTTCCGCCTCGGGCACCCATCTGGTCAGGCCGATTGCCGATCGCCTGGGCATTGACGAGATTCTCGGGATAGAGCTGGAAGTCGCACATGGCGTGTACAGCGGCCACACCGTCGGCACCCTGACCTACCGCGAAGGCAAGATCACCCGGTTGCTGGAATGGCTGGATGCCGAAGAAGAGAATCTGGAAGGCGCGAGTTTTTATTCGGACTCACGTAACGACCTGCCGCTGTTGCTCAAGGTGGATTTCCCGCACGTGGTGAACCCGGACCCGGTGTTGCTTGAGCACGCCGAAAAAGCCGGCTGGCCGATCCATCTCTGGAAATAACGCAAAACCCTGCAGGAGCACGGCTTGCCCGCGAGGTACGATAACGCGGGTAAGCTGGCACGCCGAGTCGAACCCATCGCGGGCAAGCCTTGCTCCCACAGCTCAGCTTCGCTTCCATAAGCTCAGCTTTGCTTCGACAAGCTCAGCGTTGCCCCCAAAGGTCGCGTGTTGTCAGGCGAGGCTCTCGTCGATCAACAGCACCACCTTTCCCGCCACGGTATTACTCGCCAACTCGGCAAACGCCGCTTCGGCATCCTTGATCGCAAAAGTCTTGGCCAACTGCGGACTTAACCGTCCTTCGGCAAACAGCGGCCAGACGTGCTGACTCAAGTCGCTGAACAGGTCGGCCTTGAACTGGTCATCTCTGGCGCGCAGCGTCGAACCCAACAGTTGCACGCGCTTGGCCAGCACCTGGGCCAGGTCCAGCTTGGCCTCCCGACCGCCCATCAGGCCGATCAGGACCCAGCGGCCATCACTGGCCAGCAGCTTGAGATTCAGCGCTGCGTAATTGCCCCCCACCGGATCGAGGATGACATCGAACGGTCCCAGGTCGCTCAGGCTGTCCAGGTCATCGCCACGGATCACCCCACCCTGGGCTCCCAGAGCCTCGCAGTAGGCCAAACGCTCTTTCGACCCGACGCTGACCCAGCACGGGTTGCCAAATGCCTTGCACAGCTGAATGGCAGCTGAACCGATTCCACTCGCTCCGGCATGCAGCAGAACTTTCTCACCGGGTTTGAGCGCCGCAAGTTGAAACAGATTCAGCCAGACAGTGGCGTAAACCTCAGGCAGCGCTGCCGCTTCGGTCAGGGACAATCCGTCCGGGACCGGCAGCACATGCCGCCCGTCGACAACCACCTCTTCGGCCATCCCACCCCCTGCCAACAACGCGCAGACGCGATCACCCACCTGCCATGAAGACCCCGCGCCGACCTCGCTGATGATCCCGGAACACTCCAGCCCCAGCACATGACTGGCCCCGGGAGGGGGTGGATACAGTCCCGCTTTCTGTAGCAAATCCGCCCGATTGAGTCCCGCAGCCGACACTTGAATGCGAACTTGCCCTACATCACAGGTAAGACTGGGCACCTGCGCCCATACCACTTGACCTTCCACGCCTTGCAATGCTTTCACAGTGCCTCCATAGTGAGTCTGGACTGAGCCCGTAGCTGTAGCGTCGGGCTTTCTTGCATTATGCGACCGGCCCTCGTGGAACCGGCGACTTCAAAGACGGCCTAATATGCGTGATCAATTGTCCCCGCGTCGAATCAGCATGAAGCATTTTTTCCCCAGCACCGCCCTAGCTCTAGTCATTGGTATCGGCCTGCTGCCGATGTCGACCAATTCGTTTGCAGCCAATAGCTGGGACAAGCTTCAGCCTGATCGTGACGAAGTGATCGCCAGCCTGAACGTCGTCGAGTTGCTCAAGCGCCATCACTACAGCAAGCCGCCGCTTGACGACGCGCGCTCGGTGATCATCTACGACAGCTACCTGAAGCTGCTGGATCCGTCGCGCAGCTATTTCATGGCCAGCGATATCAACGAATTCAACAAGTGGAAGACCCAGTTCGACGACTTCCTCAAAAGCGGCGACCTCAACGCCGGGTTCACCATCTACAAGCGCTACCTGGACCGCGTCAAGTCGCGTCTGGACTTTGCCCTTGCCGAGTTGAACAAGGGCGTCGACAAGATCGACTTCACGACCAAGGAAACCTTGCTGATCGACCGCAAGGACGCACCTTGGCTCAAGTCCACTGCCGAGCTCGACGACCTGTGGCGCAAACGCGTCAAGGACGAAGTGCTGCGCCAGAAGATCGCGGGCAAGGACTCCAAGCAAATCCAGGAAACCCTGACCAAGCGCTACAAGAATCAACTGGCGCGTCTGGACCAGACCCGCGCGGAAGATATCTTCCAGGCCTACATCAACACCTTTGCCATGTCCTACGACCCGCACACCAATTATCTGTCACCGGATAACGCGGAGAACTTCGACATCAACATGAGCCTGTCCCTCGAAGGCATCGGCGCCGTGTTGCAAAGCGACAATGACCAGGTGAAAGTCGTGCGCCTGGTGCCCGCTGGCCCGGCCGACAAGACCAAGCTGGTGGCACCCGCCGACAAGATTATCGGCGTTGCCCAGGGCAACAAGGAAATGGTCGACGTGGTCGGCTGGCGCCTGGACGAAGTGGTCAAGCTGATCCGCGGTCCAAAAGGCACCGTGGTGCGCCTGGAAGTGATTCCAGCCAGCAATGCGCCGAATGACCAGACCACCCGGATCGTGCCGATTACCCGCGAAGCGGTGAAGCTTGAAGACCAGGCGGTGAAGAAGTCGGTCCTCAACCTCAAGCAGGATGGCAAGGACTACAAGCTGGGAGTGATCGAGATTCCAGCGTTCTACCTGGACTTCAAGGCCTTCCGTGCAGGTGATCCGGACTACAAGAGCACCACTCGTGACGTCAAGAAACTGCTGACCGAGTTGCAGAAAGAGAAAGTGGATGGCGTGGTCATCGACTTGCGCAACAACGGCGGCGGCTCCCTGCAGGAAGCCACCGAGCTGACCAGCCTGTTCATCGACAAAGGCCCGACCGTCCTGGTGCGTAATGCCGATGGCCGTGTCGATGTCCTGGAAGACGAGAACCCGGGCGCGTTCTACAAAGGCCCGATGGCGTTGCTGGTCAACCGCTTGTCGGCCTCGGCTTCGGAGATCTTCGCCGGCGCCATGCAGGACTACCACCGTGCACTGATCATCGGCGGCCAGACCTTCGGCAAAGGCACCGTGCAGACCATTCAGCCGCTGAACCATGGCGAATTGAAACTGACCCTGGCGAAGTTCTACCGGGTATCCGGCCAGAGCACCCAGCATCAGGGCGTTCTGCCGGACATCGACTACCCGTCGATCATCGACACCAAGGAAATCGGTGAGAGCGCGCTGCCCGAGGCCATGCCGTGGGACACCATCAAACCCGCCATCAAGCCGGCAGCCGACCCGTTCAAGCCCTACCTGGCGCAGCTCAAATCCGAGCACGACCTGCGTTCGGGCAAGGACGCCGAGTTCGTGTTCATTCGTGACAAGCTGGCACTGGCCCAGAAGCTGATGGAAGAAAAAACCGTCAGCCTTAATGAAGCCGAGCGCCGCGCCCAGCACGCCGATATTGAAAACAAGCAGCTGGTGATGGAGAACATCCGCCGCAAGGCCAAGGGCGAAGAGCCGCTCAAGGAGCTGAAGAAGGAGGACGAAGACGCCCTCGCGGCGGAGCCGGACAAGACCAAACCGGAAGACGACGCTTATCTGAGCGAGACCGGTCGCATCCTGCTGGACTACCTGAAGCTCAATACTGCGGTGGCCAAGCACTAGGATGATGGCGATATAACGGCGACGCTCTGCGGAGCGTCATCAAATAGTCATCAATCTGTCGTGAAATACGGGACCGGAAGCGCGCTTGACCAAGCGCTCGTCCGGTCCTTTTTTTTTGCCAGAGATTGCCATGACCACAACCGAACAGCTGAGCGCACTGGGTTCAATATTGACTCAGGGTGGATTGCACAGCCTGTTCCAGCCAATTGTGTGCCTCTCGGAAAAACGCGTGATCGGCTACGAAGCCCTCAGTCGCGGCCCCTCCAACAGCCCGCTGCACTCCCCGCTCGCATTGTTCGCCGTGGCGCGCCAGGCAGGCCGTCTGAGCGAGCTGGAGATCGCTTGTCGCCAGAGTGCCTGCCGACGCTTCAATGAACAGCAACTCCCCGGCAAGCTGTTCCTGAACGTCTCGCCGGAATCGCTGCTGGAAGCCGCGCATCAACCCGGACGCACGTTGCAGTTGCTGCAGGACTTCGGGATTCCGCCCAGCCAAGTTGTGATCGAGCTGACCGAACAAACCCCGACTGATGACTTCCAGCTGTTACAAACCGCGTTGCATCATTATCGGGCCATGGGTTTTTCCATCGCACTGGATGACCTGGGCGCAGGGTATTCCAGCTTGCGGCTATGGTCGGAACTGCGCCCGGACTACGTGAAGATCGATCGGCACTTCATTGACGGTATCCATCAGGACGCGCTCAAACGCGAATTCGTCGGCTCGATCCTGCAAATCGCCAAGGCCTCCCGTGCGCAGGTGATCGCCGAAGGCATCGAGCTGGCGGAAGAACTTGCAGTGCTGACGGAGATGGGGGTCGACCTGGTCCAGGGCTATCTGCTGTGCCGCCCTCAGGAGCAACCGCCGAGGGATGCGCGCAAAATGCTGCCCAAACACGACAGCAGCGCCGTGGCGCTGAACGATGAAGGTTGCGACCTCAGCGCCTTGCTCAACGAACAACCGGCAGTGGCCCGCGAGACGCCGACAGCCACAGTACTGGAAGCCTTTCGCCGCCAGGCCAACCTGAACTCGCTGGCGGTACTGGACGCCCAGGGCCACCCCTGTGGCATCGTCCACAGGCATTCCCTCTCGGACGCATTGCTCAAGCCCTTCGCCACAGACCTGTTTGCCCGCAAGCCGATCAGCCGCCTGATGAACGATGACTTTCTAGCCGTGGAGATGACCCAATCGCTGCAGCAGGTCAGCCGGCTGATCACCAGCAGGGCGCGGCAGCGCATCGAAGAGGATTTCATCATTACCCTCGATGGCGGCTACCTGGGCCTGGGCCGGGTAATCGACGTGCTGAAGCTGATCACCGAACTGAAGATTCAGCAGGCCCGCTACGCCAATCCGCTGACCTTGCTACCAGGCAACGTGCCAATCCAGCAGTGCCTCACTCGTTTGCTCCAGCAGCAACGTGAGTCGGTGATCTGTTACGTGGACATCGACAGCTTCAAGCCCTTCAACGACATCTATGGCTACGGTCGTGGGGATGAAGTGCTGCTGTGCCTGGCGCAATGCCTGAATGACCGCGTGGACCCCTCCCGCGACTTCGTTGGCCATATCGGCGGCGATGATTTTTTGCTGGTACTTGGACCCGAAGACTGGCGCAAACGCTTGAACCAGCTGGTGGATGATTTCCAGAGCCAATGCCGGCGGTTCTACCGCAGCGAACACCTGGAGGCCAGCTGCTTTATCGCCCCAAACCGGCAGGGTGTGCGCCAGGAATTTGCATTGCTGTCATTGTCGATTGGCGTGGTGCACCTGCATCCTCAGGCATGCGCGCAACTCGATGCGAGTCAATTGGCGGAGATGGCCTCCCAGGCCAAGCATCATGCGAAGAATGTACCGGGGTATAGCGTGTATTTGATTGATAGTCTGGTGATGTCCGGGCGGGCGCCTTCGCGGGCAAGCCCGCTCCCACAGGGACCTGTGTTGGTAAAGGATTTTGCAAACGACACATAAACCTGTGGGAGCGGGCTTGCCCGCGAAGGCGTCAGACCAGGCACTAATTATCCAAAGGACCGCGAGACGCCAACTCCTGCAGCTTGATCTCAGCCAACGGATGCCCGGCCTTCGCCGCAATCTTCCAGAACCGCGTCGCTTCAACCGGATCCGGCGCCTTGCTCGCCGTCCCGGCCAAACTGAACACGCCTACCTGATACGCTGCCTTGCCATCCCCCGCCAACGCCGCCAGACGCAACAATCGCACGCCTTCCTCACGAGCACCCAGGCCGACACCACGAAAGGCCAGGATGTGCCCATAGAAGCTTTGCGCCCCTGCATCGCCCAGGTTGGCCATGCGTGCGAACTGACCTTCGAGCCAGCTCCACCCCCGGGGCTGACGCACGAACCACGACCAGTGGAACAGCCGGCGGGCCAGCCAGTAACCGGCCCGAGCCTTGAGCTTGAGGAACACTCAGGCCTCTGCCGATTCGGGGTATTGGTACTCAAACACCCGAACCACCTCCGAAGCGTGCCAGGACGCGGCGGCCACACCATCCGACGGCCCGGAAAAACGCCCAAGGCGTTCAACACATTCGAAAAAACCGGTACGTGGCAGGCGGCTGGCACCCTGGCTGATCACCAGCGAGCTGCGCAATGGCTGTTCCGCCTTGGCGTCCAGTGCGGCCAGGTGCTCAAGTGCCGCAGTCAGGGTCTGCATGGCAGGTGTCGGCAGCTGCAATCGCTCCAGCAATGCGCGGTAGGTCAGCAAATGTCGCTGTCGTCGCGCCTGATCCAGCTCTCCCAGCAACCCGTCCCAATGTTGACGACTGATGCGTACCGTCACGATTCGTCCCTCCACCCTGGCACCGTCAGTTCCCAGGCCAGGCTGCGGCGAATCGCAGCGTCGGGTAGACGCTCGCCACTTTCAATCAAGGCCAGATAAGACGGGCTGATGCCTACCGTGCGGGCGAGCGCCTCAATGGCGATGCCCTTTGCTTCGCGCAAACTGCGTAGTTGATCCAGACCTGGAAGAATCTGGTCCGGGTTTGCCACGGGAGGTTGTGGTGCGACCCGCGGCGATGGCTGGTCGATGCCTGCTGCTTTCAATAAAGCCTGGTACTGAGCCCACGGCAAAACCGCATACTCGGGCTCGCCTTCGCGTGTGATTATCTGAATATCCATGACTTCCCCGTAGGACAACGACACTTTGCGAGTCGGCACTTTTCCCTTGAAGTGTAATCCTAACAGCGACCACGGTCGCGGACCACGGTCACGAGGTGCATGAATACAGGGACGATTTTCTGTCAGATCATGGTTTTTTCGGATTTTGCAGCTGAAGTTGCTCCGGTGTGTCAGGCAGCCGTTCCACCACTGCCAGCTTCTCCGGCAGTTGGCGCTTGCGCCAGGCACGAAAGGCAGACAACTCGTCATCCAGTACTTTCATGAGCCAGGCCAGCACGGCGATATCATCCAGCATCCCGAACATGGGTATGAAGTCGGGGATCGCGTCTACGGGACTGAGGAAATACATCAAGCCGGCCACTACCGAGATCAGCGCCTTGGGGCTGATCGCGCGGTACTCTCCTCGCCAATAGGCCAGGCACAAGGCCTGCAGCAGGTGCAGGTCTTCCTTGAGCTTGCCCAGGCGGTTGCCCTGACTGGCACCTTTGCTGGCGACAGCGAACAGCAAAGTCGGCAGACGGCCCCGAGCTAGCAGCCGGCCGGCCAGTGGCAGGAAACGGGCAAAGTTCCAAGGTGCTTTCATATTTCCTCCCGCTGAAATGTTATCCACACAAATTGTGGATAACCTTGTGAACAGAGCTGCATTTTGTCGCTGAAGCCCCCGTTTCATAAGGGCTGAGCTCAGATCGGGCGTTTTTTACTCACATAAAAAAACCCAACATTTCATTGACTTGGCGCCCCAGCGCGGCTAGCGCAGGCGTCTTCAATGGCTATGACTGCATCCTGCCACGTCCGTTCGTTTTGTTTGCGTTCGTCAAATCCCGAATGCAACAACGCCCCGCATGAGCGAGGCGTTGGTTCAAAACAGACGCAAATTACTTGGCTGCGTCTTCCTGTTTTGCCGGATCCTTGATCGCCAGCAGTTCCAGGTCGAATACCAGCACCGAGTTGGCCGGGATTGCCGGGCTTGGGCTTTGCGCGCCGTAAGCCAGTTCGCTAGGAATGTAGAGCTTGTACTTCTCGCCTACGTGCATCAGTTGCAGGCCTTCGACCCAACCCGGGATCACACCGCTGACCGGCAGGTCAATCGGGCTGCCACGTTCAACGGAGCTGTCGAACACGGTGCCGTTGGTCAGGGTACCGGTGTAGTGCACAGTCACTACGTCGGTCGGCTTGGGCTGGGCGCCGTCGGCCTTTTTGACGACTTCGTACTGCAGGCCCGAAGCAGTGGTGGTAACACCCGCTTTCTTGGCATTGTCTTCGAGGAATTTCTTGCCAGCGGATGCCGACTCTTCGCTCATTTTAGCCATGCGCTCTTCAGCACGCTTCTGCAGCGCGGCGAAGGCTTCGACCAGCTCTTCATCCTTCAGTTTCTGTTCTTTCTTGCCAACGGCATCTTCGATGCCCTGGGCAACGGCTTTGGAGTCCAGATCATCCATGCCTTCCTGAGCCAGGCTTTTGCCCATGTTCAGGCCAATCCCGTAGGAAGCTTTTTGCGCCGGGGTTTTCAGCTCTACGCTGGTCTGCGAATCACAACCCGCAAGTACCAGGCTAACCAGGGCCACCGCCGCCGCCAACCGATGCTGTTTCATGCTATTTCCTTGTTCATGCGCCTAAAGGGCAATCGAATAAAGCCGCGAGCTTATCAGGCGGCCACGACCAATGGCTACCGGCATGAGAGCAGGAAACGTCTGATAAGTTCAGGTGTTGTAACGCATTTCGGCATTCGGCGGGTGAAGCTTCTGTCATCTACTCCCCACGGCGGCTAATGTCTTGCGGTGGCGCAATGACGCTGACACGGCAAAAGCCAAATCGCAGACGAAAAAAAGCCCGCACTAGGCGGGCTTTTCCGTGGTGACCTGGCGTTCAGCGTTCCAGATTACCGAATATGGCGCAGCGGACGGGACTCGAACCCGCGACCCCCGGCGTGACAGGCCGGTATTCTAACCGACTGAACTACCGCTGCGCAAAACGCTTGAAACGAATGGTGGGTGATGACGGGATCGAACCGCCGACATTCTGCTTGTAAGGCAGACGCTCTCCCAGCTGAGCTAATCACCCTTCGCTTCATTACGGGACGCATTATGCCACAAGTTTTCGTAATGTGTTGATTTAATTGAATATTTTTTCAAATAAATCAGAAAACCGGTGAAACGACACACCCTGCAGGAACAACGTACAAACTTGAGGCAGAAAAAAACCCGCCTAAGCGGGCTTTTCCGTGGTGACCTGGCGTTCAGCGTTCCAGATTACCGAATATGGCGCAGCGGACGGGACTCGAACCCGCGACCCCCGGCGTGACAGGCCGGTATTCTAACCGACTGAACTACCGCTGCGCGTAACACTGAATGCGAATGGTGGGTGATGACGGGATCGAACCGCCGACATTCTGCTTGTAAGGCAGACGCTCTCCCAGCTGAGCTAATCACCCTTCACGTTCGGTGTGGCGCGCATTCTACGGAGCACCCCCCTCTCTGGCAAGCACTTTTTAAAATAATTTTCCGAGCCCTTCCAAAGGCTTAGAGAAGGGTTGGCCTATGGCACCGCGAAGAGAATAATGCCCCCCTTTGCATATAAGGAGAGACTCACCCCATGTGGTTCAAAAACCTGCTTATCTATCGCCTGACCCAAGATCTGCCTTTTGATGCCGAGGCGTTGGAAACTGCACTGGCCACCAAACAGGCGCGTCCATGTGCAAGCCAGGAGTTGACCACCTACGGCTTCGTTGCGCCGTTCGGCAAGGGCGAAGATGCGCCCTTGGTCCATGTCAGCGGCGATTTCCTGCTGATCTCGGCCCGCAAGGAAGAGCGCATTCTGCCAGGCAGCGTCGTACGTGACGCGGTCAAGGAAAAGGTCGAAGAGATCGAGGCCGAACAAATGCGCAAGGTCTATAAAAAGGAACGCGACCAGATCAAGGATGAAATCATCCAGGCCTTCCTGCCGCGCGCATTTATCCGTCGTTCGTCCACCTTTGCTGCCATCGCGCCAAAACAGGGGCTGATCCTGGTCAACTCCGCCAGCCCGAAACGCGCCGAAGACCTGCTCTCCACCTTGCGCGAAGTCATCGGCACACTGCCAGTGCGCCCGCTGACCGTGAAGATGTCGCCGACCGCCACGATGACCGAATGGGTCACCACCCAGAAAGCGGCGGACGACTTCTTTGTGCTGGACGAGTGCGAACTGCGTGACACCCATGAAGATGGCGGCATCGTGCGCTGCAAGCGCCAGGACCTGACCAGCGAAGAAATCCAGCTGCACCTGAGCACCGGCAAGGTGGTTACCCAGCTGTCGCTGGCCTGGCAGGACAAGCTGTCTTTCGTCCTCGACGACAAGATGGTGGTCAAGCGCCTGAAGTTCGAAGACCTGCTGCAGGATCAGGCGGAACAGGACGGAGGCGAAGAAGCCCTCGGCCAGCTGGACGCCAGTTTCACCCTGATGATGCTGACCTTCGGCGACTTCCTGCCAGCATTGGTGGAAGCATTGGGCGGAGAAGAGACGCCTCAGGGAATCTGATCATGTAGATCGGCAGCGCCTGTAAAGATCGCAGCCTGCGGCAGCTCCTGCATTGGAATGCGTTTCCCGTGCAGGAGCTGCCGCAGGCTGCGATCTTTTTTTGCAAGCAGCGTATGCTTAGCTCCCTAACGCTTTCATACAATAAGGATCAGGCCATGCGCGCACTGGCTGCATTGAGTCGCTTTGTCGGCAACACCTTCGCCTACTGGGTACTGATTTTCGCCGTGTTAGCGTTCCTCCAGCCCGCTTGGTTCGTCGGTCTCAAGGTGGCCATTGTGCCGCTGCTGGGGCTGGTGATGTTCGGCATGGGCCTGACCCTCAAGCTCGAAGACTTCGCTGAAGTGGCCCGCCACCCGTGGCGCGTGGCGCTCGGCGTAGTCGCGCATTTCGTGATCATGCCCGGCATGGCGTGGTTACTGTGCCAGGTGTTCCAGTTGCCGGCGGAAATCGCCGTCGGCGTCATTCTGGTCGGCTGCTGCCCGAGTGGCACGTCCTCCAATGTCATGACCTGGCTGGCCCGCGGTGACCTGGCGCTGTCGGTGGCTATCGCGGCAGTGACCACCCTTCTCGCCCCGCTGCTGACCCCGGCTTTAATCTGGTTGCTGGCTTCGGCGTGGCTGCCGGTGTCTTTCATGGAGCTGTTCTGGTCGATCCTGCAAGTAGTGCTGCTGCCGATCGTGCTCGGCGTACTGGCTCAGCGCGTGCTCGGCGAGCGGGTTCGTCACGCAGTGGGAGTACTGCCGCTGATTTCGGTGGTCAGCATCGTGATCATCGTCGCCGCCGTGGTGGCTGCCAGCCAGGCGAAGATTGCCGAATCGGGTCTGTTGATCATGGCCGTAGTGATGCTGCACAACAGCTTCGGTTATCTGCTGGGCTATTTCACCGGCCGTCTGTTCAAGCTGCCACTGGCCCAGCGTAAATCCCTGGCGCTGGAGGTGGGCATGCAGAACTCTGGCCTGGGTGCCGCGCTGGCCAGCGCGCACTTCTCGCCACTGGCAGCGGTGCCCAGTGCCTTGTTCAGTGTTTGGCACAACATTTCGGGGGCGCTGCTCTCGACCTGGTTCCGGCGGATGAGTGAAAAGCAGGACCGTGAGACCGCCATGCGGCAAGTCACTGACTGAGCCGGAAACTTGATCCTCAGGTTAATAATGGGCACCATACTGCTCATCGCGAGGACGACCTTGCGGCTCGATCGAGTCATTTACCTGGGGACGACCCCGTCAATCGATGGAGGTCTTACATGTCCTGGATCATTCTGTTTTTCGCCGGCCTGTTCGAAGTAGGCTGGGCGGTGGGCCTGAAGTACACCGACGGCTTCAGTCGTCCGCTTCCCACGGCCCTGACCATTGCAGCCATGGCCATCAGCCTTGGCTTGCTGGGCCTTGCCATGAAGGAGCTGCCGCTGGGCACCGCTTATGCCATCTGGACGGGCGTCGGCGCTGTCGGCACCGTGATCGCCGGGATCATCCTTTTTGGCGAGTCCATGGCGCTGTTCAGGCTGGCCAGTGTCGCCCTGATCATCGCCGGGCTGGTCGGACTCAAGATCAGCGCCTGAGCCAGCGTGGCGGCTATGAAAAAGCCCGCCCCCACTGTCGATCGGACAGCAGGGGCGGGCTATTTTTTTGCAGCAGGTATCAGTCGATCAACTTTCCGCCAGCGCCATGCGCTCACGGGTGACCGGCGCCCGTTCCGCGTGCTCAAGCTGCATGCACCGTTCCAGGAACAAGTACATGTAGTCATAGCTCTTGCGAATGGCCTGGCGTAACTCAGCCTGCAATGCCTGGCTCGGATTCAGGCCCGCCAGGGTGCAGATGATTTCCAGCGCCTCCCACGGGTGGGCGTCGTCGTACTGGGCGTGCATCTTCAGCCACTTCATGGCGCGCTTGCGCTCCTCTTCGGGGAAGGAGGCGGCATACACGCCATTGGAACAGACCACCGCTGACCACTCCCCCGTCGCCCCTTCAATGGCGTAGTTGGTCGCGGCGATGGCCACGATCAGCGAATCGGACGAACTGGTGTGCCAGCACCAGTGACTCAATGCATGAAGTTCAGGGGCGACAGTTTGTGCCTGCAACTCTTCCAGAGTTACGCCATGCGCCCGGCTCCAGTGCACCCAGTAGTCGGCATGATTAAGCTCCACTCGAATATTGCGCATCAACCAGCGCCGCGCCATGTCTTCGCCAGGGTGACGGGCAAAGCGGGTCTTGGTCAGGTTCTGCGCCATATACAAGGCAAACTGTTCGACGACCGGCCAGCCACCAATGAGGTAGTGGCGCATGGTCTTCGCACTGAGTTTGTTGTCACGCATCCGTTGGTAGAGTTCATGTTCAACTACCCGGCGTTTGTTCTCGCTGCAGTCCTGAATCAGGCGTTGTGCCCAGTTCGGATAACTTGCAGCTTCCATGAGAGGTCCGGTTCTGATGAATGTGTCGATCACTGTCGAGCTCCTTTTGATTGTGATTTGAAGGATCGGCAAGATGTTTCAGCGAAAGGTGCCCGGCGCCTTGAATAACAAAGGCTGAGGCCTCGCCGGACGACTCTGCAAACTTTCACAGGTAAACAGGTGCGGGCGTTCAATCACATACCCTTGAGCATAATCGACCCCAATCTCAAGCAGTGCCTGCTCGATCTGTGGTGTTTCGACAAACTCGGCAATCGTGCGTTTACCCATTACATGACCGATGTGATTAATCACTTCGACCATGGCGAGGTTAATCGGGTCGTCCAGCATATCCTTTACGAAACTCCCGTCGATCTTCAGGAAGTCTACAGGTAAATGTTTCAAGTAGGCGAATGAAGACATTCCGGCACAAAAATCATCAAGTGAAAAATAGCAACCTAAACCTTTGAGTTCATTGATAAATCTAATCGCACTCCCCAAATTTGATATCGCACTGGTTTCAGTAATTTCAAAACAAATCATTTCAGGAGGGATTGAGTAAACAACAAACTGTTTACGCAGGAAGTTCAGAAATGCGTCATCTCCTATAGTAGTGCCTGACAGATTAATCGCACACATGGCCAAAGGACCTTTGTGATTTTCCTGTATGCATTGCGCAATGATCTTGAATACGTTCTCCACTACCCAGCGATCAAGGGAAGTCATTAGCCCATAACGCTCCGCCGCCGGTATGAAACTGTCGGGTAGTATCATTCGCCCGGCTTCATCATGTAGACGCAACAGGATTTCAATATGTCCACCGCCCTCCTCTACATGCCCGAGCGGCGCGATCTGTTGGGCATAGAGGCAGAACCGGTTGTCTTCCAGGGCCATATGCAGGCGTTGTACCCAAGCCATCTCGCCAAAGCGCAGGGACAGCTCCGAATCATCGGCGTGGTAGACCTGAATGCGGTTGCGACCCTTCTCCTTGGCCATGTAGCAAGCCATGTCGGCGGCACGCAAAGAGGCTTCCAGGGTCGTTGGATGCTGAGTGACATGTACCAGGCCGATGCTGACAGTGGTCACGAATGGGCGGCCTTTCCATACGAAGTGCAGATTCTGAACCGTCTGACGCAGGCTGTCGGCGATCTTCTCGGCAGCTTCTGGCGCGCAGTTTTCCAGCAGAATGCCGAATTCGTCGCCCCCCAGCCTGGCCAGGGTGTCTCCCTCACGCAAACCTGACTGCAACAGGGCACAAATGTGCCGCAACAACTCATCACCGGCCGCGTGGCCGCAGGTATCGTTGACCAGCTTGAACTGGTCCAGGTCGAGAAACATCAGCGAGTGACGCCCGGCCTGACGCGTCAAATTGTGCAGGGCCTGCTCCAGGCGGAACTCGAACTCGCGGCGGTTGGCGAGCCCGGTCAGGGCGTCGTGCGTGGCCTGCCACGAAAGATTGGCAATGTACTGGCGCTCCTGGGTCATGTCGTGCAGTACCAATACGGTGCCACTGACCTTGCCGGCGTTACGGATCGGCGCGCCCACCAATGTCACCGAAACAGTGCTGCCATCCAGGCGCTGGATCAGCTTGGAGTGCTCGCTGCCGCCCCTGAGCTGACCACTGAGGATATGTTCGATCAGGGTGAAACCTTCCGCCTGGGCATTTTCATCCAGCAAGTTGAACAGCGCCGCCAACGGCAAACCTGCGGCCTGTTCGGCTTTCCAGTGGGTCAGCGCCTCGGCCGCCGGGTTCATGTAGGCAATTGCGCCGTCGACGTCGGTCGTGATGACGGCATCGCCGATCGATTGCAGGGTGATCTGCGCCCGATCCTTTTCCAGCTGCAAGGCGTCGGCAAAGGCGTGGCGCTGCTTGAGCAGTTTGTGGGTGCGCATCAACGCCAGCGCAATCAGGCCCAACGCGGTGGCAAGGTTGATCACCAGCAGCAGGCGAAGGATCATTCGCGAGCCCTCACCCAACGCATCACTAAAGGCCTTGGCCGCAGGCGTGACACCGTCATTGATAGCAAAAATCCGGTCTTTCCAGCGAGTGACGTAGGCATCCGACGCCTGGCCGTCGCTCATGCGCTGGTGCATTTCGCTGGCGACTTCATCGAGCTGCACCAGATAGGCGTCACCGACTGTCCACAGGTCGATGGCTTTTTCCAGATAGCTGAAATGGCGAAAATTAAGGTAGAGCCAGATCAGGCTGGACACATCGTCGGGGTGATTGCCCCCTTTGAGAATCGCCAGCCGGGCGGCCTCGAGGTTGGGCGGCTGGTGATCGAGGGCCAGGCGCAGCTCATGGCCGCCATGGGGCACGGCGATGGCGTTCTGATACTTGAGGAAAATCGCCTCGTCGCGATTTTCCGCGTAGAGGTTCAGGTAATAGATGGCGTCTTTCTGGCCTTTGGACCACAGGCTTTCACCGGCCACGTAGCCGCGAACCGCCGACAAAACATAAAGACTGAAGCCGCCCAGCAGCGCCTGAAATAACACGACGGCGATGAAAGGCCATACGATGCCCAGCAACCGTGGAGTTCCGAGAGTCCGCGTTTGATTCATGAGGTCCCTTGCATTAGCACTGCCAGATCATCATCCCGACGTGATCGCTACCCCCAGACTAGGGGGCGTTCTCGCTCCCGGCAAGTCAGAGCCCTGCTGACGAGGCTAGTGCTGCTGCAAATGCCCGTAAAGCTTGGCGTACAGACCACCGTCTGCAATCAGCTGCTGGTGATCGCCGTCCTCGGCGATCTGCCCCCCGTCGAACACCAGCACCCGGTCAGCCTGTTTCACGGCGGACAGCCGGTGGGCGATGATCAGGGTGGTGCGATGACTGAGGAAGCGCGTCAACGCCTGGTGCAGGTTGTATTCGGTGGCGGCGTCCAGCGCCGACGTAGCCTCGTCGAGGATCACTACCTTGGGCTCGGCCAGCACCATGCGGGCAATCGCCAGGCGCTGGCGTTGGCCGCCGGACAAACGCACGCCGGATCGGCCGACGATGCTGTCCAGGCCATTGGGTAATTCCCGTACTGTGTTATCCAGTTGGGCAATTTCCAGGGCCTGCCAGCAGGCTTCGTCGCTGCGTTCGCGGCCCATGGTCAGGTTGGCACGCACGGTGTCGTTGAATAGCGCGGGATGCTGCAGGACCACGGCAACATTCTCGCGCACGGTCTCCAGGCCGATTTCTTCCTGGGTCGAACCGCCGAAACGAATGGTACCGGCCAGGGGTGTGTACAGACCGAGCAGCAGCTGCACCAGTGTGCTCTTGCCACCGCCACTGGCACCAACGATCGCGACCTTTTCCCCCGGCGCGATCGACAGGTTCATCTTGTTCAGCACCAGCTCATCGCCATAACTGAAGCTCAGGCCCTGGACTTCGATGCCCACGGTTTCGCGACCCTGGAACGGATCGACGCCCCCCTCGTACTGAGGTTCGTCGGCTCGGGCGAGTAGCTCGTTGATCCGCGACAGGGCGCCGCCGGCTGCATAAAAGGCGTATTGCAGGTTCAACAGTTGCTCCACCGGGCCGATCATGAACCACAGGTAGCTGAAGACCGCGAGCATCTGGCCGATGGACAGGTCGGAAAACAGCACGGTGAGCATCGCTGCGGCGCGAAAGATGTCGATACCGAACTGGAACAGCAGGCCGCTGGCGCGGTTCGAAGCATCGGTTTTCCACTGCGAGGTGACTGCGTAATCCCGCACTTCCCGGGCGCGCTGCCCGAGTCGACCGAGGAAAAAGCCCTGGCGGTTGCCGGCACGGACTTCCTGAATGGAGTCGAGGGTTTCGGTGAGTGCCTGGGTGAAGCGCGAGGTGCTGTCGTTCTCCAGTTTCTTCAGGTGCTTGACCCGTTTGCCGAGCAACACCGTGGCGTAGATCACCAGCGGGTTGAACAGCATGATCAGCAGCGCCAGCTTCCAGTGCATCCACACCAGGATGCTCGCCGTGCCGACCAGGGTCAGCATGGCCACCAGGAAACGGCTGAGCGTTTCGCCAACGAATTTGTCGAGAGTGTCGAGATCGGTCACCAGATGCGTGGTGACCGTACCGCTGCCAAGGCTTTCGTACTCCCCCAGGGAAATTCGCTTGAGCCGCTCGATCAGGCGCAAGCGAATGCGGTAGACGATGTCCTTGGCCAGCGCTGCAAACAGGCGCGCCTGCACCACGTTGAACAACAGGGCGGCGCAACGCAGGCTCAGGGTAACCAGCAGCATCAGGCCTATGTAGCCCGCTGCTTTCTGCCAGTGCTCCGGCAGTGCGTGGTTCATGATCTTCAGCGCTGAATCGCCATGCCCCAGCAGCACCTCATCCACCAGCAGTGGCAGCAGCAAGGGAATCGGCACGCTGCACAAAGTGGCCAGGACCGCTACGCCGTTGGCGATCCACAAGGCTTTTTTATGCTGCAGGGCCAGGCGACGTATTTCGGCCCAGCTCAGTCGATCCATACGCTTGGGAGAGGGTTCATCGTCGGGCAGGTCATGCACAGGCGGCGCGCTCCAGCCAGCGGCCAAGCAATGGCGACAGCTCGCTGAGCGGTTGATAACCATTGGTCAGCAGCGCCAATTGCCCGTCCCGCTCGGCCAGCAATGTGGGGAAGCCGGCAATGCCAAGATCCTGGACCCAGGTGAAATCGGCGTCGGTCGCGGCGTGCTGCTCGGCACGGTCAAATGCCGCGGCGAACTCGATGCGCGGGACCCCCGCCTGCTCCGCCAACTCGACCAGGACACTGGCCTGGGTGACGTCGCGACCCTCGGCGTAGAACGCATGTTGAATCAAACCGAGCAATGTCCACGCACAATCGGCTGCCAGGCCACGCGCGGTCACGAGCGCCCGGCACGCGGGTTCGGTGTCGTAGACAAAGCCGTCGGGCAATGCACCCTCAAGCTTGAACGGCTGGCCGGTGGCATCAGTCACCGCCTGCCAGTGTTCGAGAATATAACGCCGGGTGGTCGGTTCCAGCGCCGAACCACTGCCGGTGCGCAAGCCGCCCACTACCAGATGTACCTCAACCCCGGCCGCGCGCGCCTGCTCGACCAGGGCTTGGGCCACCGGAGCAAAACCCCAGCACCAGGAGCACATCGGGTCCATCACATAGAGCAGGCGGCGCGCAGACATGGGATCAAGCCTCGGAAGGAGTTTGCTTGTAGTTGTAGCCAATCGGATGCGGCATGTTGCGCGCTTTCGCCAGTTCGATCTGCTTCTGCCGGTCGATGGCGCTACGGCGAGTCTTCTCGCTCAGCTTATCCCAGCAATGCGGGCAACTGATGCCCGGCACGTAGTGCTCGGATGCACGGTCTTGCACGCTCACCGGGGTGCGGCAGGCATGACATTGATCGTAGTCGCCTTCGCTGAGGTCGTGGCGCACCGTGACCCGGTTATCGAAGACAAAACAGTCGCCCTGCCATTTGGTTTCTTGCTGCGGCACCTCTTCAAGGTACTTCAGAATGCCACCCTTGAGGTGATAGACCTCATCGAAGCCCTGGCTGAGCATGTAGCTCGAAGCCTTTTCGCAACGAATGCCGCCGGTGCAGAACATCGCGACCTTCTTGTGCACGGCCGGGTCGAAGTGTTCCTTGATGTAGTCAGGAAATTCGCGAAAGCTGGTGGTCTTCGGATCGATGGCGCCCTCGAAGGTGCCGATGGCCACTTCGTAGTCGTTGCGGGTATCAATCAACAGCACTTCAGGGTCGCTGATCAGCGCGTTCCAGTTCTCTGGATCAACGTAGGTACCGACTTTTTTGTTCGGATCCACGCCTTCGACGCCCAGGGTGACGATTTCTTTCTTGAGCTTGACCTTGGTGCGGTAGAACGGCTGCTCGTCGCAGTACGATTCCTTGTGATCGATATCGTCCATGCGCGGGTCGTTCTTGAGCCAGGCCATGAGCCCGTCGATGCCTTCACGGCTGCCGGATACGGTGCCATTGATGCCTTCTTCGGCGATCAGCAGCGTGCCTTTGATGCCGTTGTCGACCATCGCCTGCAGCAAGGGCTCGCGCAGGGTGACGTAATCTTCCAGGGTGACGAACTTGTACAGTGCCGCCACAACAATCTGTTGTGTCATCGGGTGTTTCTCCAGGTGGCTACCCTCGTAAGGGGTGAACCGGATTCAAAAAAAACGCGCCGGGTTAGCGGCGCGTTGCGGATTCTAGCAAAAAAAATGTGGTTTCTGTAGGAGCAAGGCTCGCCCGCGATGGCAATCTCGAGGACGCTATCGCAGCAAGCCTTGCTCCCACACAAGCCGTGCACCTGCAGCCGGTGATCTCAGTGCTTGCTGCCGCCAGCACAGGTCGGCGAGGCCGGGGCCGCGTCCATCTGTGCCCATTCCTCAGGTGTATAGGTATGCAGCGCCAACGCATGAAACTCGCCCATCATCTCGCCAAGCGTGCCGTAGACTTTCTGGTGACGCTTGACGCGGTTGAGCCCTGCAAACTGCTGGCTGACGATCACAGCCTTGAAGTGAGTCTGCAACCCACGACTGTGCATGTGGCTCTCATCCAGCACTTGCAGGTGCTCGGGCTGTAACAGGCCCAGCGTCGACTCAATGCGTTGTTGCATGGTCATGCCCGACTCCGCTTAAGGCTTTTTCTTGGCAGGAGCTGCGCCCTTAGGCTCGAGCTCCGCGGTCATGTCAGCCAACAGTTTGTTGACCACAGGGACCGCGCTTTCCAGCTTGGCCTGAGTCATCTGCGCCGATTGCTGGGTCAGTTGCGGCATTTTTTCCAGGACTTTCTTGCCCAGTGGCGACCGGTAGAAAGCGACCAGGTCCTTGAGCTCCGATTCACTGAAGTTGGTGGTGTAGAGCTTGACCATGTCCGGCTTCAGCTTGTTCCAGCCAATGGCCTGGTCCAGCGCTGCGTTGGCCTTGGCCTGGTAGGTTTCCAGCAGGGCTTTTTTCGACTCGGGAGCTTTGGTCTGTTCAAAGCGCTGAGCGAACATTTGCTGCACTTGCATGTACACCGGAGTGCCCAGTTTGTCAGCGTGCGCCAGGGTCAGGAAAGCCTCGGCACTGGCGTTGTGGCTGGCGGTATCGGCAAAAACAGGGCCGCTGGCGCAAACCAGTGCAACCGCGGTACAGATGGCACGAAGACGAGTCATCGAGTTTCCTTTTCTAGCAGGCGAGGTAAAACCCCAAGGGCGTCCATTCTGCGCCTAAAAAAGTGTGTCACTCAACCCCAAGCCTTGTGGGGCCTAATTTAGAGGGGTCCAGCAGGCAATTTCGACACCGATGGAACCACCATGGACGATCACGGCCTAAACTGCGCTAACTGACTTACAGGAGTGTGCACGATGAGCCGTATCGAAACCGACAGCCTTGGCGAGGTGGAAGTCCCGGATGAGGCGTACTGGGGCGCTCAGACGCAACGCTCGCTGGTCAACTTCGCGATTGGCAACGAACGCATGCCACTGGCGGTGCTGCATGCGCTGGCCTTGATCAAGAAAGCCGCCGCACGGGTCAATGACCGCAACGGTGATGTGCCGGCCGACATTGCCCGCCTGATCGAACAGGCGGCCGACGAAGTGCTCGATGGCAGCCACGACGATCAATTCCCGCTGGTGGTCTGGCAGACCGGCAGCGGTACCCAGAGCAATATGAACGTCAATGAGGTGATTGCCGGTCGCGCCAACGAACTGGCCGGTAACCCGCGGGGCGGCAAATCGCCGGTTCATCCCAACGATCATGTCAACCGCTCCCAGAGTTCCAACGACTGCTTCCCTACCGCCATGCACATCGCAACGGCCCAGGCGGTGCAACAGCAACTGCTGCCGGCGATCAGCGAACTGTCCGGCGGGTTGGCGGAGCTCTCCGCCCGGCACATGAAGCTGGTCAAGACCGGGCGCACCCACATGATGGACGCCACGCCGATCACCTTCGGCCAGGAACTGTCGGCATTCATCGCACAGCTCGATTACGCCGAACGAGCGATCCGCAGCGCGTTGCCCGCCGTCTGTGAACTGGCCCAGGGCGGCACCGCAGTCGGCACTGGGTTAAATTCGCCCCACGGTTTTGGCGAAGCGATTGCCGCCGAACTCGCAGCCCTTTCCGGCCTGCCGTTTGTTACGGCACCGAACAAATTTGCCGCGCTGGCAGGGCATGAACCTTTGACCACCTTGTCGGGTGCGTTGAAGACCCTTGCCGTCACCCTGATGAAAATCGCCAACGACCTGCGCCTGCTGGGCTCCGGGCCGCGTGCCGGTTTAGCCGAAGTGAAACTGCCCGCCAACGAGCCGGGCAGTTCGATCATGCCAGGCAAGGTTAATCCAACTCAGTGCGAAGCCTTGTCGATGCTGGCCTGCCAGGTCATGGGCAACGACGTGGCTATCGGTTTTGCGGCAAGCCAGGGACATCTGCAGTTGAACGTCTTCAAGCCGGTGATCATTCACAACCTGCTGCAATCGATCCGTCTGCTGGGCGATGGCTGCAGCAACTTCCAGCAGCATTGCATTGCCGGCCTGGAACCGGATGCTCAGAAAATGGCTGAACATCTGGAGCGTGGGTTGATGCTGGTGACGGCGTTGAATCCGCATATCGGTTATGACAAGTCCGCGGAGATAGCCAAGAAAGCGTATGGCGAAGGGCTGACATTGCGTGAGGCGGCGTTACAGCTGGGATACCTGACCAGTGAAGAGTTCGATGCCTGGGTAAGGCCGGAGAATATGCTGGAGGCTGGAGCCAAAGGTTAAGTAACGCCGTGGCCGGTAGTCCTTCATCGCGGGCGAGCCGCGATCCCACAGGTCTGTGTTTAAGCACAGAACCTGTGTGCTAGCAAAAAACCTGTGGGAGCGCGGCTTGCCCGCGATGAACGATGACGCGGTCTAACTGGCCGCCAACCGCGCCCGCCGCGCCCTCAGTCCGGCAATCAATGAAGGCCCCAGCGCCACCAGCGCCGAGCCCAACACCACCAGCACGGCCCCGCCATAGCCCAGGCCATTGATTGTCTCGGCATGCACGTACGCCGGCCAGAGCCATGCGGCCACAGCCACCGCAGCGAAGGTCACCAGCGGCGTGATTGCCAGCGTCGCACTCACCCGGGAAGCCTCCCAGTGGGCCAGCGCCTCGGCGAATGCACCGTAGGCAATCAAAGTGTTCATGCAGCACGCCAGCAGCAGCCAGCCCTGCAGCGGGCTCAGTTGCAGCACTTCCAGCGGATGCACCCAGGGGGTCAGCAGCAACCCGCAGAACAGGTAGATCACCATCATCACTTGCAGCGAATTCCATACCGTCAGCAGTTGCTTCTGCCCCAAGGCGTAGAAGGTCCAGACCGTGGAAGCCAGCAGGACCAGCAACACGCCGGCGGTGTAGTCGCTCAGGGAAGTCAGCAACTCACTCAGGCGCTGGTTGAAGAACAGCACGAAGCCGATCAGCAGCACCAGCAGCCCAATCCCCTGCCCGACGCTGAAACGCTCCTTGAACACAAACAGACTGGCGATCAGCAACATGATCGGACCCATCTGTACCACCAGTTGTGCCGTACCGGGGCTCAGCAGGTTCAGGCCCATCAGGTACAACACGTAGTTGCCGACCAGCCCCAGCACCGCCATCACCACCAGCCAGCCACCGCGCGGGCCGAGGACCTTGCGACTGGGCAGGCGCCTGGTGGCCGCCAGGTAGATGAACAGGCAGCTGCCGGACACCATCAGGCGAAACCAGGTCACCGTGACCGGGTCCATCACCTGCAGCACCTGCTTGAGCTTGATCGGCAGGATTCCCCACAACAGCGCGGTCAGCAAGGCCAGGAACAGGCCGTAGGCCCAGCGACCGGATGAAATGTGCATGCGTACCTCAACAAGGCCAGACGGCAAGAGTTGGTCATTCTAGGCCCATGCACTGATGGTACACAGGCACAGTTGCCCACGTGCCGCGCATGCAACTGTGCAGGTCGCATGCCGTCGATCGGTTGGTTGGGCACGGCAAATGGTTCAGACATAAGCTGATTCGATCCACCCATAGGACAGCACCTTCAGGAGAACCTTCATGTACGGCATGCGCGCCCAGGACAACGCCCCCGCTACGCACTTTCGCAGTGACCGGCTATGCAGGGTGAACGGGGAGTTGTATTTCAGTACCCGGGAAAACACGCTGGAGGGGCCGTTTGAAAATCCGCAGGTGGCGGAGCGTGGGATTCGGGAATATATCGAGCGGATGCAAAAGATGAGTAACCGACGCTAGACCCAGGCGCGGGTATTCGCCAGCAAGTCGAATCGTCGCACCGCCGCAAGACCTGTGTGAGCGGCGGCGCGGTTATTCGACTTGCTCGCGGAGGCTACTTCACAGTTTCCACACCAATACAGGTCATTACCGCACCGCTTCAAACAGCCCGGTAGCCCCCATGCCCCCGCCCACGCACATGGTCACCACGCCATAGCGCAAATTACGCCGCTGCAACTCGCGCACCAGATGCCCCACTTGCCGCGAACCGGTCATGCCGAACGGGTGGCCAATGGAAATCGAGCCGCCATTGACGTTGTATTTTTCGTTATCGATTTGCAGGCGGTTACGGCTGTAAAGGCATTGCGAAGCGAACGCCTCGTTGAGTTCCCACAGGTCAATGTCGGCCACCTGCAACCCTTTGGCCTTGAGCAGTTTGGGCACCGAAAACACCGGGCCGATCCCCATCTCATCCGGTTCGCAACCTGCCACGGTAAATCCGCGGAAGAACGCCTTGGGCTTCAATCCCAGCTCCAGGGCTTTTTCCAGGCTCATCACCAGCGTCATCGACGCACCGTCGGACAACTGCGAAGAGTTGCCGGCAGTCACCGAGCCGTCTTCGGCAAATACCGGTTTCAAGCCCGCCAGGCTTTCCAGCGTGGTGTCCGGGCGGTTGCAATCGTCGCGATCGACAATGCCGTCGAGGATCTGCACCTCGCCGCTGTTCTTGTCCTCGACCCGGTATTTCACCGCCATCGGCACGATTTCGTCATCGAACAAGCCGGTGGCCTGGGCCTGCGCCGTACGCTGCTGGCTCTGCAGCGCATACAGGTCCTGTTCTGCGCGGCTGACGTTATAGCGACGCGCCACGATCTCGGCAGTCTGGCCCATGGGGAAGTAGATGCCCGGGACCTGCTCCTTGAGCAGCGGGTTGATCAGGTTGTCGGTATTGACGCTCTTCATCGTCAGGCTGATCGACTCGACGCCGCCAGCCACAATGATCTCACTGCAGCCCGAAGCGATCTGGTTGGCAGCAATGGCGATCGCCTGCAAACCCGACGAGCAGAAGCGGTTGAGGGTCATGCCGGCAGTGCCAGTACCCAGGCGCGACAACACCGCCACATTACGGCCGATGTTGTAGCCTTGGGCGCCTTCGTTGGAACCAGCTCCGACGATGCAGTCCTCGACGCTCGCCGGGTCGATGCCCGAGCGCGCCAACAAGGCGTCGACACAATGCGCCGCCATGTCGTCAGGACGAGTCTGGTTGAACTTACCGCGAAAGGATTTGGCCAGGCCGGTCCGCACGCTGTCGACGATCACCACTTCACGCATGGCATACCTCATTGTTGTTATCGGTTGAGAGTAGACCGAGCATAAGTCCACCACATAACCGGCTGCGACAATCATTCACCTCGCGTATGCGCAACCATCGGTTCACTTCTTGTGTTTCTTGTCCTTGCGGTCGGACTTTTCGAACGCCGCTTCCAGCGCACTGTTAATAGTGCGCAGCACTTTGACCCGCGCCCAGCGCTTGTCATTGGCTTCCACCAGCGTCCATTGCGAGATATCGGTGCTGGTGCGATCCACCATATCGCCTACCGCAGCACGATAGGCGTCCCACTTGTCGCGGTTGCGCCAGTCGTCTTCGGTGATCTTGAAACGCTTGAAGGGTATCTCCTCACGGGCCTGGAAACGCTCCAGCTGAGTCTGCTTGTCGATGGCCAGCCAGAACTTGACCACGATCACGCCGGAATCGACGATCTGCTCTTCGAAATCATTGATCTCGCTGTAAGCGCGCAACCAGTCCGACGGCGGGCAGAAGCCTTCGATGCGCTCCACCAGCACACGCCCGTACCACGAACGATCAAACACGGTGAACTTGCCCTTGGCCGGGATGTGCCGCCAAAACCGCCACAAGTACGGCTGCGCACGCTCTTCTTCGGTCGGCGCGGCAATCGGCACGATGCTGTACTGACGCGGATCCAGGGCCGCCGCCACCCGGCGAATCGCCCCGCCCTTGCCCGCCGCATCATTGCCTTCGAAGACGGCGATGAACGCGTGGCGGCGCATGCGTTTATCCCGCATCAGGCCAGAGAAGCGTGCCTGTTCGGTGATCAGCTGTTCTTCGTAATCGTCCTTGTCCAGGCGCAGGGTCAAGTCCAGGCTGTCGAGCAGGTTCAACCGATCGACGCTGGTGGGCAGTGGGGCGGCGTTGACTTTTTCCGGGTGCAGGGATGCTCGTTGGAGAGCACCTTGCAGGCCGGCGAGCAGAATCCGCCCGACCGCCAGGCTGCGATAGTTCGGGTCGACGCCTTCGATCACATGCCAGGGCGCATAGTCACGGCTGGTGCGGCGCATGACGCGCTCGCCGTATTTGACGAACTTGTCGTAGGTCTGCGATTGCTGCCAGTCCAGCGGGCTGATGCGCCAGCTGTGCAAGGGGTCGTCCGCCAGCGCCTTGAGGCGGGCCTTCATCTGTTTCTTGGACAGGTGGAACCAGAACTTGAAGATCAGCGCGCCTTCGTCGCACAGCATCTTTTCCAGACGCTCGGCGGCATTGATGCCCTGGTCGAGCCGCGGATTCTTGAACTCGCCATGGACTCGCCCTTGAAGCATCTGGCTGTACCAGTTGCCAAAGAAAATACCCATGCGGCCCTTGGCTGGCAGCATTCGCCAGTAGCGCCAGGCCGGCGGACGGGCCAGCTCCTCGTCGGTTTGCTGATCAAAAGTGCGCACTTCGATCAGTCGAGGGTCCATCCACTCGTTGAGCAGCTTGACCGTCTCACCCTTGCCGGCCCCTTCGATGCCGTTGATCAGCACGATGACCGGAAAACGTTGCTGCTGCTGGAGTTCAAATTGCGCTTCAAGCAACGCTTCGCGCAGCGCCGGCACTTCGGCGTCGTAGGTTTCTTTATCGATGAAATGACCGATTTCAGCAGATTCGAACATGGATGGCTCCCTTCCCGTATTGAGCAAGACTAGCGGATTGACCTCCCCCACGTAGTAGAAATCCATTTTCATCGTTTGATCGGCCGCTGCCGATGCCATGGATCAGGCATTGCCACGACGATCAGCTAGAATGGCCACCTTGCCGATGCCGAGCCTGCCATGAAACCCGTATTACCCCACGCCCAGCTCGACTGGGACGACCAGGGACTTCCGCGTTCGCGGGTGTTCGACGACGTGTACTTTTCCGATCTGTCGGGCCTGGATGAGACCCGTTACGTGTTCCTCCAGCAAAATGCCTTGAGTGAGCGCTTTGCCACGCTGCAGGCCGGTGAGCGCCTGGTGATTGGGGAGACCGGATTCGGCACCGGCCTGAACTTCCTCTGTGCCTGGCAGTTGTTCGAGGCACAGGCGGTGCCTGGCGCGCGGTTGCATTTCGTCAGCGTCGAAAAATACCCGCTGACCCTGCCGGACCTGCAGCGAGCACTGGCATTGTGGCCCGAGCTCAAGCCGTTCGCCGATCAACTGCTGGCGCAATACGTGGCCATCCATCAAGGCTTCCAGCGACTGGTGCTGGACAAAGGCCGCGTCACCCTGACGTTGCTGATTGGCGACGCCCTGGAACAGTTGCCGCAACTGGACGCCCAAGTTGACGCCTGGTTTCTCGACGGCTTCGCCCCGGCAAAAAATCCCGACATGTGGACCGCCGAGCTGTTCGCCGAACTGGCCCGCCTGGCAGCGCCCGGCTCGACCATCAGTACGTTTACCAGCACCGGTTGGGTGCGCCGTCTGCTGAATGCGGCGGGCTTCAAGATGAAGCGTACGCCCGGCATCGGGCACAAATGGGAAATCCTGCGGGGCGTATTTCTCGGATGGCCGCAAGAGGCAGCGCCGCCGGCGGTAACCAAACCGTGGTTCGCGCGTCCGCTGCCACTGACTGGCGAGCGGCATGCCATGGTGATTGGCGCCGGTCTGGCCGGTTGCGCCACGGCTGCGAGCCTTGCGGCAAGGGGTTGGCGCGTGAGCCTGCTGGAGCGTCGCACGGCTCTGGCGCAGGAAGCGTCGGGCAATCCCCAGGGCGTGTTGTACCTCAAGCTTTCGGCCCATGGCACGGCGTTGTCACAGTTGATTGTCAGTGGATTTGGCCACACCCGGCGGTTGCTCGAACATCTGCAACGGGGAGTCGACTGGGACGATTGCGGTGTTCTGCAACTGGCGTTCAATGCCAAGGAAGCCGACCGGCAGGCACATTTGGCAGCAGCGTTTCCCGACGATCTGCTGCATGAGCTCGATCGCGAACACGCCGAGGGGCGCGCGGGTATCGCGCTGCCATCCGGCGGCCTGTTTTATCCAGAGGGCGGCTGGGTGCATCCGCCAGCCCTGTGCGCCTGGCAAGCGGCTCATCCCAATATCAACGTCCTGACTCATCACGAGGTGGTGCAACTGCACCGTGACAAAGGGCAATGGCAGTCGTGGGCTGGGGAAAGATTGCTGGCCCAAGCGACAGTGGTGGTGCTGGCGGGCGCTGCCGACGTCAGGCGTTTTGACTTCAGCAGCGACCTGCCGCTCAAGCGTATTCGGGGCCAGATTACCCGCCTGCCTCAAACTGCTGACAGCCAAAGCCTGAGCACCGTGGTGTGCGCCGAAGGCTACGTTGCACCGGCGCGGCTGGGCGAACACACCCTGGGCGCCAGTTTCGATTTCAACAACGACGACCTGACACCCACGGCAGCCGAGCATGCCGGCAACTTGCAGATGCTCGAGGATATATCCGCCGATCTGGTCGCCCGCCTGGGTGCCGGCACCTTGCAACCAGAGGCCCTGGAAGGTCGCGCCGCGTTTCGCTGTACCAGTCCGGATTACCTGCCGATCGTCGGTCCGCTGGCCGCTACCCAGGCCTTTACCGACGCCTATGGCGTCCTGAGCAAAGATGCCCGGCAAACGCCGGACATCCCTTGCCCATGGCTGGACGGTGTGTACGTCAACAGCGGTCACGGTTCCCGGGGCTTGATCACCGCCCCATTGTCAGCCGAGCTGCTGGCGGCCTGGCTCGACAACGAACCGCTGCCGTTGCCCCGGGCCGTCGCCGAGGCGTGCCATCCCAATCGATTCGTCTTGCGGCGCTTGATCCGCGCAAAGGCGTGAAAGACTAAAGACTACCGCAACGCTTCTTCCAGTGTTTGCACCCCATCCCGACCCGCAGCCGCCAGCCAATGCGGCATGGCCGCTGTAGTACTCGGGCCTTGTCCAGGCCGGAGGTGTGTTCCACCAGCGCCTTCAGGCGCTGGTCGGAGGTCAGGGGCACAACCGCACAGGCATCGAGCGCCTTATTCCTTATCGATCTAAAACTCCCAGGATCGCAGCGGGTCAGTTTCTGAGTGCCCGCTGTTTTAGCCGGGTATCGATTGAACCTCCCCAACGGAAAAACCGGTAAGGACTTTATGTGCGGATTAGCTGGCGAGTTACGCTTTGACAATCAACCTGCGGACCTTGCAGCCGTTGAACGAATCACCCATCACCTGGCACCCCGCGGACCTGACGCGTGGGGCTTCCACAGCCAAGGGCCGATTGCCCTGGGCCATCGCCGCCTGAAAATCATGGACCTGTCGGACGGCTCGGCGCAGCCGATGGTCGACAATCAGTTGGGCCTGTCCCTGGCGTTCAATGGCGCGATCTACAACTTTCCAGAGTTGCGCACCGAGCTTGAAAGCCTTGGTTATGCGTTCTACTCCGGCGGTGACACCGAAGTGCTGCTCAAGGGCTATCACGCCTGGGGCGAAGCACTGCTACCCAAGCTCAACGGCATGTTTGCGTTTGCCATTTGGGAACGCGACACCAAGCGCCTTTTCATTGCCCGTGACCGTCTGGGCGTGAAGCCGCTCTACCTGTCGCGTACCGGCCAGCGCCTGCGCTTTGCCTCGGCTTTGCCAGCACTGCTCAAGGGCGGCGACATCAACCCGATCCTTGATCCGGTGGCTCTCAATCACTATCTGAATTTTCATGCCGTGGTTCCCGCTCCGCGCACCTTGCTGGCAGGCATCGAGAAATTGCCGCCGGCGACCTGGATGCGCGTCGAAGCTGATGGCAGCACCGAGCAGAAAACCTGGTGGACCCTGCCCTACGGTCCCCGTGCCGATGAAATGAACCTGACACTGGAAGACTGGCGCGACCGCGTGCTGGACAGCACCCGTGAAGCGGTGGCTATTCGTCAACGAGCTGCTGTCGACGTCGGCGTCTTGCTCTCCGGCGGAGTGGATTCGAGCATGCTCGTGGGACTGTTGCGCGAAGTCGGGGTGGAGAACCTGTCGACCTTTTCCATCGGCTTCCAGGATGCCGGCGGCGAACGCGGCGACGAGTTCCAATACTCGGACCTGATCGCCAGGCACTACGGCACCCAGCACCATCAGTTACGCATCGACGAAAAAGAGATCATTGAGCAATTGCCGGCGGCGTTCCGCGCCATGAGCGAGCCGATGGTCAGCCATGACTGCATTGCGTTCTACCTGCTGTCCCGTGAAGTGGCCAAGCACTGCAAGGTGGTACAGAGCGGCCAGGGTGCAGACGAACTGTTCGCCGGTTATCACTGGTATCCGCAAGTCGATGGCGCCGCCGACCCTTACGCTGCCTACCGCGAAGCGTTTTTCGACCGCAGCTATGAAGATTACGCCGCCACCGTGCAGCCCAAATGGTTGACGGCGAATGACGCGGCTGGCGATTTCGTGAAAGAACATTTTGCCCAGCCTGGCGCCGATGCCGCTGTGGACAAAGCCTTGCGCCTGGACAGCACGGTGATGCTGGTGGACGACCCGGTCAAGCGCGTCGACAACATGACCATGGCCTGGGGCCTGGAAGCCCGCACGCCGTTCCTGGACTACCGCCTGGTGGAATTGTCGGCACGGGTACCGGGCAAATTCAAGCTGCCCGATGGCGGCAAGCAGGTGCTCAAGGAAGCCGCGCGACTGGTCATTCCAAGTGAAGTGATCGACCGCAAGAAAGGTTACTTTCCGGTCCCCGGCCTCAAGCATCTACAGGGCGATACGCTCAATTGGGTGCGCGAACTGCTGCTGGATCCGAGCCAGGATCGTGGCTTGTTCAACCCGGCCATGCTTGACCGCCTGCTGACTGATCCACAAGGTCAACTGACGCCCTTGCGTGGCTCCAAGCTGTGGCAACTGGCGGCCTTGAACCTGTGGCTCAGCGAACAAGGAATCTGATCGATGAAACCCCACGCCACGGCTTACAGCCAACGCTTGTTGCGCGGTCAGGCGCCTACCTACGAGCGCTTGCAGGCACGCTTGGCTGAGGATGGCAGTGAACCGAGCGCGGCCCCGATTGCGCTGCATTGCGGTTGGGGTCGATTGCTGATCGGCCACACCTTCGCTGACCCTGCCAGTCTTGCCCAGGAACTGCTCAACGAAAAACCCGGCGAGCGGGATATCGCGCTGTATGTGGCCGCGCCCCAGCAGGTGTTGGGGCTTGAGCCGGCGCAACTGTTCCTCGACCCTTCGGACACCTTGCGCCTGTGGTTCACTGACTATCGCCCCTCCACGCGGGTGTTTCGCGGCTTCCGGATTCGTCGGGCGCAAAGTGAGGCGGACTGGAAGGCGATCAACACGCTGTACCAGGCCCGCAACATGCTGCCCATCGATGCCAGTTTGCTGACCCCGCGTCACCTCGGCGGTCCGGTGTACTGGCTGGCCGAGGATGAAGACAGCGGTGCGGTCATCGGCAGTGTGATGGGGCTCAACCATCACAAGGCCTACAACGATCCAGAGAACGGCAGCAGCCTGTGGTGCCTGGCCGTCGACCCCCTTTGTTCCCGACCGGGGGTGGGAGAAGTGCTGGTCCGGCACCTGATCGAACACTTTATGAGTCGCGGGCTGAGTTACCTCGACCTGTCGGTATTGCATGATAATCGCCAGGCCAAAAACCTCTACGCCAAGCTGGGTTTTCGCAACCTTTCGACCTTTGCCATCAAACGCAAGAATGGCATCAATCAGCCGCTGTTCCTGGGGCCTGGGCCGGAGGCGAACTTCAACCCTTACGCACGGATCATTGTCGAGGAGGCCCATCGTCGGGGTATTGATGTACTGGTCGATGACGCCGAAGCCGGGATGTTCACCCTCAGCCATGGCGGGCGGCGGGTACGTTGCCGCGAGTCCCTGAGCGACCTGACCAGCGCCATCAGCATGAGTCTGTGCCAGGACAAAAGCCTGACGCACAAGGTACTCAAGGCGGCGGGGCTGAAATTGCCGTCCCAGCAACTTGTCGGCAACGCCGATGACAACCTGGCATTCCTCGACGAGCATGAGCGCGTAGTGGTCAAGCCGCTGGACGGCGAACAGGGCCGAGGGGTAGCGGTGGACCTGCAGACGATCGAAGAGGTCCAGCAAGCCATTGAGTCAGCTCGCCAGTTTGACACCCGGGTGCTTCTGGAGAGTTTTCACGAAGGTTTGGACCTGCGGATTCTGGTAATCGGTTTTGAAGTGGTGGCTGCGGCCATCCGCCGACCGGCCGAAGTGATCGGTGATGGCCAGCACAGTGTCGGCGCGCTGATCGAGGCTCAAAGTCGTCGGCGCCAGGCTGCCACCGGCGGCGAGAGCAAGATCCCCCTCGACCACGAAACCGAGCGTACCCTGGCGGCTGCCGGTTACGATTACAGCAGTGTTTTACCGGCCGGCGAGCACCTGTTCGTGCGGCGCACGGCGAATCTGCATACCGGCGGCATCCTTGAGGATGTCACGTCCATCTTGCATCCGACCCTGGTCGACGCTGCGGTGCGGGCGGCCCGGGCGCTGGACATTCCCATGGTCGGGCTCGACCTGCTGGTGCCGGCGGCGGATCAGCCGGAATACGTATTTATCGAGGCCAATGAACGCGCCGGGCTGGCCAACCATGAACCGCAACCGACGGCAGAACGCTTTGTGGATCTGCTGTTTCCCCATAGTCAGCCGGCTGCCCAATAGATAGATGCTGCCTGGACTGACGCCATCGCGGGCAGCCTGTTCCCACAGGGAGTGTGTGAGGCCCGGCTCTGGGAGCCGGGCTGCTGTGAGAGCAAAGCCTGCCCGCGATGACGGCCTGACCACCTCCCACTCTTAACCTCATCGAAACCATCGATGCACTCAACTCATCAGGAGTTTCCATGACCAGTAGAATCCCGGAACCGGATCTCAACTACCTGCAAAAAGTCCTGTTGGAGATGCTGGCCATTCCAAGCCCCACAGGATTCACCGACACCATCGTGCGCTACGTCGCCGAGCGTCTTGAAGAGCTGGGCATTCCCTTCGAAATGACCCGGCGCGGGACCATCCGTGCGACCCTCAAGGGCAAGAAAAACAGCCCGGATCGCGCCGTCTCGGCGCATCTGGACACCATTGGCGCGGCAGTTCGCGCGGTCAAGGACAACGGTCGACTGACCCTGGCACCAGTTGGCTGCTGGTCCAGTCGTTTTGCCGAGGGCAGTCGGGTCAGCCTGTTCACCGATAATGGCGTGATTCGCGGCAGTGTATTGCCCCTGATGGCTTCCGGGCACGCCTTCAACACGGCCGTGGACGAGATGCCGATCAGCTGGGATCACGTGGAGTTGCGTCTGGATGCCTACTGCGCCACTCGTGCAGACTGTGACTCGCTAGGGATCAGCGTCGGTGATTTCGTGGCCTTCGATCCATTGCCCGAATTCACCGAAAGCGGCCATATCAGTGCCCGTCACCTGGATGACAAGGCCGGCGTGGCTGCGCTGCTGGCGGCCATGAAGGCGATTATCGACAGTGGCGAAGAGCTGATGATCGATTGTCATCCCCTGTTCACCATCACCGAGGAAACCGGCAGTGGCGCGGCAGCGGCGTTGCCGTGGGACGTCAGTGAGTTCGTCGGCATTGATATAGCCCCCGTAGCTCCGGGCCAGCATTCCAGCGAACATGCCGTGAGTGTGGCAATGCAGGATTCCGGTGGGCCGTATGACTATCACCTGTCCCGGCACTTGCTGCGCCTGGCCAGCGATAATGAATTACCGGTGCGTCGCGATCTGTTCCGTTATTACTTCAGCGATGCGCATTCGGCGGTTACCGCCGGGCATGACATCCGCACCGCCCTGCTCGCTTTCGGCTGCGATGCAACTCACGGCTACGAGCGTACCCACATAGACAGCCTGGCCGCGTTGAGTCGCCTGCTCGGCGCCTACATCCTCAGCCCGCCGGTATTTGCCAGCGATGCACAGCCAGCGAAGGGTTCGCTGGACCGGTTCAGTCACCAGATCGAGCATGACACGCAGATGGAAAGTGATACCCGGGTGCCATCGGTGGATAGCCTGGTGGGACAGCGCAACGATAGCTAAGCCGATATCTGCGGCGCCGGCACGACCGATCGAGAGCAGGCTCGCTCCCACAGAATTTTCCCCGTGCGGGAAACGGTTTTGGTGTGAGGGCAAGCCTGCTCGCGATGACGATGGAGCAACCTGCGCTAAACCGAGGGTAGCCGCCATCTGCCAATCGCCGTAGCATCGCGCGATCGTTCAACCGAGGTGGCTATGCTGATTCCCCACGACCAACTTGAAGTCGATACCTTGACCCGCTTGATCGAAGATTTCGTGACCCGCGACGGCACGGACAACGGCGACGACACCCCGCTGGAAACCCGGGTCTTGCGGGTTCGCCAGGCCCTGAGCAAGGGACAGGCACTGATCGTTTTCGATCCGGAGAGCGAGCAATGTCAACTGATGCTCAAGCACGATGTGCCCAAGCATCTGTTCGACTGAAACGTCTGTTACTTGTGTTTCCCGGTCTTTTTTTCGTCCTGGATGCGCTCGTAGATCTCGCTGCGATGGACGGTAAAACTGCGCGGCGCTTCAACTCCGATGCGCACACTGTCGCCACTGACGGCCAGGATTCGCACGGAAATGGTGTCGCCAATGGAGATCAACTCTTGGGCTACACGGCTGAGAACTAGCATGGGATAGGTCCTACTGGGTGACAGGACCTTGAAGATGCCCGGCAGAAAACGCTCATTCAATATGTTGTAGGCAAATCAGTTTTTCCCTACAAACCTGAGGGAAGCACCCCGTAGGATTTATCCGACAAAACCGCAGAATATCGGATCTTTCCTTCAGGAAGCCGACAGTCGTGGGCCGAAGAGAATCACCGTCGCGCCAATCACGCACAGGGCCACACCGATCCAGTCCGAGCTCAAGGGACGAATCCGCTCCACCACCGCCAACCAGCCAATTGACGCCACGATGTAGATGCCTCCATAGGCGGCATAGGCGCGACCTGCATAGGTCGCTTCCACGCGCGTCAGCAGGAGTGCGAACAGCGTCAGGCTGAACAGTGCCGGAACAATCCACAGGGCGCTCTTGCCCTGGCGCAACCACATCCAGAATGCAAAACACCCGGCGATTTCAAACAAGGCGGCAAGAAAGAACCACAGGTAATTGAGCATGCAAGGGTCTCGCTAAAATGGCCGATGGCGGCCACCCTAGCGACGGCGGGACCATCGGGCAAGCTCAGCCTGCGGTCTGTTTGGCCTTTGCGCGCATTTTATCGGCCATGACCGTCATTTCGTTGTACAGCAGTTGCGGGTTCTTCTGCTTGATCGCCCAGGCCATACGGCCCTGCTCGTGCGGCAAGATCATGAATTCACCGGCACCGATCTGCTGATAGATGTAGTCGGCAATGTCGGCAGCGGTGATCGGCGAACTTTCAAGCAATTTGCCGACCTGCGCTTTCATCGCAGGCGTCGGGCCTCGGAAAGAGTCCAGCAGGTTGGTCTGGAAGAACGATGGGCATACCACATGCACCCCGACTTCCTGCTGCGCCAGTTCGATCAGCAGGCTTTCAGACAATGCGACCACGCCGGCCTTGGCCACGTTGTAGTTGCTCATGGCAGGGCCTTGCATCAGCGCGGCCATGGACGCGATGTTGATGATCTTGCCCTTGCTCTTTTCCAGCAGCGGCAGGAACGCCTTGCAGCCCTTGACCACGCCCATCAGGTTGATCGCAATCTGCCAATCCCAGTCTTCCAGGGACAGCTCGCTGAAGAACCCGCCGGAGGCCACTCCGGCGTTGTTGACGATGATGTCGATGCCGCCCAGCTTCTCCTCGCAGGCCTGGGCAAACGCCGTCAGTTGACTGTAGTCGCGCACGTCACAGCGCTGGATAAACCCGTCGCCACCCGCCTCGCGCACCAGCTTGAGGGTTTCCTGCAGGCCGGGATCGCTGACATCGGACAAGGCCAGTTGCCAGCCCTCGCGCGCCCAGCGGAGCGCGATTTCGCGACCCAGGCCCGAGCCTGCGCCAGTGATCATCATGCGATTTTGCATAGCAGACAGCCTTGTTGTTCCGGGGAAGATGTGCCGAGTGTAGCGAAGGAGATAGCGGGAGCCACGCTGCATCAGATTGCTGAATAGGCTGCTCAAACCCCGGGCGCGGACGGATGAACTAAGCCAATAAAAAGGAAATAAGGCTTTCTTCGAAAAACATTAAAAAAACTTGGAATTTTCTCGCGATCAGCGCAGTCGGATCATTTAAGCAGCCAGGATTTAATTCATTCCTGCTGACAGTTATAGCTAGGTCATTCCGGAACACTTTCAACAAGGAAATAGACATGGGCACAATTCTAATCGTTATTCTGATCCTTCTTCTGGTAGGCGGTTTGCCGGTCTTCCCCCACTCCAGAAGTTGGGGTTATGGCCCGTCGGGTATCATCGGTGTAGTCCTGGTGGTGCTGTTGATCCTGCTCTTGCTTGGCAAGATATAAAGCGTTAACAGGAAAAAAAAGAGGCCCTGAAAAGGGCCTCTTTTTTATTGCCTCGACATTCAGTCCGGCTTGCCGTCAACCACACCGGCAGTGTTATCGATCAGGCTCTTGGTCGCCGTTTGCAGGAAAGCTTCAAGTTTCTGCTTGAGCTCGGCGGTACGCGGTGCATCAGGGATGACCTCGGCCTTGGGTGTAGCGCCCAACTGATACTGGTATACCTTCGGCGCCATTTCTTTTTCCTTGGGCAGTACCAGGATCTGATCCGCGGTGATGATCGCGGTGGTCTGTTCGCTGCCCGAAGGCTTGATCACGCCAAAACCGGTGTCGCCTTCCGGCAGGTTCAGCAGGTCACGACCCCAGCATTGATGGCGCACTTCGCCACCGATGCGGCCCATGATGGTCGGCACGATATCGATCTGGGTGCCAACGGTGTGGTCACGCTCGCCGAATTTCTCCTGGATGCCCGGTGCGATCAGCAGCATCGGCACGTTGAAGCGACCCAGGTCCATTTCGGTGATCTGGCGCTCGTTGCCGAAACCGTGGTCACCCACGATGACGAACAGGGTCTCCTTGAAGTAAGGCTCCTTGCGGGCCTTCTCGAAGAACTGGCCCAAGGCCCAATCGGCGTAGCGCATGGCCGTCAAATGTTCGTTGAGGCTGCCGCGATCCGTCACGCGCTCGACCGGCAATGGCGACGGCAAGGCGTATGGGGTGTGATTCGACAAGGTTTGCAGCAGCGCATAAAACGGCTTGCCGTTTTCCCGCGCCTTGAGCTCGACCAGGCCGCGATCAAACATATCCTGGTCGGACACGCCCCAGGTCGGATCGGAGAACACCGGGTTCACGTAATCATTGCGACCAATGAAGTTGGTCATGCCCTGGCTGCTGAAGAAGCCCGACTGGTTATCCCAGGCGAAGTCGCCGTTGTAGACGTATACATCGTTGTAATCACGGACACTGAGCAGTTGCGGTAAACCGGACAGCTTGTGGCTGCCTTCCGGGGTCTGCATCAGGTATTCGAAGCCCGGCAGGTTCGGGAAGCAGGCCATGGTGGCGAACATGCCCTGGTGGGTGTGTGTGCCGTTGGAGAAGAAGCGATCGAACAGCAGGCCCTCTTTCGACAATTTGTCGAGGTACGGCGTGATGTTACCCGAGGCACCCAACGCGCCTACCGAGTGACCGGCCATGCTTTCCATCAGGATCACGACGACGTTCTTGATCGGCAGGGTCTTGTCGGCCGGTGGCGTGTAGTCACGGCGCACGGCTGCCGTGTCCGGATCGACCAGCTTGTCGTCAGGCATGACCAGCATGTCGCGCACGATTTGTTGGGCTTCAGGCTGCGGCAAGGTAGCCTTCCAGATATTGTCGCGATCTTCAGACATGCGGCTCTTGGCAGCAGCGATCAGCGACAGCGTGCCATTGAGGCCCAACTGATTGGCGAAATTGGAATCGGTGGTGTAGACGTCCCCCCAGCGCAGAGGCGGACCTTGACGCAAGGTGCCGCGAGCCGCGACGACGCAGATCAGCAGGCAAACCACGAACACGGCAGTGCGCGCATACCATGGAGCCACCTGGCGAGTACTGATGGTACCGCCGCTGAACGGGCCGCGTGGTCGGGTGGCGCGGTCTGCACCCTTGAACGCCAGCGCGAGGATGACAGTGCCGCCGACCCATGCCAGCAGGTAACGAACCACGGGAAAACCGTACCAGAGCATGCTCATGACGGTTTTCGGGTCTTCCTTCACATACTGGAAGACCAGGCCGTTGAGACGTTGGTGGAATTCGCGGTAGAAGTCCATTTCCATCAGGCCGAGGAACAGCGCGATGCTCGAAGCCACGGTCAGCCACAGGCGGAAGAAACCACGGGCCGCCATTGCGCGGACGCTGAACAGTGCCAGTACCAGCGGGATGCTGAGGTAGACCACCAGGCGCAGGTCGAATCGCAGACCGTTGACGAACGCTTCGGCGAAGGTCGAGGCCGGTGTATCAAGGATCATCTCGCTGTTGTAGGCCAGCAGCGCAACGCGCAGCAGGCTGAACATGACCATCATGACCAGGGCGCACAACAAGGTGTAGGCCAGGTGCGATTTGACGGTTGGTTGCAGCAGGCGACTTGAAGCTCGCTGCTGTTTCAGGGCGTCCGGGTTTGCCATGTCGTTTTAGGACCCATTGGAAGTTGAAGTTGCATAAATACAGCGGCGCTTAGCCCTCTGTTGGTCGATACCTGACCCCGGGGCTTGCGCGGTGCGCAAATGTTGCACGATCACCCGCAGCATTGCCATTGATTACTGTTTGGGTTGGCGCGGGCGAGATTGTCTTGGACGGGTTGTGAAAATTTCGTGCAGTGAATATTCGGATACAAAATATAGGCTTGGGTTGCTCGATCTGTTGGCCTCGGTGGGCCAGGTGCAGGGGCTGTCGAGTGAAACGAAGCAGCGCCTGCACAGCTCCCGGACGGATCGGTCAAAAAAGCGAAATTACTTCTCCGCCCGCTCCTTCAACGCCTTCAACGTATTGAACGGCGCATCCACCACAAACTTGTTGGCCACCATCGAAGGCACGCTGCCGCCCGGTTCGGTGTGCACCTGGTAGGTGACTTCGACCTGGTCACCCTTGGGCACGAACTTCCAGAAACCCTCGACCTTGACCACCCGCACAAAACCCTTTTCCTCGGGCATGTACTTGGGCACGCCTTCGAGCTTGCGGGTCAGGCTGCCATCGGCGCCTTCGACGGTGGTGATGTGCAGCACCGAATCCCGTGGAGTCACCGGCCATGGGGTATTGAATTGAGAGTAGGTCCAGCTCTGGTCGCCTTCATGCTTGAGCAGTTTCTGCAGCTTGCATTCGTGAATCCAGGCACAGGCACCCGGCACATCCTCCTGCAAGGCGCGCAGTTTGGCCATGGAGGTTTTCATCAGGGTGATGCCCTGGTAAGCCTTGTAATCAGAACCGGCCACTTCACTCAAGGAGACCTTGATACCGTCCTCGTTCTTGGCAACTTTCCACTCTTCGGCCTGGACCGAAGTCGCCAGCAAAACGCTCAAACCACACAGCACAGCCAAACGATGCAGCGAACCCATAGTGTTATTCCTTATTGTTGAAGTTCAGACCGTTGAACACATCACGCCGCCGTCATTTGCTCCCACCAGCCAATCAGTTTGATCGCTTCTTCGCTGCTGTTGCCGCAAACATCGGGGTCGGCCGCGAATGACGAACAAACAGCCGGGCGCTCCGGTTTACCGAAAATGTTGCACAGATTTTCGACAGACAGTTGCACGCAACGTTCTCCCGCAGGTTTGCCGTGGGGCATCCCGGGGATCGGTGAACTGATGGAAGGGGCAATGCAACAGGCGCCACAACCCTCACGGCATTTCATGACGACAAGCTCCTCGCGACGGGCGATGTGTAAAGACGGTGCACAGAGTAACCGCTAAAACAGTTGTTTTAAATTAAACCGGCCGAGGTTTTTCGATCAAATGGGCGTGACCGATCAGTCTCCGACAAAGCGTCCTGGCTTGGGGTCACAAGAGGGAGCCAATCATTGCTTGAATTCGAATTCCAGCGCGGCACCTTCTACGTCGCGCCGCTCTTCATTGCGCAACTGCAGCTGCATTTCGTTGCTGAGCAGGCGCCCGTTGAGCTGAAAAGGACTGCTGCCCGTCTTGTCGCCAAACATTTGCGGCAATATCGCATCGTGTTTGGGCAACGGCACCGTGCCAACCGGGTCCAGCTCTTCAACCATTTCCTTGGGCAGGCTCAGGTCGAGTTTGGCCGAAGGTAGCGGGGTTTTCGCTATTTCACTGGCGGATTTGGACTTGGAAGTAATAGGTGCGCGTTTTTTCACCGGCTTGCTGTTCTGTTTAGCGGGGGACGCCTTTTTGACAGTGCCGGTCTTTTTTGCCGGGGTAGACTGACTTGCAGGCGTGCTTGCCGAAGGAGTTTGCTGGGCAGGAGCCGCCATGGGGCCTTGTGCCTGAAAAGACATCAGCAGGCAGAACGACAACCACACGGCGGGTAAAATCGATTTCATGGACCCGGCAACACTAACGGCAGAGGGCCATATGCTCGCCTGTTAGCCGGCACAAGACAAGTATGCACAGCAATAACCTGCCCATCCCGTCAAAAACCGGCCGCCGTTTCCTGGCACAGCTGGGTGGCGAGCATGCCCAAAGTCATCAAGGCACGCTCTGCTTCACGGTTCCACGGGATGCCACAATTGAGCCGGATACAGTGGTTGAATTGCTCGGTGTTACTGAATATGAGCCCAGGGGCGATGCTGATCCCCTGTTGCAACGCCCGCACATGCAGTTCCTGGGTGTTCACTCGCCCCGGCAGGCTTACCCAAAGAATGAAACCGCCGGTGGGCCGGGTCATTTGCGTGCCTTCGGGAAAGTACTGCTGGACGGCCAGTTGAAAGGCGCTGAGGTTCTTGCGGTATTCCTGGCGGATGTAGCGCAAATGCCGATCGTAGCCGCCGTTTTCCAGATAAGCAGCAATGCCCATCTGGGTGACACTGCAGGCCGAATGGGTGCTGAAGGTCTGCAGGCGCTGGATTTCCTGCTGGTACTTTCCGGCAATCATCCAGCCAATGCGCACCCCGGGGGACAGGGTCTTGGAAAAGCTTGAGCAATAGATCACCCGATCCAGCCGGTCATAGGCCTTGAGCGCCTTGGTACGGCCCTGCTCGAACATCAGTTCGCCATAGATATCGTCTTCAACGATCTGGATATCGAAGTCCGACGCCAGGCGCAGCAGTTGCTTCTGGCGTTCCTCGGGCATGGTGCCGCCCAGGGGATTACTGAGGCGCGTGGTCAGAACCAGCGCCTTGATCGACCATTGGTTGGCGGCCAGTTGCAGGGCTTCCAGGCTCATGCCGGTGGCGGGGTCGCTGGGAATCTCGATGACCTTGAGGCCCAGCAGGTCAGCCAGTTGCAACAACCCATAGTAAGTCGGCGACTCGGCGGCTATGAGGTCACCCGGCCGGGTCAGCACGCGCAAGGACATCTGCAGGGCGTCGACGCAACCGTGGGTGATCACCACTTCCGAGGGATCGACCACCACTCCGGCATCACGCATTCGAATCGCCACCTGGCGCCGCAGCGGTTCAAAGCCTGGGCTGAACATGTAGCTGAAGGCCCGCGGGCTATGAAACCGCGTGACCTTGGCCAACTGCTGATGCAGGGCCCGCACCGGCAGGTAATCGACGCTCGGTACTGCAGCGCCAAGAGGAAACACCCCTTCGCGGCGGGACTCGACCAACACCTGTTGAATGATGCTGCTGCGCGTGACCAGGCTGGGGCGTTCGACCCTGGCGATGTCCGGGGTCGGCGCGGTCAGGGCCGGGGTTTGGTGCACGTAATAGCCCGACTGAGGCCGGGCACGAATCAACCCCTGATCCTCGAGATTGGCGTAAGCCTGCAACACGGTGGCATGGCTGACGTTGAGCTGCGAACTCATCTTGCGCACCGAAGGCACGCGCTCCCCCGGTTGATAGACACCGCGGCGGATGTCTTCTGCCAGTTGTTGAGCAATACGTTGGTACAGCAAGAGATTGGTCATGACGCAGCACTCGATTTCACGGGCATTTTATTCTTATGTGACACAGTACCGGAACAGTTTAGAAGTGTACGGGGACAGTTGCCAGAATAGTTGACCGTACAGTGCAGTGTCAGCAAAAACTGTACTGGCTTACCACTGCAGGAGCGAGCTTGCTCGCGATAAACGGCAACGATAACGCGTGAAGTCTGGATAAACGCAGTGTCGATGAGTTTTTCGCGAGCAAGCTCGTTCCTACCATGTAGCAATATGGATTGCCGGGTTGTATGCAGTTCAGCCGCCGTTAACGGGCGGCGCCGAGCTGGCCCTTTTCATCGGAGAACACAATTTCCACCCGACGGTTCTGTGCCCGCCCCCGTTCCGAGGCGTTCACGTCGACCGGATACTCATCGCCGTAACCTTCGACCTTGATGCGCTTGTCATCAATGCCAAGGTCCATCAGTACATTGGCCACGGATTGCGCGCGGTCACGGGACAATTTGAGGTTTTCCTGCTTGCCACCGGTACTGTCGGTGTAACCCTCGATACGGACCACGCGTTTGGGATTGAGCTGCAGGAATTGCACGATCTTCAGCACCACGCGGTTAGCGGAGCTTTTCAACTCTGCTTCGCCGGTGTCGAACAACACGTCACCCAGGGTCATGACCAACCCGCGATCGGTCTGGGTGGTGGCGAGTGCAACAATCTGCTCTTCCAGCCACTTGCCCTGCTGTTGCACGCTGAGCAACTTGGATTCGCGCAGGGCCAGTTGCAGGCGCTGGCGTTCCAGTTCGAGCTTGGCCGCGCGCTCTTCGTTAAGCACCTGGTTGGTGTGCTCCCGGGCGATTTCACTGTAGCGCTGGCTCAGGTAGGCGTAATGCAGCACGTCCGAGCCACTGCCCCAGTAGCTGGACAGACGGTCGGCGCGAGCCAGGGATTCACCGGCCCGGATCACGTCCTTGGGCGCAATACGCAGCACGTTGGAGTCTTCCTTGACCTTCTGGAAGCCAATACCGGCTTCCTGCAACGCGGTTTCACTGTGCTGGCCGGCACAGCCATAAAGGCTTGCACAACCCACCAGGATCAAGCCGCCAAAGGCTCTGGACGCACTATTCATTGGGCATCTCCCAATTGCTTGCGCAAGCGGGTGATGCGGGTATTCAGTACGTTCAACTGCTCTTCGCTCTTGAGGGTCAGCACCCGGGCTTCGGCCAGGCGCGCATCCAGTTCGGCCTGTTCGGCGCGCATGCGTGCATTCTTGAAGGACTGGTCGTTCATGCTGACTTGGGCGCGGTTGAACTTGTCTTCGGCCAGTTTCATTTCCGGTACGTCGGCGGCGGTAGCCCCCACGGCCTTGGCCTGTTCGAGCGCCTGCTCGGTCAGGCGCATTTGTTCATTCGGCGCCGGATCGGCTGCACAACCCGCCAGAGCCAGAACGGCCAGGGCAGCGAAAAGAGGTCGAATACTCACTAAAAATCCCTACTGTTTTGGGGTACTGACGGGTTGTTGCTGCTGCAATTTCCAGCGCTCGATATTGCGCTGCAACGCGGCTTCCGCCAGACCGGACGCGGGCAATTCTGTCATCTTTTTCGCCAGCTGTCCGCGCAACCACGGATCGTTGCACGCCGAGTTGTGGGAAACCGCCAGATACAGCCCGGGTTTGTCGACCGGTTCAGCACGGGCGACAAGGTCATTGGCCATGCTCAGCGACTGCGCGGCGGCGATGCCCGAATATCGGCCCGCCAGCACAAACTCCACTTCACCCAACAGCAGTTTCTGCAATGCCTGCGTCAGGTTGGGCGTGCGGATCAGGGCCAATTGCTGCTCGGCGTACGTACCGAACTGCGGCGTCAACCGTGCCTTTTCCGAGATCGCACCGGCATGCCCATGAAGGTCTTGTGCCTGGTTGTAGACCAGCGGTGAATCCTTGCGAGTCCAGACGAGGTAGTCGTTCTCCAGTAAGGGCGGATGAATGTAATCCAGGGAGTCGAGCTCGCCAAACGTCAGAGGCGCATCGGCGAGCAGATCCATGCGCCCGCTGCGCACTTCGTCCAGCGCCTGGGACCGTTTGCCGGCATAGAGCAGTTCGACCTTGATGCCCAACTGCCCCGCCACCTGCTGCAACAGATCGGCACTGGCGCCGATCAGGTGCTTGGGATCCTGCGGGTCTTGCCACAGATAAGGGGGTGCATCCGGGCTGCCGGTGACCACCAGGCGCTCGCACTTGCCTGCGGCATTGGCCAGTCCAGGCAGCACCGTCAAACCCAGCAATACACAACCGAAAACTCGATGCACGACACCCTCCCAGTCAAACCAATACCACCTGTAGGAGCGAGCTTGCTCGCGAAAAAACCGAGGATACCGCAGGGTGACAGGCTCCCGGCGTCATCGTTGAATTCCATCGCGAGCAAGCTCGCTCCTAAAGGGGGCGCAAAAAAAACCCGGCCATAAGGCCGGGCTCTTTATAAGTGAAGCCGCTGGATTAGACCAGCTTCTCCAGCTCAGGGATGGCTTCGAACAAGTCCGCCACCAGGCCGTAATCGGCCACCTGGAAGATCGGCGCTTCTTCGTCCT
>NZ_JBEOPV010000032.1:0-42506 GCF_040310425.1 Pseudomonas sp. 65/3-MNA-CIBAN-0223
CTGGTGGACGCAGCATTTATGTACGGCGCAGATCACTGTGGGAGCCAGCCTGCTGGCGATGGCGTCTGCACATTCGAAAACGATGCGGCAGGGAGATTGCCATCGCGGGCAAGCCTTGCTCCCACAGGGTACTGGTGGTGTACGCAACATTTTTGTACGGCTGACATCTCTGTGGGAGCCGGGCTTGCCCGCGATGGCGGTCTGACAAACACCGCATGATGTCGGATGTAGGAAGCAGGCTACGTCGCCTTGCGCCTTTGCCTACAACTACGTCAGAATCCGCCGGCTTGTGCGGTTTGGACGCGTCCGGTAGCTTGATTTCCGTCACTGCTCATCAGTGATCGGGTTTCGCAGCCCGGGTCAATCAAGGCGCTCAGCGCTACCGTTACGTTCAGTTGGCGTTTTTTACGTCCGCTGCATTTCGTTATGGCGGCTGTGCGCGGGAGATCTTCGGGTCTGCCGGGTTCCTTGATTCCCGGTCTGCGAACCTGCGTACAGCTGCCACCTCCCTCGTTTCGCAGCGAACAGTGGCGGCTCCATTAATCAAGGAGCTTCACCATGTTCAAACCCACGCCCAACCCCCCGCAGCCAGACCAAGAGCACACTGAATCTGACGATTCAGCCCAGCAAAACTACCTCAACTTCAGCGCCCTTAAACACGCTGAAACCCCCTACAAACCCGAAAGCATGTTCATGATCGCCCCTGACATCGCCACCGAAACCTTGCTGGCCCAGGCCTGCGAATCCCTGGCATCGGCGAATGTGATGGCCAATGACCTGGCAGGCTTTATCACTGGCCCGTATCGCAACGCCCTGTTGGGAATAGCGCAGATCATCATGCTGGCCGAATTGGCGGTAAACCGTGCGCTGGATAACATCGAACCTCAGGACTAGCGACGAATCGACGGTCGCTGGTTATTGAGTTTCCCGGTGTTGCAGCGGCCATACTCCGGGTAGAACTCGCCATTGGGTTGGTTTAGTTTTCCCGATTCGTTTCAACGAACAGGGAGTTTCCATGCTGAAAACAACTATCAATCCATCGACCGTTTTTGATTCTCTTCAATACGGATTCAGCCAGGCCGTGGAAGTCACTGGTGGGCGGCGGGTGCTGCTGTCTGGTCAGGTGGGGGTCGATGAGTTCGAGCGCACGGTTGCGCCCGGGCTGTACGAGCAGACGGTCAAAGCTTTCCAGAATATCGAGAGCATTTTGAATGAGGCCGGTGGGAATCTGGCGCATGTGGTCATGATGCGGATTTACGTCGCGGAGTCTGCAAGGGATGAGCAGGACCACATAACCCGCGTCCTGCTGGAACGGTTTGCGGATAAGCCGCCTGCGTCTTCGTGGGTCATTGTCAGTGGGCTTTCTTTGCCGGAGTGGTTGATCGAGATTGAGGTGGAGGCGGTTTTGCCTTGATGGTCGCAGAGCCCTGAGAAGACCGTGTCATCGTTCATCGCGGGCAAGCCTTGCTCCCACATACTTAGCACAGCAGACCTTGGCCCCACAGGCCTTGCTCCAACAGACCTTCCCCCTGCAGTTTGGGGGGAGCTCCAGTTAAAGTGCACACCCACAAAAAAGGCGACCTCAGGTCGCCTTTTTCATTACCGCTCAGTGATCACTGGCCGCCGTAGATCTGGTCAAAAACCCCACCATCATTGAAGTGAGTTTTTTGCACGGTGCGCCAGTCACCGAAGGTTTTCTCTACCGAAAGAAAATCCACTTTCGGAAAGCGATCGGTGTACTTGGCCAGTACTGCCGGGTCACGCGGGCGCAGGTAGTTCGCCGCCGCGATTTCCTGGCCTTCCGGGGACCACAGGTACTTCAGGTATTCCTCGGCGGCTGCGCGGGTGCCTTTTTTCTCGACGACTTTGTCGACCACAGACACTGGCGGCTCGGCTTCGGCGGAGACGCTGGGGTAAATGACTTCAAACTGGTCGCGACCGAATTCGCGGGCAACCATTTCCGCTTCGTTTTCGAAGGTCACCAGCACGTCGCCGATCTGGTTGGTCATGAAGGTGGTGGTGGCCGCGCGGCCGCCAGTATCGAGCACCGGAGCCTGCTTGAACAGTTTGCCGACGAAGTCCTTGGCTTTGTTCTCGTCACCGCCGTTTTTCAGCACGTAACCCCAGGCCGAGAGGTAGGTGTAGCGACCGTTACCCGAGGTTTTCGGGTTCGGCACTATGACTTGCACGCCTTCCTTGAGCAGGTCGGGCCAGTCTTTCAAGGCTTTCGGGTTGCCCTTGCGGACGATGAACACGGTGGCCGAGGTGAATGGCGCGCTGTTGTTCGGCAGGCGGGTGACCCAGTTGTCCGGGACCAGTTTGCCGTTGTCCGCCAGGGCATTGATGTCGGTGGCCATGTTCATGGTGATCACGTCAGCGGGCAGGCCATCGATCACCGAACGCGCCTGTTTGCTGGAGCCGCCGAAAGACATCTGTACGGTGATGTTTTCGTTGTGCTCGGCTTGCCAGTGCTTCTGGAAGGCAGTGTTGTAGTCCTTGTAGAAATCGCGCATCACGTCGTAGGAAACGTTGAGCAGGGTCGGTGCGGCCTGAGCCATGCCGGTCAGTGCCAGGCCAGCGGCGAGAAGTGAGGCACCAAAGAGTTTTTTCACTGCGCATTCCTTGTTTGGTAGGAGCTGCCGAAGGCTGCGATCTTTTGATCCTGATTTGAGGAAGAAGATCGCAGCCTTCGGCAGCTCCTACGGGGTCATTTTTTCAGGTCCAGTAGGTGTCGGCATCTTACCGCAGCGACTATAACGGCAGCGGCATAGTCCTTTAAAGATTAAAAAGCTCTGTGCTTATTCCAGTTTCTTGAACAGCGCATTGCCGCAGCGCGAGCAGAATGCGGCGCCGTGTTCGTGACTGTTCTTGCGGCACACCGGGCAGTCGTGTTGCAGCTGCTCACCGCGCATGGCGTTGGCCAGTTCTGCGGTAAAAATCCCGGTGGGCACGGCGATGATCGAGTAACCGGTGATCATCACCAGCGACGAAATTACCTGGCCCAGCGGGGTCTTCGGCACGATGTCGCCAAAGCCCACGGTGGTCAGCGTAACGATCGCCCAATAGATGCCTTTGGGGATGCTGGTGAAGCCATGTTCCGGGCCTTCGATCACGTACATCAGCGTGCCAAACACCGTCACCAGGGTGCATACGCTGACCAGGAACACCACGATCTTCTGCTTGCTGCCACGCAGCGCCGACATCAGGTAGTTGGCTTGCTTGAGATAGGGGCTGAGCTTGAGCACGCGGAATATCCGCAACATGCGGATGATGCGGATGATCAGCAGGTACTGCGCGTCGGCGTAATACAGCGCCAGGATGCCGGGCACGATCGCCAGCAAATCCACCAGCCCGTAAAAGCTGAATGCGTAGCGCAACGGCTTGGGGGAGCAGTACAACCGCAAGCCGTACTCGATGGCGAAAATAATCGTGAAGCCCCACTCGATATACGCCAGCACGTTGGCGTAGTTCTGGTGGATCGAGTCGATGCTGTCGAGCATCACAATCACAATGCTGGCGAGGATGATCAACAGCAAAATGCCGTCGAAGCGCCGCCCCGCCTTGGTGTCGCTCTGGAAAACCATGACGTAAAGCTCTTCACGCCAGTTTCTGCTGCTGTCCATGGATACCGCCTGAACCAATGATCAGCGAAGCCTAGGTTGATTCTCCTCCAGAGCGCAAGGCGTATGGGCGACAGCGGCCTTTCCGAGCATTTGCACAACCGTGCGGATCAGCCAGCAGGCGAGGATGAAAGGGGCGGTCAGCGTCGGCAGGCCGATGGCGGCAAACACCGGTGTCAGTATCAGTGCGAATGCAATTCCGAGCAGCGGCAGCCAAGGCTTCTGGTGCAGTGAGTTGCAGGCGAGGGCGGCGAGTACGGCGTTGTAGCCACCCAGGCCGATCAATGCGCTGTAGAAGTCGTAATGCAGCATGCTCCAGCCCATGCCCGCGACAGACGCCAGCATCGCCCAGCAGAAGGCACGACGGTCGGCGATCAGCAAGCCGGCGGCAATCATCGCGCCGGCCAGCGGATGACCGAGGAACATCACCTGGCCCAGGCCTTTGAGTGGAGCGGCGAGGATGTTCTGCGGGCTGATTTCGATCAACTGCGCATTGCTCGAGGGCGTGGCGAAGCACAACAGCAACCAGCCCAGTACCACGAATGGCGCCGTATAGGCTGGCAGGCACTGGCTGAAGCGCACACGTTTGAGCCACTGTTGGGTGAACATCGCACTCAGCCCGCCCGCAGCAATGATCAGCGGTGGCAGCAACGCGGACCAAGGGAAATAAAGGCTCAGCAGCAAACCGAGCAGCACGCCGTTGTAGCTGAATAGTCCAGCCTGACGGTCGGCCTTGGCGTAGCCGCGACGTTGCGCGGTAAGCAAGCCGGCGACACCGCCCAGCAGTGCGCCGCCGAGCAGGACGGGCGCGGTGAACAGAATGGCCAACAGGCACAGCAAGCCAAACAGCGGGTGCCGCTGGAGGAAAATCTGGCTGAAGCCGTTGAGCAGGGCAGTCGCCCAATCGGGGCAGTGGGTGTTGAAGTGGTTGGCAGGCATTTTTATTTTGTGTCAGGTGAAATGGGGCGCCTGCATTGCCAGCAGGCTGGCTCCCACACTGAATCTCCGTTCAGCCTTGATGATGTGAACGACACAAAACCAATGTGGGAGCCAGCCTGCTGGCGATGAGGCCGATATGGGCGTTCTAGATCAACGTCTCGATACGCAACGAGTTAGTCGACCCCGGCTGCCCAAACGGCACACCCGCAGTGATCAGCAAGGTGTCGCCGCGCTGGGCCATGCCCTGGGCCTGTGCGATCTCCAGTGCCGTCGAGCACACTTCGTCCACCTGGCGCAGCCGGTCATTGACCACCGAGTGCACACCCCAGGCCACGGTCAGGCGGCGCGCGGCCTGCAGGTTTGGTGTCAGGTTAAGGATGGGCACCGTCGGCCGCTCACGGGCAGCGCGCAGGCTGGAGGCCCCCGACTCGCTGTAGTTGACCAGCACCGCCACCGGCAGCACGTTGCTGATGCGGCGAATCGCGCAGCTGATGGCATCGGACACCGTGGCCTCGGCTTTTGGCCGGCTCACATCCAGTTGCGCCTGGTAGTCCGGACCGTTTTCCACCTGGCGGATGATTTTGCTCATCATCTGCACGGCTTCCAGCGGGTATTCGCCCGAGGCGGTTTCCGCCGAGAGCATCACCGCGTCAGCCCCTTCAGCCACGGCGTTGGCGACATCGGTCACCTCGGCGCGGGTGGGCGCAGGGGAGAAGCGCATCGATTCGAGCATCTGCGTGGCCACTACCACCGGTTTGCCGAGCTCGCGGCAGGTGCTGATGATGTTCTTCTGGATCTGCGGCACGCTTTCGGCGGGCACTTCCACGCCGAGGTCGCCGCGAGCCACCATGATCGCATCGCTCAATTCGGCGATTTCGCGCAACTGGGTGACCGCCGAGGGCTTCTCGATCTTGGCCATCAGGAACGCTTTGTCACCAATCAGCGAGCGTGCTTCGCGGATGTCTTCCGGGCGCTGTACAAACGACAGCGCCACCCAGTCCACGCCCAGCTCCAGGCCGAAACTCAGGTCGCGGCGGTCCTTGGCCGTCAGGGGGCTCAACTCCAGCACCGCTTGCGGTACGTTCACGCCTTTGCGGTCCGACAGCTCGCCGCCATTGAGCACCGTGGTGTCGATGGCGTCGGCGTATTTGGTCACCACCCGCAGGCGCAGCTTGCCGTCATCGAGCAGCAGGTCCATGCCCGGCTCCAGCGCGGCGATGATTTCTGGGTGGGGCAGGTTGACTCGTCGCTCATCACCCGGTGTTGCATCCAGGTCCAGGCGCAGGGCCTGACCACGCACCAGCTGCACCTTGCCTTCGGCGAACTTGCCGACCCGCAGCTTGGGGCCTTGCAGGTCCATCAGGATGCCCAGCGGATAGTTGAGCTGGCGCTCGACTTCGCGGATCCACTGGTAGCGCTGAGCATGATCGGCGTGATCGCCATGGCTGAAGTTCAGGCGAAAAATATTGACCCCGGCCTCGACCAGCTCGCGAATGTCGTCAATACCGTCGGTGGCGGGGCCGAGGGTGGCGAGGATTTTAACCTTCTTGTCAGGCGTCATTTTTAGGGCTCTCGAGGATCAGGATGGCGCGGAAATCGTTGACGTTGGTGCGGGTCGGCTCGGTGACAATCAGGGCGTCCAGCGCCTGGAAATAACCGTAGCCGTTATTGTTGTCGAGTTCATCGCTGGCGCTCAGGCCCAGGGCGGTGGCACGGGCGTAGCTGTCGGGCGTCATGATCGCGCCGGCATTGTCTTCGGAACCATCGATGCCATCGGTGTCCCCAGCCAAGGCGTACACCCCAGGCAGGCCCTTGAGGCTGTCGGTCAGGCTGAGGAGAAACTCGGCGTTGCGCCCACCCCGGCCATTGCCACGCACGGTCACGGTGGTTTCGCCGCCGGAAAGGATCACGCAGGGGGCGGGCAGGGGCTGACCATGCAGCACCACTTGCCGCGCAATGCCGGCGTGAACCTTGGCCACTTCCCGGGATTCGCCTTCCAGGTCACCGAGGATGAGCGGGCTGAAACCGGCTTGCCGGGCTTTCACTGCGGCCGCTTCCAGCGACTGTTGAGGCCGGGCGATCAGCTGGAAATGACTGCGGGCCAAGCTCGGGTCGTCAGGTTTTACAGTTTCCGATTCGGGATTTTGCAGCCACTCGCGTACGGACGCCGGAACTTCGATGGCGTAGCGCTTGAGGATCGCCAGGGCTTCGGCGCTGGTGCTTGGGTCGGCCACGGTCGGGCCGGACGCGATGACCGTGGCGAGGTCGCCCGGTACGTCGGAAATGGCGTAGGTGTAAACGGTGGCAGGCCAGCAGGCCTTGCCGAGACGACCACCCTTGATCGCCGAGAGGTGCTTGCGCACACAGTTCATCTCGCCGATGGTGGCGCCGGACTTGAGCAGGGCTTTGTTGATGGACTGCTTGTCAGCCAGGGTAATGCCGGCAGCGGGCAGGGCGAGCAGCGCTGAGCCTCCGCCCGAGAGCAGAAAGATCACGCGGTCGTCTTCGCTCAGGTTGCTGACCAGCTCCAGTACGCGCTTGGCCACGGCCAGGCCGGCGGCATCGGGCACCGGGTGCGCGGCTTCGACCACTTCGATTTTTTCGCAGGGTGCGCCATGGCCGTAACGGGTGACCACCAGGCCGGAGACTTCGCCCTGCCAGCAGCGTTCGACCACTTGAGCCATGGCAGCAGCGGCTTTGCCGGCGCCGATTACGATCACCCGGCCCGTGCGATCACGTGGCAGGTAAGCTTCGAGAACGTGTTGTGGATGGGCCGCGTCGATGGCGGTGGCGAACAGGTCGCGAAGAAATTGTTGCGGATCGACCGACATGGCAGGCTCCCGGAATTCTTGTTATTGGAGGTGGAGCAACTCTGCTCCTTGTGGGAGCCAGCCTGCTGGCGATTCAGGCGCTGAGGTCTAACAGACACACCGCGTTGATTTCATCGCTAGCAGGCTAGCTCCCACAGGGTTTGTGCAGGGTTTATTTATCGCGAATCGAGAAATTCGCCATGTGCTCCAGGCCCTTGATCAGTGCCGAGTGGTCCCAGTTGCTGCCACCGATCGCCGCGCAGGTGCTGAACACTTGCTGGGTGTTGGCGGTGTTCGGCAGGTTGATGCCCAACTCGCGGGCACCGGCCAGGGCCAGGTTCAGGTCCTTCTGGTGCAGGCTGATACGGAAACCCGGATCGAAGGTGCCTTTGATCATACGCTCGCCGTGCACTTCGAGGATCTTGGAGGAAGCAAAACCACCCATCAGCGCTTCACGCACCTTGGCCGGGTCGGCGCCGTTTTTCGAAGCAAACAGCAGCGCTTCGGCCACGGCCTGGATGTTCAGCGCCACGATGATCTGGTTGGCCACTTTCGCGGTCTGCCCATCGCCATTGCCGCCCACCAGGGTGATGTTCTTGCCCATGGCCTGGAACAGCGGCAGTACGCGTTCGAAGGCATCGGCATCGCCGCCGACCATGATGCTCAGGGTCGCGGCTTTCGCGCCGACTTCACCACCGGACACTGGTGCGTCGAGGTACTGGGCGCCTGTTTCGTTGATCTTGGCGGCGAAGGCCTTGGTCGCGGTCGGCGAGATGGAGCTCATGTCGATGACGATCTTGCCTTTGCCAATACCGGCGGCGACGCCGTCGGCGCGGAACAGCACGTCGTCGACCTGTGGGGTATCGGGCACCATGATGATGATGACTTCAGCTTCCTGAGCGACTTCTTTCGGGTTCGCCAGGGCGATCGCGCCGGCGGCAACCAGGTCAGCAGGCGCAGCGTCGTGGTGTGCCGACAGGAACAGGCTGTGACCGGCTTTTTGCAGGTTCGCCGCCATTGGGTGGCCCATTATGCCGGTGCCGATAAATCCGATTTTAGCCATGAGAAATTCCTCTTGTTTTATGCGGTTCCCTGTAGGAGCTGCCGAAGGCTGCGATCTTTTGATTTTGATCTTGATCTTGATCTTCAAAATCAAGATCAAAAGATCGCAGCCTTCGGCAGCTCCTACAGAGATGTCATGTTCGTTTAGATCGCGTTGTGGGTCTTGAGCCAGCCCAGACCGGCTTCAGTGGTGGTCAACGGCTTGTATTCGCAACCCACCCACCCCTGGTAACCGATGCGGTCCAGGTGCTCGAACAGGAAGCGGTAGTTGATCTCACCGGTACCGGGTTCGTTACGCCCCGGGTTGTCGGCCAACTGCACATGGTTGATCTCGCCCAGGTGCGATTGCAGGGTGCGGGCCAGGTCGCCTTCCATGATTTGCATGTGGTAGATGTCGTATTGCAGGAACAGGTTGGCGCTGCCCACTTGTTCGCGAATCGACAGGGCCTGGGCCGTGTTGTTCAGGTAGAAACCCGGAATGTCGCGGGTGTTGATCGCTTCCATGACCAGCTTGATCCCCGCCGCCTGCAGCTTTTCGGCTGCGTACTTGAGGTTGGCGACAAAGGTTTTTTCCACGGTGGCGTCATCCACGCCTTGTGGACGAATGCCCGCCAGACAGTTGACCTGGGTATTGCCCAGCACTTGCGCGTAGGCAATCGCCAGGTCGACACCGGCGCGGAATTCTTCAACCCGATCCGGCAGGCACGCGATGCCGCGCTCGCCCTTGGCCCAGTCACCGGCCGGCAGGTTGAACAGCACCTGGGTCAGGCCGTTGGCGTCGAGGGTGGCCTTGATCTCGGCCGAGCTGAAATCGTAAGGAAACAGGTACTCGACACCACTGAAACCGGCCTTGGCGGCCGCTTCGAAACGGGCAAGAAAATCCTGTTCGGTGAACAGCATGGACAGGTTGGCTGCGAAACGCGGCATGGTGATCTCCTGTTATAAATTGAGAATGATGGCTCTGTGTAGGAGCTGCCGCAGGCTGCGATCTTTTGATTTTGATCTTCAGCATCAAAGATCAAAAGATCGTCCGAACGCGGCCCGAACCTGCGGAAGCTCCTACACGTGGCGAACCATCAGCAATAGTGGATCAGTCGAGCAACGAAATCGCAGTCGGTGCGTCGTTGCCGACCAGCGCCAGGTCTTCGAACTCGTTGACGGCGTTGATCTCGGTACCCATGGAAATGTTGGTCACACGCTCCAGGATAATCTCCACGATCACCGGCACCTTGAACTCTTCGATCAGTTCCTGGGCCTTGCGCAGGGCAGGCTGGATCTGAGCCGGTTCGAACACACGCAGTGCCTTGCAACCCAGGCCTTCGGCGACCGCGACGTGATCGACACCGTAACCGTTGAGTTCCGGAGCGTTGAGGTTATCGAAGGACAGCTGCACGCAGTAGTCCATGTCAAAACCGCGCTGCGCCTGACGGATCAGGCCCAAGTACGAGTTGTTTACCACAACGTGGATGTACGGCAGTTTGAACTGCGCGCCCACGGCCAGTTCTTCGATCATGAACTGGAAATCATAGTCGCCCGACAGTGCCACGACCTTGCGGCTCGGATCTGCCTTGACCACGCCCAGTGCCGCCGGAATGGTCCAGCCCAACGGACCGGCCTGGCCACAGTTGATCCAGTGACGCGGCTTGTACACATGCAGGAACTGCGCGCCGGCAATCTGCGACAGACCGATGGTGCTGACGTAGCAGGTGTCCTTGCCGAACACCTGGTTCATTTCTTCATACACGCGCTGCGGCTTGACCGGCACGTTGTCGAAGTGGGTCTTGCGGTGCAGGCTGGCCTTGCGCTGCTGGCAGTCCTGCAGCCAGGCGCTACGGTTTTTCAGCTTGCCGGCTGCTTGCCATTCGCGAGCGACTTCGATGAACACGGTCAGCGCGGCGGCAGCATCGGAAACGATGCCCAGGTCCGGGGTGAACACGCGGCCGATCTGGGTCGGCTCGATGTCGACGTGAATGAACTTGCGGCCTTCGGTGTAGACGTCGATGGAACCGGTGTGACGGTTGGCCCAACGGTTACCCACGCCCAGCACCAGGTCGGACTTGAGCATCGTGGCGTTGCCGTAGCGGTGCGAGGTCTGCAGACCGACCATGCCCACCATCAATGGGTGATCGTCCGGAATCGTGCCCCAGCCCATCAGGGTCGGGATCACCGGGATCCCGGTCAATTCGGCGAACTCCACCAGCAGCTCGGAGGCGTCGGCGTTGATGATGCCACCGCCGGCGACCAGCAATGGGCGCTCAGCCTGGTCGAGCATGGCCAGGGCCTTCTCGATCTGCACGCGGTTAGCGGTCGGCTTGGCCAGTGGCAGTGGTTCGTAGGCGTCGATGTCGAACTCGATTTCGGCCATCTGCACGTCGAACGGCAGGTCAATCAGCACCGGGCCCGGGCGACCGGAGCGCATTTCGTAGAAGGCTTTCTGGAAAGCGTAGGGCACCTGGCCCGGTTCCATCACAGTGGTCGCCCACTTGGTGACCGGCTTGACGATGGCAGTGATGTCCACCGCCTGGAAATCTTCCTTGTGCATACGGGCGCGGGGGGCCTGGCCGGTGATGCAGAGGATTGGAATCGAGTCGGCCGAGGCGCTGTAGAGCCCGGTGACCATGTCCGTACCAGCGGGTCCCGAAGTGCCGATGCACACGCCGATGTTGCCAGCCTTGGTGCGGGTGTAGCCCTCGGCCATGTGCGACGCGCCTTCAACGTGGCGAGCGAGGACGTGATCGATGCCACCGACCTTTTGCAAGGCGGAGTACAGCGGGTTGATCGCGGCGCCCGGGATGCCAAAAGCGGTATCAACCCCTTCACGGCGCATCACCAGAACGGCGGCTTCGATTGCTCTCATTTTGCTCATAGTTTTGTGCCTCTTACGTTTTGTAATTGTATACAAGTGGCTTTGCGCAGAGTTTATTCACGGCGGACGGCGCAGGTCAATCCATTTTCTCAAGCGACTGTTTCATTCGTCGGAAGCCCCTTGTGCTGTGGCTTTTCGTCGCATGTGGCGCTTTTCGATAATTATTGTATACAAAAAAATAACTCATTGTGTTCTATTTGTTGCATCGGGCTGCGGCACTAGCGCGCAGGCCACTGGCTTTCCCTATAACAAAATGAGGACGGCACCATGAGCGCTTTAACCTTGAAAGTTGCAGTCAACCTGGTCAATCAGGCCATTTCGGCAGGGCGTGCAATCTCTGCGGCTCCACTGACCATTGCAGTACTGGATGCCGGCGGGCACTTGATCACCTTGCAACGCGAGGACGGCGCCAGCCTGCTGCGCCCGCAAGTGGCCATCGGCAAGGCCTGGGGCGCAATCGCCCTGGGCAAGGGGTCGCGCCTGCTGGCACTGGACGCACAACAACGCCCGGCATTCATCGCGGCCTTGAACAGTTTGGGGCAGGGCAGCGTGGTGCCGGCACCGGGTGGTGTGTTGATCCGGGATCAGGATGGGAATGTACTGGGAGCGGTGGGGATCAGCGGCGATCTTTCGGATGTCGATGAGCAGTGTGCAATCAGTGCGATCGAGGCGTCGGGGTTGCGGGCGGATGCGGGAGTAGTGGCTTGATCTATGGGTGATTGATACCGCTATCGTCAGCAGGCTGGCTCCCACAGGGGTTTATCTGGAGTGTCAGAGATCAACTGTGGGAGCCAGCCTGCTGGCGATGACGGACATTCAAGCACATCCAGCTAACTGTCTGCCCCGCCCTTGGGGAATATCAGGACTAGCCTAGTTCCTGAATCAATCATGCAAAGGGCAAGGAATGCCTGATTTACCCGCTTCAAAGCGCCTGCGAATCGGCCGCTATGCTGAATCCAGCCGCATTTACCTGCTGACTATCAATACTCGCGACCGAGAACCGATATTCAAGGACTTCTCCTTGGGTAGAGGGGTGGTCAATCAATTTCGCTGCGCTCAGGATCAAGGCTTCGCCAACTCACTGGCATGGGTTGTCATGCCCGATCACTTTCATTGGTTGATTGAGTTGCGGCAGGGGTCGTTGGGTGGACTGGTGCAAAGGACTAAATCCTTGAGCACCAAGGCAGTGAAGCAGTCTACCGGTCGAACCACCAGTCTCTGGCAGAGAGGGTTTCACGACCGGGCGCTGCGGCGGGAAGAGGATTTAGTGAAAATGGCTCGATATGTTGTAGCCAACCCGCTGCGGGCTGGACTGGTAGAGAAGCTTGGCGACTATCCGTTGTGGGATGCTATCTGGGTTTGACCCGAATCGGAGTCGTCCCCATCGCCAGCAGGCTGGCTCCCACAGAGTGTTATCTGATTGTCAGAGTTCAACTGTGGGAGCCAGCCTGCTGGCGATGACATCAGTCCGGCTCACACCCCTTCAACACCAACCGGATAATCGTCTGCGCCGCTGCTTCGTAATCCTCTTCATCCAGCTTCGCCTTGCCGGTAATTGCAGTGATCTGCCAGTCAAAGTCTGCATACGTCTGGGTCGCTGCCCAGATGCTGAACATCAGGTGATTAGGGTCGATCGTTGCGATCTGGCCGCGGTCGATCCAGGTCTGGATGCAGTCGATGTTGTGCTTGGCCTGGCTGTTCAGTTGTTCGACCAGGTCGGCGCTCAGGTGTGGGGCGCCGTGCATGATTTCGCTGGCGAACACCTTGGAGGCGAACGGCAGGTCGCGGGAGATGCGGATTTTCGAGCGGATGTAACCGCTCAGCACTTCACTGGGTACACCGTCGGCGTTGAACGGCGTCGAGGCCTGCAGGATGGGCTCGATGATGCTTTCCAGAACCTCGCGGTAGAGGTTTTCCTTGGATTTGAAATAGTAGTAGACGTTAGGCTTGGGCAAACCCGCCTTGGCTGCGATGTCACTGGTTTTGGTCGCAGCGAAGCCCTTGTCGGCAAATTCTTCACTGGCGGCACGCAGGATCAGTTCTTTGTTGCGCTCGCGGATAGTGCTCATAAACCAGGTGGTTCCTTGCCTGTACTGGCGGTGGCGCATGGTAGCACCGGCTTTGCGCACCGCTCAAGAATGCCCCGCGACGGCTCTGGCAGGCTATGCTGCCCAGCATTCACTCTTTGCAGGAAATTTCATTCATGGCAGGAAGCAGTTTGCTGTTGCTGATCGACGACATCGCCGCGGTGCTCGACGATGTGGCGCTGATGACCAAGATGGCCGCGAAAAAGACGGCAGGCGTGCTGGGTGATGACCTGGCACTCAATGCGCAGCAGGTGTCCGGAGTACGTGCCGAGCGCGAAATACCGGTGGTATGGGCCGTTGCCAAGGGCTCGTTCCTGAATAAGCTGATCCTGGTGCCGTCGGCGCTGGCGATCAGCGCATTCGTCCCGTGGCTGGTCACGCCATTGTTGATGGTCGGTGGGGCTTACCTGTGCTTTGAAGGGTTTGAGAAGCTGGCGCATAAATTCCTCCACAGCAAGGCTGAGGACGAGGCTGAACACGCCCAGCTGGTCGAAGCGGTAGCCGACCCGGCGACCGACCTGGTGGCTTTCGAGAAGGACAAGATCAAGGGTGCCATTCGTACTGATTTCATCCTGTCGGCGGAAATCATCGCCATCACCCTGGGAACCGTGGCTGGCGCTTCGCTGACCCAGCAGGTCATCGTGTTATCGGGGATCGCCATCGTGATGACCGTGGGCGTCTACGGCCTGGTCGCGGGCATCGTCAAACTCGATGATCTGGGCTTGTGGATGACCCAGAAGCCAGGCCAGGTGGCCAAGAGCATCGGCAATGGAATCCTGCGGGCCGCGCCCTACATGATGAAAAGCCTTTCGGTGATTGGTACCGCGGCGATGTTCCTGGTCGGCGGCGGGATTCTGACCCATGGCGTGCCGGTGGTTCATCGCTGGATCGAGGAGGTCAGCGCGGGTGCTGGCGGGGCCGGCTTTATCGTGCCGATGTTGCTTAATGCCGTGGCAGGGATTGTGGCGGGTGCGGTGGTGTTGGCGGGGGTGATGCTGGTGAGCAAAATCTGGAAAGCGCTGAAGAGCTGAAGCTGCACGCATTTCAAAGATAATACTGTCCAATGTGGGAGCGGGCTTGCCCGCGATGGCGGCGCGACATTCAACGTAGAGGGTGAATGTTGTGGCCCCATCGCGGGCAAGCCCGCTCCCACAATTGGTTTTGATGTTGCCGCTGTTACTCGGCGATCTGCAACTTGCGCGATTCGGTATACACGTAGCGCACCTTCTCGTACTCGAACGGCGAGTTCAGCTGGCCGTAACGGAAGCTGGTCTGATAGCGCCGATCAACTGCGCGCAGCATCCAGACTTCCGGGTGGTTGGAGCTGACTTCCGAAACGTTGAAGAAGTTGTTCGCCGACTCGGCGGTAAAGTCCACGGCCAGGCCGCCGGTGTCGCGGATGTTGGACGGGCCGAGGATGGGCAGCACGAAGTAGGCGCCGCCCGGTACGCCGTAGAAGCCCAGGGTCTGGCCGAAGTCTTCGCTCTGGCGCGGCAGGCCCATGGCGGTGGCCGGGTCCCAGAGGCCGGCGATGCCGATCGTGGTGTTCAGCAGCAGGCGCGCGGTGGTTTCCATAGAGCGCTTGCCCTTGAACTGCAGCAGGCTGTTCATGAGGTTCGGCACATCGCCGAGGTTGTTGAAGAAGTTGCTCACGCCGGTGCGCAGGAAGCTCGGCGTGATGTAGCGGTAGCCATCGACCACAGGCAGGAACACCCATTGGTCGAAGCGGTAGTTGAAGTGGTAGACCCGGCGGTTCCACTCTTCCAGTGGGTCATAGACGTTAAGCGCGTTGAGCGTCGAGCGCTCGAACTCGCGCTGATCCAGTCCCGGGTTGAACTTGAGTTTGCTCAGCGGTTCCTTGAAACCATCGCTATCGACGACTATAGGCGCATTGGCTTTGCTGTTGTCGGCATGGGCGACGCCTGCACAGAGTAACGCTGCGATAAGCAGGAGAGATTTAGCCACGGAAGAACTCCAGCATGGCGTCGCTGTTGACGCGGTAATTGAGGTTGCCGCAATGGCCGCCCAATGGATAAACGGTCAGGCGGTCACCGAACGTCTTGCGCAGGAAACCCAGGTCACCGGGGCCCAGGATCACATCGTCGGCGTTGTGCATAACGGAAATTTTCGGGCTGTCGCGCAGGTAATCCTCGAGCGCGTAGAGGCTCACCTGGTCGATCAACTGCAGCAGGCTGCCCCCGTCCGTGCGGGCACGCCACATCGGAATCACCTGTTCGGTGATGTAGCAGTCGAAATCACACTGCAGCGCGCGCTTGAGGAACGGTGTAAGGCTGGTGCCTTCGGTGATCGGGTATTTCGGTGGAGTAATCAGGCCGCGACGGTTGATCAAGTCCGAGGTGAACGAAATATCGGCTGCCGAGAAGCGGAACGAGGTGCCGATCAACATCGCCATCTGTTCGTTGCTCAAGTGCTGCTTGGACTGCTGGAAGTCGTAGAGCAGCGCATCGTTGAGGTCGACGTAACCTTTCTGCTGGAAGTAGCGGGTCAGTTTGTTCAGCACCAGTTCATAAAAGGTGGTGCTGTTGTTGATGCCTTTAACCTCGGTCTGGACGAGTTTGTCCAGGTTGGTGATGGAGGTGTAAAGGTTGACCGGTGGGTTGAGCAGCAGCACTTTCTTGAAGTTGAAACTGCGGCGGGTCTCGTCCAGGTGCGCGACAAAGGCCGCATCCAGGGCGCCCAGGCTGTAACCGGTGAGGTAGTACTCGGTCACCGGTACTTTCGGATTCTGCGCCCGCACCGCCTGCATGACCCGGTACATGTCTTCGGCATCTTCCTTGGTGATGCCCGGGGTGGCGAAGCGCGAGGCGGCGCTGATGAAGTCGAAGCTGGTCGGCGAGGACAACTGCACGACGTGGTAGCCGGCCTTGTAGTAGAGCTTTTTCAAATATTCGTTGAGGCTGCTGTCATAGCGCGCGCCGGTACCGGCGATCAGGAAGATCAGCGGCGCGGCCTTGTCCTGGGTGGCGATGCGATAGGTAAGCTTCTTGACCGCCCAGAAGTTGTCCGGCAGTTGGAATGCGCGCTCCGGCCGCAGGGTGACGCTGCGGTCTTCCTGATTGATGTCGTCGTCCAGCGGCAACTCCGGACGCAGGTCCGGTGGAGTCGTGGCAATGGTGGCCTCAAACGGGTTGGTCAAGGGGTAGCCATAACTGGCGGCGTCGATGTCGACCGCCAGTGCGGACGCACTCAAAATAAGGCCGCCAAACAGGGCGGCGAAGCGCAAGGAACGGAGCATGACTAGATCCCTTAGAGGAAGGTGCCGGATGAAGTTCGCAGGCTATGACCACGGCTTTGCCGCCAAAGTGCCACGCATCGGCACGAAACAGGCGTAATTTCGGGTAATAGTAGCTGGACGATACACTTTGCAGCCATTTGATGACTACTTATCTGTCGCGCGCGTTTGATTAAATTGTGAGGAAGATTAAGCTGGCGGCCGTTTTCGCCTATTGGAGTGCCCCATGTCCCGCCGTCTACCCGTGATTCTGCTGCTTGTTTTGCTGCCGTTGTGGCTGGCCGCCAGTTACGGCGCGCGTTATGGCTTCATGGAAGACGCGCAGTGGGTGGGCATCTGCGTGGATGAGGCCAGTCGCTGGGAATGCCAGGCGCGTTCGAGCCTGGGCTTGATGATTCACTTCAAGGTATTAGGCTGGTCGGCGATCGCCGCAGCGGTGCTGGGCTTTGTTGTCCCTGGCCGGGCAGGGTGGTGGTTGGCGGTGTTGGCCCTGGTGCTGGGGTTTCCCGCATTGGCGTTGTACAACACGACGTTGGCGGTGTTTGCGGTGGTGATTGCAGCTTTGCGGCTGGTGCGGGCGGCTCGTAGCGACTGATAGCGGCCATCGCGGGCAAGGCTTGCCCGCGATGAGGCTCGAAGGTTCGCTGAAGGATCAGCCCTGCTGACGAACCCGCAAGCACCGCCACAACGCCGCCACCATCAGCCCACTCACCAGCGCCCAGGCCCAGGCCTGCTGGTTCTGCAACCCTTCTACAAACAGCTGCGGCGCAATGCCTGCGCCGATAATGAAAGTCAGCACGGCGATTTCCCGGCGTGGCACGCTCACCGGGCGGCACAGGTAGATCAGCGCCGGCAGGATGAATGCCATGCTTGGGAAGCTGCGATAACGCGCATCGAACACCAGTTCCAGCATCATCACCGCACCGGCAAAGCCTGCGCCGGCGACCAGCCAGCCGGCCCTGCGCTCCAGCACATTGAATGCTCGTCCACGCCAGCCCGTGCGAGCGCTCAAGGTCAGTGCGGCATGGGCCAGCACCAACAGATTTAATGCCGTCAGTAACGCAACCCACAGCCATTCGCTGGCAAATCGGGTGGTGACGCGCGCCAGGTCGCCCCAGGCGCCGATGGAACACGCTGCCAAGGCGCCCATTAAAGGCAGCACCAGCGCCGCGCGAGTGCTGCGCACGCGACCGCCAAGCACCAGGGTGCCAAGGAAAATCAAACCGCCGACCACCAGCCATTGCGCCCAGTACGGCACGTTCGACACGGGACCGGCCAGCACGCCCTTATCCTGGCGATCAGCATCGAACAGTCCCCAGTAACCGCCCACCGCACCTTCACTGGCGCGTTTCCATGGCTGGTCGAAGGCTTCGATCAGGTTGTAGTGCCAACCCTGTTGTTCTGCCATGGCAACAAAACCGCGGATGAACTTGGCTTCATTGACCCGGCTGGGCAGGGCCGTCTCGCGCTGGCGTCCTTCGCTCGGCCAGCCGGTTTCGCCAATCATGACGTCCTTCGGGGCGAATTTGTTGCCGAACACCTGGCGCACTTCAGCCACATGCTGCAGTGCGGCATCAATGTTGGAGGGATCGTCTTCCCAGTACGGCAGCAAATGAATGGTCAGGAAATCCACCGCCGGGGCGATTTCCGGGTGCTTGAGCCAGAATTCCCAGACGTCGGCATAGGTCACGGGTTGTTTTACGTTGCTCTTGACCTTGTTGATCAGCACGGCCAGTTGCGGGCCGGTGATTTCCTTGCGCAACAGCACTTCGTTGCCGACGATCACCGACGTCACCACGTCGGCATTGGCATTGGCCGAAGCGATCAGCAGGTCGACTTCCTTGGCCGTGTCCAGCGGGTTGCTGTTGACCCAGGCGCCGATCATCAACTTCAAGCCATGCTTGCGCGCCAGATCGGGCAGGGCTTCGAGGCCGGTCATTGAGTAGGTGCGGATGCATTCAAAGCGCGTGGCGAGCAGCGCAAGATCGGCGTCCATGCGCTCGGGGCGTAATTTGAACGGCACGTCGAACGGCGACTGGTCCTTGTCGAACGGCGTGTAGGAAGCGCACTGCAACTTGTGCGTAGCGCTGGCGACGTCCGGCAGGATCACCGGTTTACCAAGGCCGTACCAGAAACCACACAAGGCAAAAAGCCCAAGCAGGCAGGCGAACAGATAGGCAAAAAAAGGAAAGCGCGAGATCGCGGACATGGTCAGGCCGTCTGGGAGCAAAGCGGGGCATGTTACCTGCATTTACCGTGCGCTTGGTGCCTCGCATGGTTTTGACATGCAATGTTCGGGCGGATTGGCCGGGTGCGGGGGAGTGGCGATCATTAATGGCGTTCTGATGTCGTTTCTCGATGGCTTGAGGTCGCTGGCAGAGCAGGTCGCCCGCGGCGTCAGGTTGATTATCGAGGCGTCAGTGCTCTCATGGAAAAACCGAGCTGATGATCGAACGAGCTTGCGGTGTGCGTGATGGGGGCGCGGCGCACCAGAACAATACGTTGACGCGACTCGGCATCCGTCGAGCGCAGCACTTTCGGGGAAGTAACGATGAAGATGCGACGACTTTTAGGCGCGGGTGCCGCTCTGGTGCTTGCGATTGGCTCCACAATGGCCAATGCCGAGAGCAAGACCCTGAGCATCGGTTATGTCGACGGTTGGTCCGACAGCGTCGCGACCACTCATGTGGCGGCCGAAGTGATCAAGCAGAAACTCGGTTATGACGTGAAGCTGCAAGCGGTGGCGACCGGGATCATGTGGCAGGGCGTGGCCACCGGCAAGCTCGACGCCATGCTCTCCGCCTGGCTGCCGGTGACCCACGGCGACTACTGGGCCAAGAACAAGGACCAGGTAGTCGACTACGGTCCGAACTTCAAGGATGCCAAGATTGGCTTGATCGTGCCGGAGTACGTCAAAGCCAAGTCGATTGAAGACCTGAAAACCGACGACAGCTTCAAGGGCCGCATCGTTGGCATCGACGCCGGTTCGGGCGTGATGCTCAAGACCGATCAGGCGATCAAGGATTACGGCTTGAGCAATTACACCCTCAAGGCAAGCTCCGGCGCCGGCATGATTGCCGAGCTGACCCGTGCCGAGAAAAAGAACGAATCCATCGCCGTTACCGGCTGGGTGCCACACTGGATGTTCGCCAAGTGGAAACTGCGCTTCCTCGACGACCCGAAAGGCGTCTATGGCGCGGCTGAAACCGTGAACAGCATCGGCAGCAAAGAGCTGGCGACCAAGGCGCCGGAAGTGGCCAAGTTCCTGAAGAACTTCCAGTGGGCGTCGAAAGACGAAATCGGCGAAGTGATGCTGGCCATCCAGGATGGCGCCAAGCCGGACGCCGCGGCCAAGGCTTGGGTTGCGAAACACCCTGAGCGTGTAGCTGACTGGATCAAGTAATCTGAGGTCAGGCATCTATACCCTGTAGGAGCTGCCGCAGGCTGCGATCTTCTGATTTTGATTTTTCAAGATCAAAAGATCGCAGCCTGCTGCAGCTCCTACAGTCGTGTTTAAGGCAGGGGAATTGTTTGCTGCTGGAAAATGGCGAGTCTGTCATGTCGTTCTAATACTAAGGTCGTCTGGAACCTGGCCCGCAGCCGCATAGAGTGGATAACGTTCCAACAATAATCTGTGCTGCGAGGATAAAAACAATGAACGACAGCATTTACCTCTCGATTCAAAACAGCCCGCGTTTCAAGGAGCTGGTTAGCAAGCGAGAAAAGTTCGCCTGGATTCTTTCGGCGATCATGCTTGGGCTTTACTCCGGATTCATTCTTCTGATCGCTTACGGGCCGCATTTGCTGGGCGCGAAAATCAGTCCTGAGTCATCCATTACCTGGGGCATTCCGATCGGTGTTGGGCTGATCCTCTCCGCCTTCATCCTGACCGGCATCTACGTAAAACGCGCCAACGGCGAATTTGACGACCTGAACAATGCGATTCTCAAGGAGGCTCAGCAATGATCCGGCGTCTATTGGCTCTATTGAGCGTTGCAGCATTTGCACCGGGTGCCTGGGCGGCGGATGCCTTGACCGGCGCAGTGACCAAGCAGCCACTGAATGTCCCGGCGATCCTGATGTTCGTGGCGTTTGTCGGCGCTACTTTGTGTATCACCTACTGGGCCTCGAAGAAAAACAACTCGGCGGCCGACTACTATGCGGCCGGCGGCAAGATCACCGGTTTCCAGAACGGTCTGGCGATTGCCGGTGACTATATGTCCGCGGCGTCCTTCCTGGGTATTTCCGCCCTGGTGTTCACCTCTGGCTACGACGGCCTGATCTATTCGATCGGCTTCCTGGTGGGCTGGCCGATCATTCTGTTCCTGATCGCCGAGCGCCTGCGTAACCTGGGTAAATACACCTTTGCCGACGTGGCGTCCTACCGCCTTGGGCAAACCCAGATCCGCTCGCTGTCCGCCTGCGGCTCGCTGGTGGTGGTGGCGTTCTACCTGATCGCGCAAATGGTGGGTGCCGGCAAGCTGATCCAGCTGCTGTTCGGCCTCGACTACCACGTTGCGGTTATCCTGGTCGGTATCCTGATGTGCATGTACGTGCTGTTCGGCGGCATGCTGGCGACTACCTGGGTGCAGATCATCAAGGCAGTACTGTTGCTGTCCGGCGCCTCGTTCATGGCGTTGATGGTAATGAAGCACGTCAACTTCGACTTCAACGCGCTGTTCTCCGAGGCGATCAAGGTTCACCCTAAAGGTGAAGCAATCATGAGCCCTGGCGGTCTGGTGAAAGATCCGGTCTCCGCGTTCTCCCTGGGCCTGGCGCTGATGTTCGGTACCGCTGGCCTGCCGCACATCCTGATGCGCTTCTTCACCGTGAGTGACGCGAAAGAAGCCCGCAAGAGCGTGCTGTACGCAACCGGCTTCATTGGCTACTTCTATATCCTGACCTTCATCATCGGCTTCGGCGCGATCCTGCTGGTCAGCACCAACCCGGCGTTCAAAGATGCTGCTGGCGCGCTGTTGGGCGGCAACAACATGGCAGCGGTGCACCTGGCTAACGCAGTGGGCGGCAGTATCTTCCTGGGCTTTATCTCGGCGGTAGCGTTCGCGACCATCCTGGCAGTGGTTGCCGGTCTGACCCTGGCCGGTGCTTCGGCGGTGTCTCACGACCTGTACGCCAGCGTGATCAAGAAAGGCAAGGCGAACGAGAAGGACGAGATCCGCGTGTCGAAAATCACCACTATCGCCCTGGCGGTGCTGGCGATTGGCCTGGGTATCCTGTTCGAAAGCCAGAACATCGCGTTCATGGTGGGCCTGGCATTCTCCATCGCGGCGAGCTGTAACTTCCCGGTACTGCTGCTTTCCATGTACTGGAAGAAGCTGACTACCCGTGGGGCAATGATCGGTGGTTGGCTGGGGCTGGTGAGCGCTGTTGGCTTGATGGTCCTGGGCCCGACCATCTGGGTGCAGATCCTGCATCACGAGAAGGCGATCTTCCCGTATGAGTACCCGGCACTGTTCTCGATGATCATCGCGTTCGTGGGCATCTGGTTCTTCTCGATCACCGACAAGTCGGCGGCTGCAGACAGGGAGCGGGCGCTGTTCTTCCCGCAGTTTGTCCGTTCGCAGACAGGTTTGGGGGCGAGTGGGGCGGTTTCGCACTAAGCGCATCGTAGGCTGTTAACAAATGCCCCGGTCGAGAGACCGGGGCATTTTTGTTCCTGTCCAAAATGTGTGTTGTCAGGTTCGGCCTCATCGCCAGCAGGCTGGCTCCCACATTGGAATGTGTACTTCCTGTGGGAGCCAGCCTGCTGGCGACAGCGGTGGTTCAGTCATTGCCTAAAACCAAGGCTGGCTCCCACATTGGAGTGTGAGCTTCCTGTGGGAGCCAGCCTGCTGGCGACAGCGGTGGTTCAGTCATTGCCTAAAACCAAGGCTGGCTCCCACATTGGAGTATGAGCTTCCTGTGGGAGCCAGCCTGCTGGCGATAGCGGTGGTTCAGTCATTGCCTAAAGCCCGGGCTGGCTCCCACATTGGAATGTGTGCTTCCTGTGGGAGCCAGCCTGCTGGCGATAGTGGTGGTTCAGACATTGCCTAAAGCCCAGGCTGGCTCCCACATTGGAATGTGTGCTTCCTGTGGGAGCCAGCCTGCTGGCGATAGCGGTGGTTCAGTCATTGCGTAAAGCCCAGGCAAACAAAAACGGCCTCTATTCACATAGAGGCCGTTCCCGGTGCAGCGTCAAGACGTTATCGCAAGACAGGTCTTATTTACGATCTTCCAGCTTGGTAATGTCACGCGACTCGTAGCCGGTGTACAACTGGCGCGGGCGGCCGATCTTGTACGGGCTGGAGAGCATTTCTTTCCAGTGGGAGATCCAGCCGACGGTCCGCGCCAGGGCGAAGATCACGGTGAACATGCTGGTTGGAATGCCGATCGCCTTGAGGATGATGCCCGAGTAGAAGTCGACGTTCGGGTACAGCGAGCGCTCGATGAAGTACGGATCGGTCAGGGCGATCTCTTCCAGGCGCATGGCCAGTTCGAGTTGCGGATCGTTGTTGATGCCCAGCTCTTTCAATACTTCGTCGCAGGTCTGCTTCATCACTGTGGCGCGTGGGTCGCGGTTCTTGTAGACCCGGTGACCGAAGCCCATCAGTTTGAACGGATCGTTCTTGTCCTTGGCCTTGGCAATGAACTTGTCGATGTTCGACACATCGCCAATCTCGTCGAGCATGGTCAGGACAGCCTCGTTCGCGCCGCCGTGGGCAGGGCCCCACAGTGCAGCGATGCCGGCGGCGATACAGGCGAACGGGTTGGCACCCGAAGAGCCGGCCAGGCGTACGGTGGAGGTCGATGCGTTCTGCTCGTGGTCGGCATGGAGGATGAAGATCCGGTCCATGGCCTTGGCGAGTACCGGGCTGATCGGTTTGATCTCGCACGGGGTGTTGAACATCATGTGCAGGAAGTTTTCCGCGTACGTCAGGTCGTTGCGCGGGTACATCATGGGTTGACCCATGGAGTACTTGTAAACCATCGCTGCCAGGGTCGGCATCTTGGCAACCAGGCGGATCGCGGAGATTTCGCGATGCTGCGGGTTATTGATGTCCAGGGAGTCGTGATAGAAGGCCGAGAGGGCGCCAACTACACCGCACATGACGGCCATCGGGTGGGCGTCGCGACGGAAACCGTTGAAAAAGGTCTTCAGCTGCTCATGAACCATGGTGTGGTTCTTGACGGTGCTGACGAACTGGGCTTTCTGTTCTGCAGTCGGCAATTCGCCGTTGAGTAGCAGATAGCAGGTTTCCAGGTAGTCCGATTTTTCAGCGAGCTGTTCGATCGGGTAGCCGCGGTGCAACAAAATGCCGTTGTCGCCGTCGATATAGGTAATCTTCGACTCGCACGAGGCGGTCGACATGAAACCAGGGTCAAAGGTGAAACGGCCCGTGGCCGTGAGGCCCCGAACGTCGATAACATCGGGACCAACGGTGCCGGTTAAAATGGGCAGCTCGACGGGGGCTGCGCCCTCGATGATCAACTGCGCTTTTTTGTCAGCCATGTGGCCTCCTATTTATGCTTGAAATCATCAGACAGACCCCCCACGCAGGGCCCGCACCACTATAGTGAGATAAATTCGAATGTCAATTTGCCTAAAGTCTTGCTCCAGAAGGCTTTAACCGGACTTTTTCCTCGAAATTGTCTGCCGTTTACGCCTTTTATCCAACTTGTGCAATGCGCTATTAGGGGAAGGTGAACGCGTTGTCATTAGTAGCCTAACTGTCTATACTCGGCCACCGACCTCCAGGGGCTTTTGGGCCTGCTTTATTGGGGGTCGCATCCCTGGGTGGTGGTTACCTGACCAGTGCACTCCCCAACAACTTTGCCCTGATTGTTAGGGGCTCTTCAGTGTGAAAAAAAGCCGTGAAAAGCCAACGACCTGTAAACCTAGACCTAAGGACCATCAAACTCCCCATCACCGGCGTTACGTCGTTCCTGCACCGTGTTTCCGGCATCATCCTCTTCCTGGGCCTTGGCTTCATGCTTTATGCATTGGGCAAATCCCTGGGCTCCGAGGAAGGTTTTGCCGAGGTGAAGGCAACCTTGACCAGCCCGCTGGCCAAGTTCGTAGCATGGGGTCTCCTGTCCGCTCTGCTTTATCACCTGGTAGCCGGCGTGCGCCACTTGATCATGGATATGGGCATCGGTGAGACGCTGGAAGGCGGCCGCCTGGGCTCGAAAATTATCATCGCGGTTTCCGTGGTGTTGATCGTTCTGGCAGGAGTTTGGATATGGTAACCAGCGTTACGAACCTTTCGCGTTCTGGCCTCTACGACTGGATGGCACAACGAGTGTCTGCGGTCGTTCTCGCGGCTTATTTCATTTTCCTGATCGGATACCTCGCAGCGAATCCGGGCATTGGCTACGAGCAGTGGCATGGCCTGTTCGCCCACAACGGGATGCGTATCTTCAGTCTGCTGGCCCTCGTTGCCCTGGGTGCTCACGCCTGGGTCGGCATGTGGACCATCGCGACCGACTACCTGACGCCGATGGCGCTGGGCAAGTCCGCGACTGCAGTACGTTTCCTTTTCCAGGCAGTATGCGGCGTTGCGATGTTCGCTTACTTCGTCTGGGGTGTGCAGATTCTCTGGGGTATCTGATCCATGGCTAACATTCCAACGATTTCATTCGACGCCATCATTATTGGTGGTGGCGGTGCCGGCATGCGCGCGGCGCTGCAACTGGCCCAGGGCGGTCACAAGACTGCCGTGATCACCAAGGTGTTCCCGACCCGTTCGCACACCGTTTCGGCCCAGGGTGGCATCACTTGCGCCATCGCTTCTGCCGATCCAAACGATGACTGGCGCTGGCACATGTACGATACCGTCAAGGGTTCCGACTACATCGGTGACCAGGACGCTATCGAATACATGTGTCAGGAAGGCCCGGCCGCGGTGTTCGAGCTGGACCACATGGGTCTGCCGTTCTCCCGTACCGAGCAAGGCCGTATCTACCAGCGTCCATTCGGCGGTCAGTCGAAGGATTACGGTAAAGGCGGGCAGGCTGCCCGTACGTGCGCCGCTTCCGACCGTACCGGTCACGCGCTGCTGCACACGCTTTATCAGGGCAACCTGAAAGCCGGCACCACGTTCCTGAACGAGTACTACGCGGTTGACCTGGTTAAAAACCAGGACGGCGCATTCGTCGGCGTGATTGCCATCTGCATCGAAACCGGCGAAACCAGCTACATCCGTGCCAAGGCTACCGTCCTGGCGACCGGTGGTGCCGGTCGTATCTACGCCTCCACCACCAATGCCCTGATCAACACCGGTGACGGCGTCGGCATGGCCCTGCGTGCTGGCGTTCCGGTACAAGACATCGAAATGTGGCAGTTCCACCCGACCGGCATCGCCGGCGCCGGTGTACTGGTTACCGAAGGTTGCCGTGGTGAAGGTGGATACCTGATCAACAAGCACGGCGAGCGTTTCATGGAGCGTTATGCTCCGAACGCGAAAGACCTTGCCGGTCGTGACGTGGTTGCCCGTTCGATGGTTAAAGAAATCATCGCCGGCAACGGTTGCGGTCCGAATGGCGACCACGTGATGCTCAAACTCGACCACCTGGGCGAGGAAGTGCTGCACAGCCGTCTGCCAGGCATCTGCGAACTGTCGAAGACTTTCGCGCACGTTGATCCGGTTGTCGCCCCGGTTCCGGTTGTTCCGACTTGCCACTATATGATGGGCGGTGTTCCGACCAACATTCATGGTCAGGCGATCACCCAGAACGCTGAAGGCGTGGACGAGATCATTCATGGCCTGTTCGCTGTAGGCGAAGTGGCTTGCGTATCGGTTCACGGTGCCAACCGCCTGGGCGGTAACTCGTTGCTCGACCTGGTGGTATTCGGTCGCGCGGCCGGCCTGCACCTGGAAAAGGCGCTGACCGACGGCATCGAATACGATGACGCCACCGACGCCGATATCGAAGCAGCCCTGTCGCGTCTGTCCGCCCTGAACGAGCGTACCGATGGCGAAGACGTGGCAACCCTGCGTCGCGAGCTGCAAAGCTGCATGCAGAACTACTTCGGTGTATTCCGTACTGGCGAATACATGCAGAAGGGGATTGCCCAGCTGGCCGACCTGCGTACACGCATCGCCAACGTCAAGATCAACGACAAGTCGCAGGCGTTCAATACTGCGCGGATCGAAGCGCTGGAGTTGCAGAACCTGCTGGAAGTGGCCGAAGCCACTGCAATCGCTGCTGAAGTGCGTAAAGAGTCCCGCGGTGCTCACGCCCGTGAAGATTTCGAAGATCGCGACGACGAAAACTGGCTGTGCCACACCCTGTACTTCCCGGGTGACAAGCGCGTAACCAAGCGTGCCGTGAACTTCTCGCCGAAAACTGTTCCGACTTTTGAACCTAAGATTCGGACTTATTAAGGGTGGCTGCCATGTTGAAAGTCAGCGTTTATCGTTACAACCCTGATCAGGACGCCGCGCCGTTCATGCAGGAATTCCAGGTCGATACCGGTGGTAAAGACCTGATGGTGCTGGACGTGCTGGCCCTGATCAAAGAGCAGGACGAGGGTTTCTCCTATCGTCGCTCTTGCCGTGAAGGTGTTTGCGGTTCCGACGGCATGAACATCAACGGCAAAAACGGCCTGGCGTGCGTTACGCCATTGTCCGCTGTCGTAAAAGGTAACAAGTTGGTTGTTCGTCCGCTGCCAGGTTTGCCGGTTATCCGTGACCTGGTCGTCGATATGAGCATCTTCTACAAGCAATACGAGAAGGTTAAGCCTTACCTGCAGAACGACACGCCGGCTCCGGCCATCGAGCGTCTGCAGTCCCCTGAAGAGCGTGAAAAGCTCGACGGTCTGTACGAGTGCATCCTGTGCGCCTGCTGCTCGACCTCTTGCCCGTCCTTCTGGTGGAACCCGGACAAGTTCCTGGGTCCAGCTGCTTTGCTGCAAGCGTACCGCTTCCTGGCAGACAGCCGTGACACCAAGACGTCCGAGCGTCTGGCTTCGCTGGATGACCCGTTCAGCGTATTCCGCTGCCGCGGGATCATGAACTGCGTCAACGTATGTCCCAAAGGCCTGAACCCGACTAAGGCCATCGGTCACATCCGTAACATGCTGCTGCAAAGCGGCGTGTGATTCAGATGCTGTTGTAAGCGCAGTACCGCTGTACCCGTAGATGCTACGGCGCAGGCTTCAACCGGCGCCGTAGTTTTAACCTGAGCAGCAGCTCAAAAAGCTGCAGCTCTTATTTTGAAGAAATGAGACAAGCAGGGGCATCCGGGCTGGTACCCGGACTATCAGCGTGATCCTAGGTGGCTTGTTTTAGTCGCTGCATTCGGACTTCTGCAAGCGTGCTCGGTGTCGACGCCGGTGGTGTTCCCCTAACCGAGGGTGACCAAGCATGCAAGAAAGCGTGATGCAGCGCATGTGGAACAGCGCCTACCTATCCGGTAGTAACGCTGCCTATGTGGAAGAGCTCTACGAGCTCTACCTGCACGACCCTAACGCTGTGCCAGAAGAGTGGCGCACCTACTTCCAGAAGTTGCCTGCTGATGGCAACACTGCCACCGATGTTTCGCACTCCACGATTCGCGATCATTTCGTCTTGCTGGCAAAGAACCAGCGCCGCGCCCAACCGGTTTCCGCCGGCAGCGTGAGCAGTGAGCACGAGAAGAAGCAAGTTGAAGTGCTGCGATTGATCCAGGCCTACCGTATGCGTGGCCACCAGGCAGCCCAGCTTGACCCGCTGGGGCTGTGGCAGCGTCCTGCACCTGCAGACCTGTCGATCAATCATTACGGCTTGACCAATGCCGATCTTGATACGACCTTCCGTGCCGGCGACCTGTTCATCGGCAAAGAGGAGGCGAGCCTACGCGAAATTCACGAAGCGTTGCAGCAGACATATTGCCGCACCATCGGCGCTGAATTCACGCACATCACCGATTCCGAGCAGCGCCAGTGGTTCCAGCAACGTCTGGAAAGCGTACGCGGCCGTCCGACTTACTCCGCCGACATCAAGAGCCACCTGCTCGAGCGTGTCACTGCCGGCGAAGGCCTGGAAAAATACCTGGGTACCAAATACCCGGGTACCAAGCGTTTCGGCCTGGAAGGCGGCGAGAGCCTGATTCCGATGCTCGACGAGCTGATCCAGCGTTCCGGTTCCTACGGCACCAAGGAAATCGTTATCGGCATGGCCCACCGTGGCCGTCTGAACGTGCTGGTCAACACCTTCGGCAAGAACCCGCGCGAGCTGTTCGACGAGTTCGAAGGCAAGAAGAAGGTCGAGCTGGGTTCCGGTGACGTTAAATATCACCAGGGCTTCTCGTCCAACGTCATGACCACCGGCGGTGAAGTTCACCTGGCCATGGCATTCAACCCGTCCCACCTGGAAATCGTATCTCCAGTGGTCGAGGGTTCGGTGCGCGCCCGTCAGGATCGTCGTAACGACCCTACCGGCGAGAAAGTGCTGCCGATCTCCATCCACGGTGACGCGGCATTCGCCGGTCAGGGCGTGGTGATGGAAACCTTCCAGATGTCGCAGACCCGCGGTTTCAAGACCGGCGGTACCGTGCACATCGTGATCAACAACCAGGTTGGTTTCACCATCAGCAACCCGCTGGACTCGCGCTCCACCGAGTACGCCACCGACGTTGCGAAAATGATCCAGGCGCCGATCCTCCATGTGAATGGCGATGATCCGGAAGCCGTGTTGTTCGTGACCCAGCTGGCGATCGACTACCGCATGCAGTTCAAGCGTGACGTAGTGATCGACCTGGTCTGCTACCGTCGTCGCGGCCACAACGAGGCCGACGAGCCTAGCGGCACCCAGCCGATCATGTATCAGCAGATCACCAAGCAGCGCACCACCCGTGAGCTGTACGCTGATCGCCTGACCCAGGGCGGTGTGCTCGACGCAGAGCGTGTTCAGGCGAAAGTCGACGAATACCGCAACGCGCTGGACAACGGCCTGCATGTTGTTAAAAGCCTGGTCAAAGAGCCGAACAAAGAGTTGTTCGTGGACTGGCGTCCGTATCTGGGCCACGCCTGGACCGCGCGTCACGACACTCGTTTCGACCTCAAGACCTTGCAAGAACTGTCTGCCAAGCTGCTGGAAATTCCGGAAGGCTTTGTGGTTCAGCGCCAGGTTTCGAAGATCTACGAAGACCGTCAGAAAATGCAAGCCGGCGGCCTGCCGATCAACTGGGGTTACGCCGAAACCATGGCGTACGCGACCCTGGCGTTCGAAGGTCACCCGATTCGCATGACGGGTCAGGACATCGGTCGCGGTACGTTCTCGCACCGTCACGCTGTGCTGCACAACCAGAAAGACGCGGGCACCTACATCCCGCTGCAGAACCTGTACAAGGGCCAGCCTCGTTTCGACCTGTACGATTCGTTCCTGTCCGAAGAAGCCGTACTGGCGTTCGAATACGGTTACTCGACCACCACGCCTGAGGCGCTGGTGATCTGGGAAGCCCAGTTCGGCGACTTCGCCAACGGTGCCCAGGTGGTTATCGACCAGTTCATCACCAGTGGCGAGCACAAGTGGGGCCGTCTCTGCGGTCTGACCATGTTGCTGCCGCACGGTTATGAAGGTCAGGGTCCGGAGCACTCCTCGGCTCGTCTGGAGCGTTACCTGCAGCTGTGCGCCGAGCACAACATCCAGGTTGCGGTACCGACCACGCCGGCCCAGATCTACCACTTGCTGCGTCGCCAGGTGATCCGTCCGCTGCGCAAGCCGCTGATCGTGCTGACTCCAAAGTCGTTGCTGCGTCACAAACTGGCCGTATCGACCCTGGAAGATCTGGCCGAAGGTTCGTTCCAGACCGTTATCCCGGAAATCGATGTACTGGACCCGTCCAAGGTCGAGCGCATTGTTCTGTGTAGCGGCAAGGTCTACTACGACCTGCTGGAAAAACGCCGTGCCGAAGGTCGTGACGACATCGCCGTCGTGCGCATCGAGCAGTTGTACCCATTCCCTGAGGACGACTTGAACGAAGTCCTGGCTCCGTACACCAACCTCAAACATATCGTTTGGTGTCAGGAAGAGCCGATGAACCAGGGTGCCTGGTACTGCAGCCAGCACCACATGCGCCGCATCGTTGGCAATCACAACAAGGCACTCGTACTCGAGTACGCCGGTCGTGATGCTTCCGCTGCACCTGCTTGTGGTTATGCATCGATGCACGCCGAGCAGCAGGAAAAACTGCTGCAAGCCGCCTTTACTGTTTAACGCCTTCGCGCACCTGAAACCGAATTTAAGGACCCACAGATAATGGCTATCGAAATCAAAGCCCCCACTTTCCCGGAATCGGTTGCCGATGGCACCGTTGCCACCTGGCACAAACAACCGGGCGACGCTGTAAAGCGTGATGACCTGATCGTCGACATCGAAACCGACAAGGTTGTGCTGGAAGTGTTGGCTACTGCCGACGGCGTGCTGGGCGCAATCGTCAAGAACGAAGGCGAAACCGTTCTGTCCGACGAAGTACTGGGCTCGATCGAAGCAGGTGGCGCCGCTGCCGCTCCAGCGGCTGCCGCTGCTGCTCCAGCCGCTGCCCAAGCCGCTGCTGCTCCTGCTGCCGAAGGCGAAGATGATCCTGTTGCTGCACCGGCTGCTCGCAAGCTGGCTGAAGAGAACGGCATCAACATCGCCTCCGTTGCCGGCACCGGCAAAGGCGGTCGTGTGACCAAGGAAGACGTGGTGGCTGCTGTTGCCGCCAAGAAATCCGCTCCGGCTGCCGCGCCTGCCAAGGCTGCAGCTCCTGCTGCCGCTGCGCCAGTGTTCGCCGCTGGCGACCGCATCGAGAAACGCGTACCGATGACCCGCGTTCGCGCTACCGTGGCCAAGCGCCTGGTTGAAGCGCAGTCCAACATGGCGATGCTGACCACTTTCAACGAAGTCGACATGACTGAAGTCATGGCCCTGCGTTCGAAGTACAAGGACCTGTTCGAGAAGAGCCACAACGGCGTACGCCTGGGCTTCATGTCGTTCTTCGTCAAGGCTGCCACCGAAGCGCTGAAACGCTTCCCGGCTGTCAACGCGTCGATCGACGGTGCTGATATCGTCTACCACGGCTATGCCGACGTTGGTGTAGCGGTTTCCAGCGATCGCGGCCTGGTGGTTCCGGTTCTGCGTAACGCCGAACTGATGAGCCTGGCTGAAATCGAAGGCGGCATCGCCACCTTCGGCAAGAAGGCGCGTGACGGCAAATTGTCCATGGACGAAATGACCGGCGGCACTTTCACCATCACCAACGGTGGTACCTTCGGTTCGATGATGTCGACCCCGATCGTCAACCCGCCGCAAGCGGCCATCCTGGGCATGCACAACATTCTGCAGCGTCCTATGGCGATCAACGGTCAGGTCGTTATCCGTCCGATGATGTACCTGGCTCTGTCCTACGATCACCGCCTGATCGATGGCAAAGAAGCTGTGACCTTCCTGGTTACCATCAAGAACCTGCTGGAAGACCCGGCTCGTTTGCTGCTGGATATCTGATAGAAGCAGCCACAGGTCTCAAGCCACGCGCTGCATGGATATGCAGCCTGGCTTGAGGCTTGTGGCTTCAAGCTTGTTGCCAAAAGAGGATTTTTTGAATGTCGCAGAAATTTGACGTAGTAGTGATCGGTGCGGGCCCTGGCGGCTACGTGGCTGCCATCAAGGCAGCGCAGCTGGGTCTTTCGACTGCCTGCATCGAGAAATACACCGACAAGGAAGGCAAACTGGCTCTGGGCGGTACTTGCCTGAACGTCGGCTGCATTCCATCCAAGGCGCTGCTGGACAGCTCCTGGAAGTACAAGGAAGCCAAAGAAGGCTTCGCGATCCACGGTATCAATCACGCTGGCGTGACCATGGACGTGGCAGCAATGGTTGGCCGTAAAGCCAACATCGTCAAAGGCCTGACCTCTGGCGTTGCCACCCTGTTCAAGGCCAACGGTGTGACTTCCCTGCAAGGCCACGGCAAACTGCTGGCCGGCAAGAAAGTCGAGCTGACCAAGCCTGACGGCACCGTGGAAATCATCGAAGCCGAGAACGTGATCCTGGCATCCGGCTCGCGTCCTATCGACATTCCACCGGCTCCGGTTGACCAGAACGTGATCGTCGATTCGACTGGCGCGCTGGAATTCCAATCGGTTCCAAAACGTCTGGGCGTTATCGGCGCTGGCGTGATCGGTCTGGAACTGGGTTCGGTCTGGTCGCGTCTGGGTTCCGAAGTCGTGGTTCTGGAAGCACTGGAGAAGTTCCTGCCAGCGGCTGACGAAGCCGTTTCCAAGGAAGCCTTCAAGACCCTGACCAAACAAGGTCTGGACATCAAGCTGGGCGCTCGCGTCACCGGTTCGAAAGTGAACGGCGACGAAGTCGTGGTGAACTACACCGATGCCAATGGCGAACAGAACATCACCTTCGACAAGCTGATCGTTGCCGTTGGTCGCCGTCCAGTGACCACCGAGCTGCTGGCAGCTGACAGCGGTGTGAACATCGACGAACGTGGTTTCGTTTTCGTTGACGACCAGTGCGCCACCAGCGTACCGGGCGTTTACGCAATCGGCGACGTGGTTCGCGGCATGATGCTGGCGCACAAGGCGTCCGAAGAAGGCATCATGGTGGTTGAGCGCATCAAGGGCCACAAAGCCCAAATCAACTATGACCTGATCCCGTCTGTTATTTATACTCACCCGGAAATCGCGTGGGTTGGCAAAACCGAGCAGGTCTTGAAGGCTGAAGGCGTTGAAGTTAACGTCGGCACCTTCCCGTTTGCAGCCTCTGGCCGTGCCATGGCAGCCAACGATACCGGTGGTTTCGTCAAGGTCATCGCCGACGCCAAGACTGACCGCGTGTTGGGCGTCCATGTGATTGGCCCGAGCGCTGCAGAACTGGTTCAACAAGGCGCGATCGGTATGGAATTCGGCACCAGCGCTGAAGACCTGGGCATGATGGTTTTCTCCCATCCGACCCTGTCCGAAGCCTTGCACGAAGCAGCCCTGGCAGTGAATGGCGGCGCCATCCACATTGCCAACCGCAAGAAGCGTTAAGACAAGACAATAAGAAACCACGACGGAAGGCCCGTCGTGAGCCTTGCGTGCAAGACTCACCGCGGAATGTCCGCCGGACGCAGCCTTGCGTAGTCTCACCGGTTATCCGGAACGTCTACGCAAGCAGCAGTCACAGGTGGTGCGGCACTGAACAAGTGCAGCACCGAATGCGCAGTACCTAACGAAGACGGTAATAAGCATGAATCTTCACGAGTATCAGGGTAAGCAGCTGTTCGCTGAGTACGGCCTGCCAGTATCCCAGGGTTTCGCCGTAGACACCCCGGAAGCAGCAGCAGAAGCGTGCGACAAGATCGGCGGGACCGAATGGGTTGTCAAAGCCCAGGTTCACGCAGGTGGTCGCGGTAAAGCGGGCGGCGTAAAGCTGGTTCGCAGCAAGGAAGACGCCAAAGCATTCGCTCAACAGTGGTTGGGCAAGCGTCTGGTGACTTACCAGACTGATGCCAACGGTCAGCCAGTCACCAAGATCCTGGTTGAATCGTGCACTGACATCGCCAAAGAGCTGTACCTGGGCGCTGTTGTTGACCGTTCGAGCCGTCGCATCGTGTTCATGGCTTCCACCGAAGGTGGCGTGGACATCGAGAAAATCGCTCACGATACTCCTGAGAAAATCCTCAAGGCCACTATCGATCCACTGGTTGGCGCTCAGCCATTCCAGGGTCGTGAGCTGGCTTTCCAGCTGGGTCTGGAAGGCAAGCAAGTTGCCCAGTTCGCCAAGATCTTCGTTGGTCTGGCCAAACTGTTCCAGGATCACGATCTGGCCCTGCTGGAAGTGAACCCGCTGGTGATCAAGGCTGACGGCGATCTGCATTGCCTCGACGCGAAGATCAACATCGACGCCAACGCCATGTACCGTCAGCCTAAGCTGAAGACTTTCCACGATCCGTCGCAAGACGATCCGCGCGAAGCGCACGCTGCCAAGTTCGAACTGAACTACGTAGCGCTGGAAGGCAACATCGGTTGCATGGTCAACGGTGCTGGCCTGGCCATGGGTACCATGGACATCGTCAACCTGCATGGCGGCAAACCAGCCAACTTCCTCGACGTGGGCGGCGGTGCTACCAAAGAACGCGTTACCGAAGCGTTCAAGATCATCCTGTCCGACACTAACGTCGCTGCAGTACTGGTCAACATCTTCGGCGGCATCGTTCGTTGCGACATGATTGCCGAAGGCATCATCGGTGCAGTGAAAGAAGTCGGCGTGAAAATCCCGGTTGTTGTTCGCCTTGAAGGCAACAACGCTGAGCTGGGCGCTAAAGTACTGGCAGAAAGCGGTTTGAACATCATCGCTGCTACCAGCCTGACCGACGCTGCTCAACAAGTCGTTAAAGCTGCGGAGGGCAAATAATGAGCGTCCTGATCAATAAAGACACCAAAGTTATCTGCCAGGGTATTACCGGTTCGCAAGGTAGTTTCCACACCCAGCAAGCCATCGAATACGGCACCAAGATGGTTGGTGGCGTAACTCCGGGCAAAGGCGGCACCGAGCACCTGGGTCTGCCAGTGTTCAACACCGTGAAAGATGCTGTAGCTGCCACTGGCGCTACCGCCAGCGTGATCTACGTTCCAGCTCCTTTCTGCAAGGACTCGATCCTGGAAGCTGCTTTCGGCGGCATCAAGCTGATCGTCTGCATCACCGAAGGCATTCCTACCCTGGACATGCTGGACGCTAAAGTTAAGTGCGACGAACTGGGTGTTACCCTGATCGGCCCTAACTGCCCAGGCGTGATCACTCCGGGCGAATGCAAGATCGGCATCATGCCAGGCCACATTCACTTGCCAGGCAAGGTCGGTATCGTTTCCCGTTCCGGCACCCTGACCTACGAAGCTGTGAAGCAGACTACTGACGCCGGTTTCGGTCAGTCGACTTGCGTCGGCATCGGTGGTGACCCGATCCCGGGTTCGAACTTCATCGACATCCTGAAGCTGTTCCAGGAAGACCCGAAGACCGAAGCGATCGTCATGATCGGTGAGATCGGCGGTTCGGCTGAAGAAGAAGCGGCTGCCTACATCAAGGCACACGTGACCAAGCCGGTTGTTTCCTACATCGCTGGTGTGACTGCCCCTGCGGGCAAGCGCATGGGCCATGCTGGCGCAATCATCTCTGGCGGCAAGGGCACTGCAGACGAGAAGTTTGCTGCCCTGGAAGACGCAGGCGTGAAAACCGTGCGTTCGCTGGCAGACATCGGCAAGGCTCTGTCCGAGCTGACCGGTTGGGCTGTCAAGTAAGCTTCGCGCTTAGCTGACGCTCTACAGACAAAGGCCACCTTCGGGTGGCCTTTGTCGTTTGTGAAGATCAAAGGATCGCAGCCTCGTTTCTCTCGGCAGCTCCTACAGTTGGAATGCAATCCCCTGTGAGCTGCCGAGAGAAACGAGGCTGCGATCTTTTGACTTTTACATACGCAAACGCGACATGGAAATGTCGTGTATCGGATAGTTCGCCCCCTAACAGTGCGTTTGCCGCACAAATTCGTTAGTCTAGCCGCCATTTTGCGTCCGCCGCCCACAAGGCAGCCATGCGCTTAACGGGTCAGTCCCATACGGATCGACAGCATTTCCCTCACCCACAAGGGAAATCCCTCTCTAAATTCCGATTCAGTAGTGTGGTATTTCCTTAATGAAAGTGTTGAAAGGCCAGGACATTCTGGCACTTGGTTTTATGACGTTTGCCCTGTTTGTCGGGGCTGGCAACATCATCTTCCCGCCTATCGTCGGTTTGCAGTCCGGGCCGCACGTCTGGATGGCGGCGTTGGGTTTCCTGATCACGGCGGTCGGCCTGCCGGTGATCACTGTGGTCGCGCTGGCCAAGGTCGGCGGCGCAATGGATGCCTTGAGCAGCCCGATCGGCAAAATTGCCGGTGGCCTGCTGGCCGCCGCGTGCTACCTCGCCGTGGGTCCGCTGTTCGCCACGCCGCGCACGGCCACCGTGTCGTTCGAAGTTGGCCTGGCGCCGTTGACCGGCGAAAGCCCGCTGGCGCTGTTCCTCTACAGCTCGGTGTACTTCCTGCTGGTGTTCTTCATCTCGCTGTATCCGGGGCGTCTGCTGGACACCGTGGGCCGCTTCCTCGCACCGCTGAAGATCATCGCCCTGGCGGCGCTCGGTATAGCGGCGTTCGCGCTGCCGGCCGGTGATATCGGCGTGGCCACCCCTGAGTACGTGGCGGCACCATTCTCCCAAGGCTTCATCAATGGTTACCTGACCATGGATACCCTGGGCGCACTGGTGTTTGGCATCGTCATCGTCAATGCCATTCGTTCCCGTGGTGTCGAGTCACCTGCCTTGATCACCCGCTATGCGATCATCGCCGGGCTCATTGCCGGTGTGGGCCTGGCGCTGGTGTATATCAGCCTGTTCCGCCTGGGCTCCGGCAGCCATGAAGTGGCCGCTGGCGCAACCAATGGCGCGGCGGTGTTGCACGCCTATGTCCAGCACACCTTCGGCTCCCTGGGCAGTGGTTTCCTGGCGGTGCTGATCTCGCTGGCCTGCCTGGTGACCGCGGTCGGCCTGACGTGTGCCTGCGCTGAATACTTCAGCCGCGTGTTGCCACTGTCCTACAAGACCCTGGTGATCATCCTTGCCGCGTTCTCGCTGCTGGTGTCCAACCTGGGCCTCACCAACCTCATCGCGTTCTCGATCCCGGTCCTGACCGCGATCTATCCTCCGTGCATCGCCTTGGTCGCACTGAGCTTCTGCAAGGACTTCTGGCATGAGCAGGGCCGCATCGTCGGTCCGGTGATGCTGGTGTCGTTCATTTTCGGCCTGATCGACGCCCTCAAGGGTGCGGGCCTGGCGGACTGGATGCCGACCCAACTGACCCATCTGCCACTGAGCGAGCAAGGCCTGGCCTGGCTGGTGCCGTCGGTGATGACCCTGGTGGTCGCGGTGGTGTGTGACCGCCTGTTGGGCAAGCGCGAAGAAGCACTGGCTTAACCTGCTTTTCCAGCCCGTCAAAAGCGGGCCTGGAGCCCGCATGGAAATGCCCCGTATTAATCGATACGGGGCATTTTTTTATGGGGAGATGCGGTGCCTTTTCTTCTGCGCTAACGTCGAAGCATTGCGAAACCCATTGCAGGAGCCAGCTTGCTGGCGAAGGTCGCGAACCATGGCGCGTGTTTTCCGGATAAACGCGTTGCTCTCAGGTTCTTCGCGAGCGAGCTCGTTCCTACAGCGGTATGGTGTTCCTGCCACTCCATCACAAGGACCCGCATGTCGTTCATCCAAGCCAATCTGATCCACCTTCTTGCCGCGCTCTGGTTCGTCATCTGCTGGGGCGGCTACACCCGATACGCCTCGTGGAAAGCCCGGGACACCGCCTGCCTGGCCAGTGTGCTGCACCTGTATCGGGAAGACTGGATGCGCCGCATGCTGCTGCGCGACAACCGTATCGCCGATGCCAGTGTGGTCGGCAACCTGGAACGCAACGCGTCGTTCTTTGCCTCGAGCACCCTGATCATCCTCGCGGGCATCCTGACCGTCCTCGGCGCGTCGGAGCGGGCGGTTTCGCTGCTGGCCGATATTCCCATGGTGCAACAGGCGTCACAGGGCATGTCCGAGATCAAATTACTGTGCCTGGCACTGGTGTTCGTCTATGCGTTCTTTACCTTCAGCTGGTGCATGCGCCAGTACAACTTCGCGGCGATCCTGATTGGCTCGGCACCAATGGTGGGAGAGCGTCACGTCTCCGAGCAGGAGCGCAAGGCTTTCGCCTCCCGGGCGGCACGAGTCATCTCCATGGCGGCCAACCAGTTCAACTTCGGCCTGCGTTCCTATTACTTTGGCATGACCATGCTGGCCTGGTTTGTCAGCCCCTGGCTGTTCATGTTGATGAGTGCCGGCGTGGTGCTGGTGCTCTATCGCCGGGAGTTTCATTCCGACGTTCTTGATGTGATGGTCTATACCCCTACAGAGGCACCGTTGCCTGACGCAAACAAGGAGGCTGTTTGATGAGTATTCCGTTCTGGTGCGTGTTTATCAGTGCGCTGTTGATATACGTGGCCCGTATGCCGGTGGCCAAGGCCATGAAAGAGCAGGGGGGCTACAATAATCACCTGCCACGCCAGCAACAGGCACAACTCACCGGGTTTGGTGCACGGGCATTGGCGGCGCATCAAAACAGCATCGAGGCCTTCATTCTTTTTGCGGTGGGTGTCTTGATGGCGCATACCACGCAAACCGCGGGATGGCTGATTGACTCGCTGGCGATCATCTTCGTGATTGCCCGCGTCATCTACCTGTTGTGCTACTGGGCAGACCTGGCCTGGCAGCGCAGCCTGGTGTGGATCGTCGGGTTAGTGTGTTCATTACTGTTGATGATTAGTCCGACTTTTAGAACGATTTTGCTCTAACTGCAGCTTGCGCCATAAATGACAAGCAAAAGAAAACCCGCACTTGGCGGGTTTTCTTTGGCAGGCTAAAAACTGTCTTAGTTTTTAGGCGCTGCTTCTTTTGCTGCTGCTTCGTTCGATTCGGCCTGAGCTTTGGCAGCTTCGGCGTTTTCTTTGGCCGCGTCGTTCACTTTATCCTGTGCTTTGTTCATGTCTTGCTGAGCTTGCTCAGCATGTTGGTTAGCATCTTGAGCTTTGTCCTCGGATTTTTTATCGCAAGCAGCGAGACCAAGGGAAGCGGTCAACATCAAGGCAATAGCTAAAGTCTTTTGCATGGGGTGTTTCTCCTTATGGAAAGTATCTACTGGCCTTTCGAGCATGGCCGTCAGCGTTAAGTTCCTCCTATCACACAGATATATAAGAATATTCTTACAGGAACTTTTGGCGACAGTGCTTGATGCGATTCTTTAACATTTGGAAGGATTTTGATAAATGGCTGAAAACCCCGTTTTTGAGCGCGCGACGCGGTTTCTTTCGGCGTTGAGACACTGTCACGTACTTGGGCTGAGCGTCCACAGCGCCAGCCAGGAGGGGCTCACCGTCATCCTGCCCTATAGCGCCCAAATCGTTGGCAATCCGCAGACCGGCGTCATCCATGGCGGTGCCCTGACCACGCTGATGGACACCGCTTGCGGCATGTCCACCCTCTGTGTCCTGCCCGAATTCGAAGTCTGTCCCACACTCGACCTGCGCATCGACTACATGCACGCGGCTGAACCGCATAAGGACGTGTACGGTTTCGCGCAATGCTACCGCGTGACCACCGACGTGATCTTCGCCCGCGGTTTCGCTTACCAGGACGATCCCGGGCAACCCATAGCCCATGTGGTGGGCACCTTCATGCGCATGGGCAAGGTGATCAAGGGCAGCAAAGGCACAGGCGCCGCTGGGGCTGGAGGTGCAAAATGAATGACGCCTTCAAGACGCAACTGCAGCAGGCTCATGAGCAGGGCGACTATGCCTCGCTGTTGCACCTGATTCCCTACGCCAAGCTGATCGGTGTCGAATGCTCGCGAGTGGGGGATGAGTTGCTGTTTCGCTTGCCGGCGAACAAGGACAACATTGGTAACCCTTTATTGCCGGCGATCCATGGGGGAGTGATTGCCGGGTTCATGGAGTTGTCTGCAGCGCTGCACCTGCTGGTGTTTACCGGTTCGCCGGGCGTGCCGAAGATCATCGACTTTTCCCTGGATTACCTGCGGGCCGGGCAGTTTCGTGATACCTGGGCCAGATGCCAGGTGTGCCGCCAGGGGCGGCGTGTTGCCAACGTGGCCATTACCGCCTGGCAAAGCACCCAACATGAACCGATTGCCACGGCGCGAGCGCATTTCAAAATCGATGAGCCCTTGAAATCCTGATCCATGCCCCCAACTCTGATGACAACCCGCCGCCGACCCTGAAGGTCGCGGCCACTGCCATCTGATTGGAGTTTGATGACCATGAGTGTGGAAACTCAAAAGGAAACCCTGGGCTTCCAGACCGAGGTGAAGCAGCTGCTGCACCTCATGATCCATTCGCTGTATTCCAACAAGGAAATCTTCCTTCGCGAATTGATCTCGAACGCCTCTGACGCTGTCGACAAATTACGTTTCGAAGCCCTGGCCAAGCCCGAGCTGCTGGAAGGTGGCGCGGAACTTAAAATCCGCGTGAGCTTCGATAAAGACGCCAAAACCGTCACCCTCGAAGACAACGGCATTGGCATGAATCGCGAAGACGCGATCACCCACCTGGGCACCATCGCCAAGTCCGGCACTGCCGACTTCATGAAACACCTGTCGGGCGACCAGAAGAAAGACTCGCACCTGATCGGTCAGTTCGGCGTCGGTTTCTACTCTGCATTCATCGTCGCCGACAAAGTCGACGTGTACAGCCGTCGTGCCGGCGATGCTGCCAGCGAAGGCGTGCACTGGTCGTCCAAGGGCGAAGGCGACTTCGAAGTGGCGACTATCGAGAAAGCCGAGCGCGGCACCCGCATCGTGCTGCACCTGAAATCCGGTGAAGACGAATTCGCTGATGGCTGGCGCCTGCGCAACATCGTCAAGAAGTACTCCGATCACATTGCCTTGCCGATCGAACTGCCAAAAGAAGTCACGGCAGCAGAAGGCGAAGAACAGCCGGCCGTTGAATGGGAAACCGTCAACCGCGCCAGTGCCCTGTGGACCCGCCCGCGCAATGACGTGAAGGAAGAGGAATACCAGGAGTTCTACAAGCACATCGCCCACGATTTCGAAAACCCGCTGAGCTGGAGCCACAACAAGGTCGAAGGCAAGCTGGAATACAGCTCGCTGCTCTACGTACCGGCCCGTGCCCCGTTTGACCTGTACCAGCGCGAAGCGCCGAAAGGCCTGAAGCTTTACGTGCAGCGCGTGTTCGTCATGGATCAGGCCGAATCGTTCCTGCCGCTGTACCTGCGTTTCATCAAAGGCGTGGTCGATTCCAATGACCTGTCGCTGAACGTCTCGCGGGAAATCCTGCAGAAAGACCCGATCATCGACTCGATGAAATCGGCGCTGACCAAGCGCGTCCTCGACATGCTGGAAAAACTGGCGAAGAACGAGCCTGAGCAATACAAAGGCTTCTGGAAGAACTTCGGTCAGGTCATGAAAGAAGGCCCGGCAGAAGATTTCGCCAACAAGGAAAAAATCGCCGGCCTGCTGCGTTTCGCCTCCACACAGGGCGAAGAAGGCGAGCAGGTCGTGTCGCTGGCCGAATACCTGGCTCGCGCCAAGGAAGGTCAGGACAAGATCTATTACCTGACCGGCGAGACCTATGCCCAGGTCAAGAACAGCCCGCACCTGGAAGTCTTCCGCAAGAAAGGCATCGAAGTGCTGCTGCTGACTGACCGTATCGACGAGTGGCTGATGAGCTACCTCAGCGATTTCGACGGCAAGACCTTTGTTGACGTGGCACGCGGTGACCTGGACCTGGGCAACCTGGACTCGGAGGAGGACAAGAAAGCCGCTGAAGAAGTTGCCAAGTCCAAAGAAGGGCTGGTTGAGCGTCTGAAAACTGCGCTGGGCGATTCCGTTGCCGAAGTGCGGGTTTCCCACCGCCTGACCGACTCGCCGGCGATCCTGGCCATCGGCGAACAGGACCTGGGCCTGCAGATGCGCCAGATCCTTGAAGCCAGTGGGCAGAAGGTGCCGGATTCGAAGCCGATTTTCGAATTCAACCCGGCTCACCCGTTGATCGAGAAACTCGACAGCGAGCAGAGCGACGAGCGCTTCGGCGACCTGTCGCACATCCTGTTCGATCAGGCGGCCCTGGCGGCCGGCGACAGCTTGAAGGACCCGGCGGCGTATGTGCGTCGTCTCAACAAGCTGTTGGTTGAGTTGTCGGTTTAACCGAGCTGCAATAAAAAACCCGCTTCGGCGGGTTTTTTTATATGTGCGCCAGGCATGGCGCGTTGCGCGCAAGCGCAACCAGCTTGGCTGTGGTGGCCTCGCTGGTGACTTGGAGGTGAA
>NZ_JBEOPV010000033.1:0-39097 GCF_040310425.1 Pseudomonas sp. 65/3-MNA-CIBAN-0223
ACCTCCAAGTCACCAGCGAGGCCACCACAGCCAAGCTGGTTGCGCTTGCGCGCAACGCGCCATGCCTGGCGCACATGCAAAAAGGCCGGTCAATGACCGGCCTTGCAAGCTCGCTGTTAAGCTTAGTTCACCACCAGCCTTTCGCGGTTTTTATCCAGGATCGCCTTACCAATCCCTTTGACTTCGAGCAATTCGTCCACCGTAGCGAATGGACCGTTCATATCACGATACGCAACAATGTCTTGGGCTTTCGCCTCGCCTACCCCTATCAGATCACGCTGAAGAGTGATGGCGTCAGCCTTGTTGAGTTGAACCTTGGGTGCCTGCGGGTCGGGAGCGATTTGCTGTGTTGCGCTTGGCGCGGCAGTCTCGGCTTTCGGCGCAGGGGCCGCGTGGGTGGTGAGAGAGAGGCTGGTGAGGAGTGCAAAAACCAGGGAAGAAAAATAGCCAGTACGCATAGTTGAAGCTCCATTTCATCGATTTGGGAAAGCAGCTTCTCCGAAGCTGCCTTCCAAATTTAGGCGATGTATGGAGCCTGTCAAAAGTGTGTCTGTTGCGGGATGTGAAACAATCAGGGTTCGAGCCGGCGCTGTTGGTAAATCCAGTCGACGATCTCACCGTCGGGGGTGTAGCCGCTGACGGTTTCGCGTAGGAGTTGGCGGACGCGCGCGTAATCATCCTGTTCGACAGCGTTCAGAAGATCCGTCAACTTTACCTTGAGTATGTCCCAGGAAAGGTAGTCCTCAGTCGCACTCATGATCATGGGGTGCTCGGTGGCTGATACGTTATCGCCAATCAACAATTCCTCGTAGAGCTTTTCGCCTGGACGTAGGCCGGTGAACTCGATTGAAATATCACCCTGAGGGTTTTTATCCGACCGAATGCTTAAGCCGGACAGGTGGATCATCTTCTTAGCCAATTCGACGATCCTGACCGGTTCTCCCATGTCCAGCACGTACACTTCCCCCCCCTGTCCCATAGAACCCGCCTGAATGACCAACTGCGCAGCTTCGGGAATGGTCATGAAATATCGGGTAATTTTGGGGTGGGTTACTGTCAGGGGACCACCGGATCTGATCTGGCGATGGAACAGCGGGATAACTGAACCTGACGAACCCAAGACATTGCCAAAGCGGACCATGGTAAATTGAGTCTTGTTCACCCGAGAAACGTTGGCCTTGTCACCGAACAGAACCGGAGCGAGTTCGCGACTCAGGGCCTGCAGTGTCAATTCCGCGAGACGCTTGGTACTGCCCATGATATTGGTCGGTCGTACCGCCTTGTCAGTGGAGATCAACACAAAATTGGCGACCCCGGACTGAAGGGCAGCTTGGGCGGTGTTGAGCGTACCAATGACGTTGTTGAGTACGCCTTCAGCAATATTGTGCTCGACCATGGGCACGTGTTTATAAGCGGCAGCATGATAGACAGTGTCCACACTCCAAGTCTTCATCACGTCCAGCAGCTTGTGCGGATGGCGAACCGATCCGAGGATCGGAAGCAGCTGGATTGAAATGGACTCACGATCAACGCGCCGCTCAAGTTCCGAGAGAATGCTGTAGAGATTGAATTCGCTGTGTTCAAACAGAATAAGCGTGGTAGGTCCTAGAGAGAAAATCTGTCGGCAAAGCTCTGAACCAATGGATCCTCCGGCTCCCGTCACCATTACCACCCTGCCCCTGATGCAATGCGCGAGCAAGTCAGGTTGCGCTGGCACAGAGTCGCGACCCAGCAAGTCGGCAATGTCAACCTCCTGAATGTCTTCTACTTTGACTCGCCCACTGGCTAGATCAGTGAAATTAGGCACGCTACGTATGTGAAGAGGGAACCCCTCAAGCAGATTAAGAATTTCTCTGCGACGCGCACGGGTTGATGAGGGCAACGCCAACAGAATTTCCTGCGCCCCGGTGACATCAATCATCTGTTGAATGTGCTTGGGTTTATAGACTTGAAGTCCGGAAATAGAGCGATCGGAAATGCTCGGGTCGTCATCGATAAACGCTACAGGTCGCATAACCTTACCCATGCGCAACGCCGCAACAAGTTGGTTACCCGCCACCCCGGCGCCATAAATCGCGACTTTGGTGAGGCCGTCATCACGACTGGTAAACGGTACATGCTGGGCTGCGGTGAACCAGTCCCCCATAAAATACTGACGCATGCACAAGCGAAGGCCACCGATAATAACGAGGCTCAGCCACCAATAGTTGAAGATGATCGAGCGCGGAACGACGGCTTCGTGGTTGCTGTACCAGTACACGACCACGGCAAGAATCAAGGATGACAGACTGACGGCCTTGATGATGGCGATCAGTGCATCATTGCCAAAATAACGCATCACTGCGCGGTACATGCCAAAGCGAATGAAAAGCGGTATCCCGATGACCGGAGCAAAAGCAAAGAGCCAGAGATGAACCCTCAAAGGGTTATACATGTCGTCAATACCGAGGCGCACGATAAACGCCAACCAGAGCGCCACCCATACCAGCACAACGTCGGTAGCGACCTGAATCAGTCTCTTCTTCCGGCGAGGCAGGCCAAGCAAAAAAGCTCTGAGTCTATCCATACCATCCTCGAACACTATTTCCGCTCCCAATCTCGGACATTGCTTCAGTGTACCTGTACAGGCCCTTCGCTCGCATGAAAATGCCAGTTGGTCCAAGGCGTTAACACTTCCAACCTTATCAACAGTCAACCAAAGGCCAAAGCGTCATTATACTGACCGATCTGGAGGACACGGTCACATCTCAACCAAGAAAAGTCGTCCCACCCCAAAAATTTCTGATAGCACGGGGATTTCGGTAAGCGCGTTTAGCTTCACGCTGTCAAGAAAATGGAAGCATGGAAGCACTGAAACGCCTCGCTTTAGATCGCAAGGAGCGGCAGAAGTGCCACTGACAAAGACTTTCCACACGATCCCCCTTAAAATGTAGTGTCTGAGGTCAATTTCACGAAAAACGATGACGGTACACTGCCGCAAAAGCCGCTTCTCACCAGACGCCATCTACCGAGACTTTATACTCCAGACGTTTAATCCATACTGAAACCCAGATGGCTCGGTAACGCTTGAGATCAAGAATGAACACGCAGCCACATCGCTCCAACCTTAGCCACCTTTTTAGTGAATCGGATGCGATCGACACGTCCCGCGCCAAGGTTGCCATCTTGCTTTGCACATTTAACGGCTCCCGGTTTTTAGGCGAGCAGCTAGACTCATTCGTAAGACAGACACATAAAAATTGGGTTGTCTACGCTTCTGATGATGGCTCGAGCGATGAAACATTATTATTGTTGAAAGACTTCCAGAAGACGCAAGGGAAGGACCGCCTGATTCTGCTCAATGGCCCTAACCAAGGGTTTGCAAAAAACTTCCTGTCTTTGATAAAAAATCGCTCCATCATTGCAGACTACTTTGCCTTCAGTGACCAAGATGACATCTGGTTCGACGACAAGCTCGAACGCGGTCTTGCCAAAGTGGGCAAGGTGCAAAATGTTCCAGCACTGTACTGCTCAAGAACGCGACTGATCTCAGCCGACAAGCGACTAGAAGGTTACTCCCCACTGTTCACAGCAGCACCTGCATTCGCCAATGCGCTGGTTCAGAGTATCGCGGGGGCAAATACCATGCTCATCAACTCGGAAGCCCGCGAATTGCTTGCTCACACGCCTGATGACGCGGAAATCGTTGCACATGATTGGCTGACCTATCTTTTAGTCACAGGGTGTGGCGGAACCGTTTTTTACGACCCGTTGCCGACCCTCGACTATCGTCAACACAGCGACAACATCATCGGCGCAAATAACCGCTGGAGAGACAGGGTGGTTCGCCTAGGCAAGATGTGCACAGGCAGATTCAGGCAGTGGAGTAGCCAAAACCTGCTGATTCTGAAGGGTTTCAGCGAGAAACTCACTCCTCAAAGTCAACAGACCATGGCCAGATTTGAGCAAGCTCGAGATAGCGCGCTGATTAGACGTATATTTCTGATGAAAAAATCGGGGGTCTACCGTCAGACATCACCAGGCAACATTAGCCTTTTCATCGCAACATGTCTGAACTGGATCTGATCGCCGGCTCCGAGGCACCCTCCCAGCTGATACGGCCCGTGGATGCCCTTGCGGCTGACATATGGTAAGGTGCCGCCCGCCTACGGCGAAGAGGTGCTGAAGTCGTCGCGCCTTGTAAATCGACGACAATCCGCCGTTAGTCGCGTAGCTGAACTCTCGGCGTTTCAGCTTGCCTGATCATGTCTCCAAGGTTCCTGAACCCAATACGGATTAGACTTCGATACACTGAAGGAACGAAATGAAGCCAGACAAGGGGATTTCCCATTGCATCGGCCGGTGGTAGAAAAGTATGCGTGATATCAGCCTCTTCGACCGTTCATCAGCACGCCGCGAACAGCAGGTGAGATTTAACTCGTCAGCGTTTTCATTTACCACTTCGGTAACATCATTTAAATCTTCAATGCCATTGCCAACGCGCCTTATTCAGATAGGCAGCGAGGCTATTTCACGCCCTTTCCTGGTTGAAAATCTATGACTGTCAAAACAACACCGCTCGCCATTCCGGAAGTCATCCTGTTCGAGCCAAAAATCTTTGGTGACGAACGCGGTTTTTTTTATGAAAGCTTCAATAAAAAGACCTTCGATGAAGCGGTAGGCCGCGAGGTCCAGTTCGTCCAGGACAATCACTCCAGCTCGGTAAAGGGCGTACTGCGCGGTCTCCATTACCAGATCAAACAACCTCAGGGCAAGTTGGTCCGTGTGACCGTGGGTGAAGTATTCGACGTCGCTGTTGACCTTCGCAAAAGCTCCCCAACCTTCGGCAAATGGGTCGGGGCTTATCTCAGCGCAGAAAACAAACACCAGCTTTGGGTGCCTGAAGGGTTTGCCCATGGCTTCGTAGTTCTGTCGTCGAGTGCCGAATTCTTGTACAAAACCACCGATTACTACGCACCTGCCTACGAACGAAGCCTGGCCTGGAACGATCCTGCCGTTGGTATCGATTGGCCAATAACCGAGGAGCCTACTTTGTCTGCCAAAGACCAGGTTGCCGCCCTTCTGGCGAACGCCGAGGTATTCGCCTAGTGAATCCACATCTTTCCCCGGCAAGCGGACCGGCAAGCCTAGTCAAAAGCTTGTGGCACAACCGCCAACTTATCGCGCAGATGACCACTCGTGAAGTAGTCGGGCGCTATCGTGGCTCAGTGATGGGGTTGGCTTGGTCCTTCTTTAACCCGATATTGATGCTGGCTGTGTATACCTTCGTTTTCTCCGAGATCTTCAAGGCCCGCTGGGTAGGCATGGATCCGGGCAAAGGTGGCTTTGCCATCCTGCTGTTCGTGGGCATGATCGTCCATGGGCTGTTTGCCGAATGTGCCAACCGTGCACCGTCGCTTATCCTCACCAACGGAAACTACGTCAAGAAGGTCGTTTTTCCTCTGGAGATCCTCCCTGTCATTACACTGGGGTCGGCCTTGTTCCACAGCGGCATCAGCCTGGTAGTCCTGTTGATCGCCCAAGTGATCCTGACGCATACAATGCAGTGGACCGCCCTTCTGTTCCCGCTGATTCTGGTACCCCTGCTTATGGCGACACTGGGCTTTAGCTGGTTTTTGGCATCCCTAGGCGTATTTCTGCGGGACGTTGGTCATGTCATTGCCGTGCTGACTACCGTACTGCTGTTTTTGTCACCCGTGCTGTATCCGGTTGCTGCGCTTCCCGAGGTCTATCAACCGTGGCTTCGACTTAATCCGCTAACCTACATCATTGAGGAAAGCCGTAACGTTCTGCTTTTTGGACATATGCCTCAGTGGGACAGCCTGGGCATGGCGATGATTATCGGTGCACTCATTGCCGTGGCAGGGTTCTGGTTCTTCCAAAAAACACGAAAAGGGTTCGCTGATGTCCTCTGATAATGTCGCGATCAGCGTACAAAACATCTCCAAGTGTTTTTATACCTATGACAAACCCCGCGATCGTTTGAAGCAGGCAATCATGCCGCGCTTCCAGCGATGGATTGGTGACGAGATCACCACCTATGGCAAGGAATTCTGGGCGCTTCGCGACATCAGCTTTGAGGTAAAAAAAGGCGAAACAGTCGGTATCGTAGGTCGTAACGGCTCTGGCAAATCCACGCTTCTGCAAATTATCTGCGGCACACTGACGCCTACGACCGGTTCGATCGAAACCCGGGGACGTATTGCTGCATTGCTGGAACTTGGGTCTGGATTCAATCCAGAGTTTTCGGGACGTGAAAACATCTACCTCAACGCTGCATTACTGGGCTTGACCAGGGAAGAGGTAGACAATCGTTTCGATGCGATCGCAGGGTTTGCTGACATTGGCGAGTTCATCGATCAGCCTGTCAAAGCGTACTCAAGCGGTATGGCGGTAAGGCTGGCGTTCGCGGTTCAGGCGCAAGTAGATCCCGACATCCTCATCGTGGATGAGGCGCTCTCCGTGGGCGACGCCCGATTCCAGGCCAAGTGTTTTGAACGCCTGCGACAACTCAAAGACAACGGCACCAGCATTTTGCTGGTGACCCACGCCAGTGAACAGGTGGTCACTCACTGCTCGCGCGCGGTTCTGATCAACCAAAGCAGAATCGAACTGATCGGCGAGCCTCGGCCGGTCGTCAACCGCTACATGGATATCCTCTTCGGTCGCGAAAAGCGTCCGGGAAAAAAAGACGCTCCCGAGCCGTTGGCTGAACTCCCTGCCCGATCTGCAGAAACAGTAAAACTCAGCTTCGAGCAAGACGCCTATGCCAGTCGGCCGGGTTACAACCCCCATGAGTATCGCTGGGGTGATGGCGCAGCAGCGCTGCTCGATTTTCATCTGAGTGCAGCAGGTAGCGACTACCCGAACAGCATTGAATCGGGTGACGAAATCGAACTTAATCTCGCGATTCAATTTAATCATATGGTCGTCAGTCCGATTCTTGGTTTTACCATCAAGACCAAGGAAGGGGTAACGGTCTATGGTACCAATTCATACCTGCTTGACTGCGAATCTATCCAGACGATTGGTTCGGCAGGCACGCAAGCTACCGCCTGCTTGAAGTTTGTTAACCGACTGGCGACAGGTGATTACTTCATTTCCGTAGGAGTCGCCTCCAGGTCCGGTGAAGATATATTGCCTCACGACCGACGCTACGACTCCATTCACTTTGTCGTAGCGCCCACTCCACAGGTACTGGGCTTGATAGATTTAAGTGCCTCCTTGGAAATAAAATTGGTAACTGAAAATGTTTGAACTTGATCGCTACGGGTATACCCGCGACGAACAGACCGGCGTGTGGGTACGTTCTGATTACCAAGGCATCGCTTACAGCGATGGTGATGTAACTGAAAACAAACTCGCCAAGATTATTCGCGATGCCGCAGACGTGTCCGTTCTTTCTGAAGAGCTGCCACAACACTGCACCGATTGGGCAACGCTTTACCATCTGAGCTCTATACGTGGCAACATCCTGCGCCCTTTCGAACACCTTCTCAAAGGTAAGGTCCTGGAAATTGGTGCTGGCTGCGGCGCCATCAGCCGCTTCCTTGGCGAATGCGGTGCCCAGCTGCTAAGCCTCGAAGGCAGCCCGCGACGCGCCTCCATTGCCGCCAGCCGCACTCGCGGGCTGCCGAATGTGACCGTTCTGGCAGAGCGTTTTGACGACTTCAAAACTGAAGAGCAATTCGACGCCATTACGCTCATCGGTGTATTGGAATACGCCAGCATGTTCAGCGCTGATGTCGATCCTGCGTATGCCATGCTCAAACGCATTCGCGGTTTGCTCAAACCCGATGGGCATCTTTTCATTGCGATAGAAAATCAGCTTGGCTTGAAATATTTCGCCGGTGCGCCGGAGGATCATGTCAGCGTTCCAATGTATGGCATCGAAGGTCGATACTCCGCCGGCCAGCCAAAAACGTTTGGTCGCAAAGAGCTGGCGCGACTAATTGAACGAGCCGGATTCAAGTCTTCGACTTTCCTGGCCCCAAGCCCTGACTACAAACTACCAAACTCGATCATCACAGAGGCCGGCTTCGATTCGAACGAATTCGACGCCGCAGCCCTTGCTTGGCAAAACGTTAAAAAAGACCCACAACTACCCGAAGTCACACATTTCAATCTGGAAAAAGCCTGGCCCGTCGTCATCGATAACGATCTGGGCATGGATTTGGCCAACTCATTCTTGGTCGCTGCTTCCTGTACCGGAACAACCCCTATCTCTGAGACGGTCCTAGCTTACCATTACAGCACCGGCCGAAAGGCTGCCTACTGCAAGGAGTCGCTGTTCGTCAAGTCGCCGCAGGGTATAGAAGTCCAGTATCGGCGTTTGGGAAGCGAAGAAGGCACTGAGCAGAGCGATACGTTCAAGTACGTGCTCCCGGAAACGGATGCTTACGCCAAAGGGACGGTCTTAAGCCTGTCGTTTTTGGAAACGGCAAATACGATTGATTGGACACCCAATAGCTTCAGTCCTTTTGTAGCCTCTTATCTCCAACACTTGAAAGTGCTCCTGGCAAAGGAAGGGAATACCTTTGATCTTGCAAACATCACCGATCTATTGCCGGGGCGATACATCGACGCTGTACCCCAAAATATTGTTATAGATCGGGACGGAAACGCGTCCTTAATCGATGTTGAATGGGAAATGTCTGAGGGAGTAGAGCTAGGGCATCTTTTAATGCGCGCTCTGTTACTCCTGCTCGCATGTGCAAATCCCCTGTCTGCCAGCGCTTCAACCCTGAGCAGACAGGCGTTCATTATCCAGGTATTGGAAAGTGTGAGCCTCGACATCACACCTGAAGACCTTGAGCGTGTTATTGTCAAAGAGGCTAAGTTTCAGGAAAAAGTAACCGGGCGTCACATCACCAATTTTCTCGACTGGTCCCCTGAAAAAACAATCTATACGTTTGGCGCCCCCCAAATAAAGCAACCACGCGCAACCCTTTATTACAGCGACACTTCAGATTCGTTTTCAGAAAGCAAAACTATCAGCCAAGAAATACGAAACGGTGCACAGATACTTGTTTTTCCGTTGGCTACGATTTCCCCTGAAAGTGTTGTATTGCGGTTTGACCCGACCGATGTTCGACAGTCTTTTTCCATTCGTCAGATGAAGATTACCCGCAACACCGAAACCGTTTGGTTGTGGCAAGGGGAGCAGGAGAAAAATTCTGGCGTAGTGAAATTTATAAGCGTGGACACAAGTGCACTCTACCTTTCAATCAACAGCGACCCGCATATGGTTTTGCCTGTTGATCTCTCGACAATCGGAAGTCTTGACCAGCTAGTACTGGAAATAGACTTGACGCTACTTATGGATGAGCAGATCGCTCAAGAGATTACCGTGCTTAATGAAACAGCATCAAAAGAATTGGCGACCAGTCTGATAAAACCGCTGGAGTTTGAACTGAAAGAAGCGAAGTCAAAATACGCAGAATTAAAGCAGTCTGCTCATGAGCAGCTCCTGCTACTAAATCAAAAAACGCACGAACTTGAACTTCTAAAACTTGACAAAACCCTAGAAGAAGAAATTAAAGACAAAAACGTACAAATCCAAAACTTGGAAGGCAAACTTACGCTACAGCAAGTGCAAAAAGATACGCACATTCACAATCTAAACTTGCACATTATCGGCATGCAAAGCTCCACGAGTTGGAAAGTGACAGCGCCCTTGCGCAGATCGATATTGCTCTTGCGCCGCTTGCGGAAAATGCTTCGTGTATTACCCTCTGCCATCAGACGCGGTGGCGGTATTCAGAGTACTGTGCAAAAAGCCTTGACTGTATGGAAGATCCACGGCACTGCGGGCGTGATAGCACGACTGAGATGGCTGAATGGCGCGAACGAGCACGCGTTTGTCGGACAGGAAATGCGCGAAGTTCCGGATCGCCACGACTATACGAGATGGGTCGAGTACTACGACACCCTTGATGATAATGGTCGCTGGCGCATAAACGAAGAAATCAGAAAGTGGGCAAACAAGCCTCTGATCTCAATCATTATGCCTGTCTACAATCCACCGATCGATTTGCTTCGCGAAGCCATTGAAAGTGTTAAGGCCCAGTTGTATACAAATTGGCAGCTTTGCCTTGCAGACGATGCATCTACCAAACCAGAAGTACTTGCATATCTCAGATCTTTGGCCGACGAAGACAGACGTATAAAAGTAGTTCTTCGTTCAGAGAATGGACATATTTCCCGCGCCAGTAACTCTGCGCTTGAAGTAGCCACAGGGCAGTATATTGCACTGATGGATAATGATGATCTACTGCCTGAGCACGCACTTTACTGGGTTGCTCGCACTGCCATCGAGAATCCAGACGTAGGTGTGATGTATTCAGATGAAGACAAGATCGATACCGAAGGAAAAAGAAGCTCACCTTATTTCAAGTCGGACTGGAATGAATTTTTGTTTCGGTCGCAGAATATGATTTGCCACCTCGGCGTCTATCGTCGAGACCTGGTCGACACTGTTGGCCGATTTCGACCTGGGTTTGAAGGTGCCCAAGACTACGATCTGGCGTTGCGGTGCGTAGAGCAATTGCAAAGAGAGCAAATCATCCACATTCCCCGTGTGCTTTACCACTGGCGTATACATGCCGGAAGCACTGCAATGGCAGGAGATGAGAAACCTTATGCTGCCTTAGCGGGTGTAAAAGCATTGGATGAACATTTGCAACGCAAAGGTGATATTGGCAAGACCGAACTGTTGCCGATGGGGATGTACCGCGTTCACTATCAGCTCCCTGAACTGCTGCCTTTGGTTAGTCTCATTATTCCCACTAGGAATGCTCACGGGCTTGTCAAACAGTGCATTGACAGCATCAAAGAGCTGACGACCTACCCTCACTATGAAATTATTTTGATCGATAATGGTTCAGACGACCCCGCGTCACTTGAGTATTTTGCTGAGATCGCCAAGGAGGAAAACATTCGCGTAATGCGTGATGACGGCCCTTTCAATTACTCCGCATTGAATAACGGTGCCGTACGCGAAGCCAAAGGCTCACTGATAGGTCTGATCAACAACGACATTGAAATCATCACCCCCGAATGGTTGGATGAGATGGTGTCGATCGCCCTGCAACCAAACGTCGGAGCCGTGGGTGCACGTCTTTGGTATCCAGATAACCGCCTACAGCATGGCGGCGTTATTATCGGTGTAGGCGGTGTGGCTGGGCACTCACATAAATATCTGCCGAAAGGTGATTACGGTTACTTCTGTAGAGCCGGGTTGATTCAAGAGTTTTCTGCAGTGACCGCAGCGTGTTTGATTATCAAAAAGTCAACATTTGATCAAGTCGATGGGTTGGATGGAGAACACTTGAAGATCGCATTCAATGATGTCGATTTCTGCCTGCGCGTTCAGGAAGCTGGCTATATAAACGTATGGACCCCATTTGCCGAAATGTACCACCACGAATCAGCTACTCGTGGTCAAGAAGATACACCAGAAAAGCAACAGCGCTTTATGAAAGAAATTACTTATGTTCAAGCGCGCTGGCCAAACATCCAGCGAGATTATGCATACAACCCTAATCTCACACTGGACCATGAGGACTTCGGTTTAGCTTGGCCACCAAGGGTAAAAATTTAGATCACTACATACTTAAATTATTTAGCGCGTTTCAATAGGCTAGTGAAAAATGATCTTAAATCATAAAATATCTGTCGTCATTCCTTGCTACAAGGTAAAAAAACATATCCTCACTGTAATCAGGGATATGATTCCAGAAGTTGACAAGATCTATATAGTAGACGATTGCTGCCCGCAGCATTCGGGACAATATGTTGAAGACAACTCTACAGACCCGCGAGTCACTGTTTTAAAAAACCCCGAAAATCAAGGGGTAGGCGGCGCAGTAATGACCGGCTATGTTGCCGCAATCGCTGATGGCATGGATATTATCGTAAAGGTTGATGGCGATGGCCAGATGGATCCTTCGTTAATACCTTCATTCGTTTTCCCTATTATTAACGGCGAGGCAGATTATACCAAAGGAAATCGCTTTTTTGATCTTGAGGAAATTCGTCAAATGCCAAAAATCCGACTTTTTGGCAATGCCGCATTATCTTTCATGACTAAACTATCCTCCGGATATTGGGACCTATTTGATCCAACAAATGGGTTCACCGCGATACATACAGATGTTGCAAAGCACCTACCAATGAAAAAAATTAGTCGTCGATATTTTTTTGAGACAGATATCCTTTTTAGATTAAACACATTGCGTGCCGTTGTTATAGATGTCCCTATGGATGCCAAATACGATGACGAGGTAAGCAATCTAAAAATATCCCAAGTAATTGGCGAATTCTTTTTCAAGCACATTAGAAATTTCGGCAAAAGAATTTTTTACAACTATTATTTGCGTGACATGTCGTTAGCTTCAATCGAATTGCCTCTAGGGATTGTTATGTTTCTTCTAGGCTCTACATTTGGCTTGACTCATTGGATCACCTCTTTTCAAACAGGAATACCTACTTCTGCTGGAACAGTAATGTTATCTGCACTTCCCGTAATACTCGGAACTCAGTTCATTCTTGCTTTTATTGGCTATGATATACAATCAAACCCAAAAAGACCGTTTCATTTAAGGCAACGCACTCTACAAAAATCCACTAACGGCACTACGCAAAAATGACATATTTTATCGCGATCATTTGTGTATTCGGCATTGCAGCAGGACAACTGTTGTTTAAATTGAGCGCTATAGCACTACATAAATCCGAAAATATTTTTGACCAAAAACTATTGATCACACTATTCAGCGCCTTTGCCTTATATGGAGTTACGACCATAGCCTGGGTTTGGGTTCTACAAAAAATCGAGCTAGGAAAAGCTTATCCCTTGATGGCACTTGCTTTTGTATTAGTGCCTATCGGTAGTTATTTTATTTTTGGCGAGCGATTCCAACCTCAGTATTTCGTTGGAGTCACACTAATATTTTTAGGAATTATTGTAACGCTCCACTCTTCTTAAAAATATGATAAGGATTTTTATACTTACAACTTTTTGAGAGCTTCGAGTTTAATCATGCATAAGCTGCTAGCACTATTTCTGGTTTTTTCTGCCGGCTGGACATTCTCGTTGTACATTGCTGCAATTTTTAAATTAGGCTTAGAAAACGTGCTAGTCATTGCACCTTTCGTCATAGGATTGATGCAAATTGCTTTTAGTCATCTCACAAAGCTTGACTTGAAAAACGCCCTTAAAAATAAAAATTTCACCAGAAAAGTACTGAAATTCGATAAAAACAGTTGTGTACCTACTTGGTCATGGATCAGTTTTTGCGTGATATCCTCGGTTTTTTTCGAACATAGAAAAAACCCGTTTTTTCCTGGTCGTCCTTCCTGCCAATATGACAATACTGTAAAACGTGCTTTTATCGTTGAACGCAGGCATGATCGTAATTCTCAACAATTTTTCGAGCGACATAATGGAATTTGTCAACGTTAACCATTATATTGGAAAGTTAAACACCGGAAATTATTAATATGTGCGTCAACATAAGGCATCTTCTTCGCACACATAAAATTAAATTTCTAAATCACACTAAAAACCAGGTATACGCCCGATAAAATGACAAAAAAGAAAGTACATCTAATTAGAGGCATAGAGACAGCATACCTAGCATTGACGCTAGTAGTGTTAAATCTTGCTGCCATTGCTACAGTTTCGATGAGTGTCGGACTGGACCATTCAAAAGCTATTGCGTTTTTTGGAGCGCTTACATTTACGGCAATCTGGCTCTACTCTAGAACACTCAAACTAGATGCACCGAGCGAAGAAGTAACAAATAATCCTCTCTCAAATATTGTTGGCTATACGACAATTGTCGCAGCCGGCTTAATAGTTTTATATACTTATTGGAACGGGGGAACTCTACCAGCTGATGACCCTGTCGCAATCCCTACATTTTCGCAAATAATAGACATCAATAGAACTTTAGTTGAATACTACGTAAAAGGTACTTCAGGACACAGTTATCCACCTGGCGCACCTATACTATACTCTTATATATTAGGCTGGCTTCCACCGATCGATGCGTTACTTGCATTCAAAACTATCAATATTGTCTCACTCTGGTTAATTCCGCTGACTTGGGCGTGGCTTTGGGCAAAACATCTCCCATTAAATATATCAATGGGAGTATGGATAGCCATCTGCTATTTCGTATTTTGGGGACTAGATCAGACTATAGGTTTTTCTCTTCCCTTCGCGGGAAAAAACGCTTTAATTATTGGCCTGTTTATCACACCTGCTCTCGTTGACGTTGTGATTGATTCGTCCAAAAAAAAATTACTATGGCTAATTACTCCGGTCGCCTTTTTTGGTTTAATTTTAATAAACTATTCATTGCTACACGTTGTCGCCGTACTTATCTTTGCTTTCCTAATTCCTGAGATTCTTAAATTACCTAAAAATATAAAATCTTATTTAAAACTATCTTACATTTTTATTACCACAGCTTTACTCGTATACGTAATTCTCAATGAGGCTATTTCCGACCCAAGAGCAGGCGGCGTAGACTTTTATCCAATTCAAGGATTGCTAGCCGCTTTCGAAAATTTCGTTTCGAAATCTTCAACTGTTATAATTTACAATGATGCTAATTTTGGATTATCCCACTCTTACTATCGTGGCTTATTTTTCTCATATTTTTGGATAGCAGCGCTATTTTCGTCACTATTAATAAAATCATCTCAATTGAGAAATGCATTGATCGGTTCTTTGCTTGCCGTAATAGTGACTGTCAGTTTCGGCTTCAAAGCTCTACCCGCAGCGATGACTTTGGATTATGCGAGATGGATCCTCTGGCCGATACAGGCAATGGCCTATGCCATAATTGTCGGCGCCATGATAAAAATTTACTTTCATACCAAAAATCAAAAAATAAAATTGTTTATCGCGACTTTTTTTATAATATCCATAGTTTTTCTGACGCAGAATATTTACCAAAATACGCTTGTATTCAAGGATACTGTTAACTCTCAGGCAATCACCAGAGGGGATCTAGGTGGTCTGAGGGCCGAGCTTCAAAATTTCAAAGCGAAAGATAAATGTATTTTGCTCACCAGGTCCACACTCAGTTCTGACAAGCTTTCAGCCAGTCAAAACGACACTAGGTACAAGTACGCTGAAGTTGTTAGCGGCTGTAAGTTCGGAAACGGCTCTTGGGTCAACGCTGGTTCCGCAGAATTAAGAGAGCTGGGAGGTTTTCCAAATTTAATTAAGCTCCAAGAGATGATCAAGTCAGCCAGCGTTATAATGATTGACGAAAATGAAAATATTAAGAACTATTTAGATCAGCTCAATGCAAACGGCGAAAAAATTAGCACATTGGTACTCGAGAAAAAAGGTACAAAAAGCTCTGTTCTACTACAAGATAGTAAAATCTGAATTCATTCGAAAGTACCTTTCAGGGGCCTCACTGAGAGTGTTAATTGTGTTGGTGCCGATAACGGCCTGCCGCTAGGCAGGCCTAAATTTCACTAGGTCGGCTTGATGAATCGTAAGCACTCCATAACCCCCACATTCAACGCTCTGAGCTGATGCCGGATGCTGTTCCCGATTCTCTCAGGAGCCAACTCGCCATGATGCGACCGGATGCCAAAGTCGAAAAGTGTATCTGTACCCCAAGCTGGTCGACTTCCGAAAATGCATCGACGAATTGGCTGCGCTGGTCAAGCTGGATATTTAAGTCGCAGTATTTGATTATCCAGCGCGCCAAGGTTTGGCGCGGGATATCTACACCGTTTCGACCTAACACCCTTTCAAAGCGGTGAAGCGGCAGCCGTCCACATATTTGATGGTCAGTAACATTGTCAGCACACTGGGACTCGCCACGCTTTTTCGATCCCTTGCGCGGGTATATCACAGGTGACCGCGGCCGTTCGCAGTTGCAGCAGGCGTAGACTTTGCGGATATGTTTGATCACGCGGATCTGCATCGGCACCATCTCCAGCTGTTTGCTGACCTCCTCACCGATGGTGAATTTGCGGCAACCGCAAACGCAGGCCAGTTCATGCTCAGGCAGTTCGTGGATGATTTCTGAGCGGGGCAAGTCGGCAGGTAAAGGCTTGCGCTTGCCACGACGCTTGGACCGCGCAACCTCTTTTTCATCTACGTCTTCGGCGACGAGTTCGGCAAGACTTTCGGCTTCGTTGAACAGAGCCAACTGCGGAGTTGCCGGATCGATTGTCTGCTCAGATTTACGTCCGAAGAGGCGCTGACGTAGCAGCGCGTTTTCTTCCTCGAGATGGACGACCTTCGACTGCATCTGAGCAGGTATTTGCTTGAGCGCAGCCAGGTCATCGGGAAGGTTGTCAGGCATGGAAATAATGCCGCGGATTATGCCGAATCAGGCGACAAATCGAGGCGTCAAAACTTGCTGAAGACTATTACGCCACAGGTCAAAACCGTCGAGCAGCTAGTTCACCTCCTGGACGGTCAGAACGATTGCTCCGCCGCTGGCATCGAGCGATGTTTTGAAACGCTCAGACTCCAGGCGCTTGAGCCAAAGACAAAAGCCGATGCGCTCCCAATACAAAATCTTCATGCGTTGCGGGATTTGTTGAGGAAAGCGAAAAGCATCGGATCGGACACTGCCACTTTTATGTCCAGGTCGACCAAGGCAGCCAGGCCGTCGATAGATTTTCGAAAGTCGACGGTGGGGATTCGATGCGCACTTGGACACCCAGTCCACGAACACTTGGACAGCGATTCCACGAACACTTGGACAGCGATTCCACGAGCACTTGGACAGTGATCTCTCACTGATCCGACCCAAGCTCAGGCAGGCAGCAGCGCAGGATTATTCACTACCATCGACCTATTTTCTCGAAGCGAAGAGGTCGTCGTGGAGCGTATTTCCATGCGTAAAATCCGAGAGGTACTACGCCTAAAGTTCGACGCCGGCCTGTCCGTGCGCAACATTGCTACCAGCCTGCGCATTAGCAGCGGTAGTGCCGGCAATTACCTGCACCGCTTCAATGCTTGCGGGCTGACCTGGCCCACGCAGTTATCGGACGCAATTCCCGCCAGCGCCGACGGTACCCAGTGATCAACGTCCGATGCCGGACTGGTCTCATGTCCATGCCGAGTTACGTCGTCCCGGCGTCACCCTGGCCCTGCTTTGGCAAGAGTATCGGCTCACCCACCCGCTAGGTTTCCAGTACAGCTGGTTCTGCGAGCACTCTGGGCCGCGAAGATCGATGTGGTCATGCGCCAAGAACACCATGCCGGCGAGAAGCTGTTCGTTGATTACGCCGGCCAGACCGTGCCAGTCATTGATCGGCGAACCGGCGAGATCCGCCAGACGCAGATCGTCGTCGCCGTCCTCGGCGCGTCCAGCTACACCTTCGCCGAGGCCACCTGGTCGCAGGAACTGCCCGACTGGCTGGGCTCGCACGTACGCTGCTTTGCCTTTCTCGGTGGTACATCGCAGATCCTGGTACCGGACAATCTGCGCAGCGGCGTTACGAAAGCGCATTGTTACGAGCCCGATATCAACCCCAGTTACCGCGACCTAGCCGAGCATTACGGCGTGGCCGTGTTGCCTGCCAGATCTCGCAAGCCTCGGGACAAAGCCAAGGTCGAAGTCGGCGTGCAAGTGGTCGAGCGCTGGATCCTGGCGGTGCTGCGCAACCGCCAGTTCTTCTCGCTGGGCGAACTCAACACAGCCATCGCGCTGCTGCTGGATCGCCTCAATCAGAAGCCCTTCAAGAAGCTGCCCGGCTCACGCCGGTCAGCCTTCGAGAGCATCGACCAACCAGCGCTGCAAGCTCTGCCGGAACACCCTTACGTCTACGCCGAATAGAAAAAGGTGCGAGTACATATCGACTACCACGTCGAGGTCGATGGCCATTACTACTCGGTGCCGTATCAGTTGGTGAAGCACCAACTCGAAGTGCGGCTAACCGCTAACACCGTCGAATGCTTCCACGCCAACCAGCGGGTGGCCAGCCATCTGCTTTCAGCACATAAAGGCCGCCCCCCCCCTCAAACCGAGCACATGCCCAAAAGTCACCGAGAACATGCCGAATGGACGCCGCAGCGACTGATCCACTGGGCAGAGCAGACAGGCCCGAATACGGCCGGCGTCATCGCCTACATCCTCGAACGCCGGATCCATCCGCAGCGCGGCTTCCGCGCCTGCCTGGGCATCCTGCGTCTGAGCAAACAGCACGGCGAAGAGCGTCCGGAAGCCGCTAGCCAGCGAGCGCTGGCACTTGGCGCGTGCAGCTACAAAAGCCTGGAATCGATCCTGCGCCAAGGCATGGAGCGGCTACCGCTGGCCAAGCAAAACCTGCCGTTACTGCCCGAAGAACATATCAATCTGCGCGGCCCAGGCTACTACCACTGACTGAAAAAGGAGCATCAAAATGCTGCCCAACCCAACTCTCGATAAGCTGCAAACCCTGAGACTGAACGGCATGATCAAGGCGTTTGGCGAACAACAGGCAACGCCTGACATCAACGATCTCAGCTTCGACGAGCGCCTCGGCCTGATGGTCGACCGCGAGCTGACCGAGCGCGAAGACGCCCGCCTGACGACTCGCCTGAAAGCCGCACGACTGCGCCATAACGCCTGTCTGGAAGACATCGACTATCGCAGCCCGCGTGGCCTGGACAGGGCCTTGATCCTGCAACTGGGCAGCGGCCAGTGGCTGCGCGACGGCCTGAACCTGATCATCGGCGGCCGAACTGGCGTAGGCAAAACCTGGATCGCCTGCGCGCTGGCTCACTAGGCCTGCCGCGACGGTTATAGCGTGCGTTATCTGCGCTTGCCGCGCTTGATGGAAGAACTGGGCCTGGCCCACGGCGACGGCCGCTTCGCGAAACTGATGGCGGGTTATGCCAAGACCGACTTGCTGATCCTTGACGACTGGGGGCTGGCACCGTTTACCGCTGCGCAACGGCGCGACATGCTTGAACTGCTGGACTACCGTTACGGCAACCGCTCGACGCTGGTGACCAGCCATATGACGGTGGACAAATGGCATGCGCTGATCGGCGATCCAACCTTGGGCGATGCAATCCTCGACCGGCTGGTGCACAACGCTTATCGGATCGAACTGAACGGCGAATCGATGCGCAGACGCGCAACGAAATTGACGGCGACAGAGACTTCAGATTAACAATGCAAACTTACGTCGCAGCGCTCCGACTGCCTATCCAAGTGGACGTGGATCAGGTGTCCAAGTGAGCATGGAACGAGTGTCCAAGTGATCGTGGGCTGAGTGTCCAAGTGTCGTGGAATCCGCAGTCGACGGGCTTGGGGTAGAGATAGATTTTGTCGACTTTGCCGTCGGGGCGCATCATGAGGTACTGGCTCCTTCGTGAATCGGGAGCACAGCATCGAGGATCAGTTAATCACCTTGAAAGTCGGGTTCTTGGAGCGGTGACGAAACACTGCGCTCAAGGCTTCGGGCCATGCCCTTAAGTCCGTCCGTGACCGCAATCACAACGTCCTCAACTCCGCAGGTCTTGAGGTCGTTCAAGACTTTCATCCAGAACCTGGCGCCTTCAGTGGTCTCAAGCCAGATACCCAAAATATCCCGGGTGCCTTCTGGTAATACGCCTAACGCCAGCTAGATAGCTTTATTGCAAACCAGCCCTTCATCACTAACTTAGACCGGCAGTGCGTCGAAGAAACTCACCGGGTACACGGACTCAAGCGGACGTTGTTTCCAAGCCACTTTCCTGTTCCAAAACAGCATCGGCAGCCGAGCTGATGAAGTCATGGGAGACGTCTTTTGCATACTGCTCAGACAGGAATGGGCGAATCTCACTCACCGTCATGCGACGGGCGTACATGGCAACGATCTTGTCATCAAAGCCGGTAAAACGGGGCTCGTGCTTTGGGATCAGAAGCGGCGCAAAGCTGCCGTCGCAGTCTCTGGGGATATCCAAGCGAAGTGGGCCGTTATAGTTCAGCACAGTCGCTGATCTTACCGTTGCGTTGGCTGCTCGACTCCTCAGGGCGCTCCGCGCCCTGAGGATAGCTAAGGTGGTGGCCGAGCTCGGCACCCAAGGCTCGTTGGATCAGGGCCCTCTTGACTGCCATCGGAGCATCCTGAATAGCTTCGGCACTCATCGGGCGCCTGATGAACTGGTCGATCAGCATGGGAATGGAGCGAAGGACGCGCTGGGGCCTCACGGGCCGGTTTCTTTGGGACTGTCAGATTTTTTGGTTGCATACATGTACCTCTTCAAGAGGTTATGCCCAAACACAAACTTATTACATTTCCTCCTCGGAAGCGTATTTTAATACTCAGTCTTTCCCGCGCTCATCTTCCAAGCCATTAAACATAACGGAACATACGCCACTACAATGCCAATCAACCAAGATCCTCCCAAACCCACCCATAACGCCCACGGCATTAGCCAGCCAATATTAATGGCTACGATGGATAAAGTGATGACCTTATGGCTTTTAAAATGTTTTGAGGCCAGTTGATAGGCATGACTTCTATGGGCCTGGTATATTTTTTCACCCCTGAACAGCCGCACAAAGAGTGTCCAGGTCGCATCGACGATAAATACTCCCAATAGAATCAGCCAACTCCAAAGCAATTGCGGTTCTGTCCATGCAGCCTGTATTGCTAGCGCTCCTAGTACGACCCCCAAGAAGCCGCTACCGGCATCTCCCATAAAGATACGAGCAGGAGGGAAATTCCAGAATAGAAATCCCGCTACGGCTGCCACCAATATCAGGGCCCCCCAAACAAGCTCTGCGCAGCCTGAAACCCAATAAACCACGCATATAGCGAGGCAAACACTGATCGCTTCAGCACTTGCCAGGCCATCTATACCATCCATGAAGTTATAGAGGTTTAACATCCAGACTAAGTACACCGCGGCTAAAATACTTCCGAACCATCCCAAATCAACAGCGATGCCGAAGAACTCGATTGGCGGTAAACCTTCCAACCAGAAAAGCGCCCAGGCTGCAGCGATAAAATGCCCAAGCAACCGCCATCTAGCAGGAATATGCCCGTGGTCATCGATGAAACCAATAACCGCAACGAGCAGACCGGAGCCGAGCAGAGCGTACAGAGCAGAGGTGTCGAGCAGTCCTAAACCGGTGAGGATGGGCAGCGCGACGAGAAATGCAGCAACGATTGCAACCCCTCCTCCACGCGGCGTAGGTACAGTGTGAGAACTACGTTCGTTTGGAATATCCATCAGGCTCTTGGCCAAAGCATAGCGACGCAAGACGAGCGTCAACCCCCAGGAAACAGCAAACACCGCGAATAACAACCACCAAACCATCATTTCGTTTGTCTTTCCTGATAGTAGCCAGCGGTCTGCCGCAGGGCTTTTTCCATATTGACGGGGGGTGTCCACCCCAGCAGTTGGCGATTTTTACCAATATCGACTTGTAGTGATCCACATATGCGCCTTACCACTGCCTGCTTTCCCAGCACAGCTGCAGCTAGCATCAGCAAACACTCAGGCAGTGGCAAGAGTCGTGCAGGCTTGCCCAGCGCCCTGGCTAGACGGCGGAGCAATTGCGGCGTGGATAAATCCTCGCCATCGCTGACCAAAAAAGTCTGATTGGCGGCTGCAGGATGATCAATACAAGTGACGATGAGACTCACAAGGTTGCCGATCGCGACAAGGCTTCGTTGATTGCGAATGGCGCCTAACGGCAAAGGGATTCCTTTACTGAGGGCATTCAGCATGCTCAGAAAGTTGGCTTTTACCCCTGGGCCATAGACCAATGGCGGACGGATGATTACGACCTCCATGCCTGTATCTTTGCCCAATTTCTTCAGTAACTCTTCAGCCTCGTGTTTGGAAACTCCATAAGGACCTGATGGATTAGGGGTGTCATCCGACATGAAAGGTTTGCCCGTGATTGTGCTTTCACCGTTGACCTTGATTGAGCTAATGAAAATGAATCGTTTTACCCCCGCGTCCGCGGCACGCTGGGCCAACATCAGGGTGCCCTCGACGTTCACCTTGCGGAACTCGGTCAGCGCGTCCGTCGCCGTTTCGGACATGACGTGCACTCGGGCCGCCGCGTGAATGACTACATCGATATCAGTAAGCACTGGCAAGGTCTGAGCATCTGTAAGGTCGAAGGGCACTACCGGACACAATCCGTGCAAGCGGGATGCACCGCGGACCGCTGCGACAGGACGGAACTTCTTATCTACCAACAGTTTGAACACCAGCGCCTCGCCGACGAAACCACTCGCTCCGGTTATTAATATCTTTGCGGCGTTCATTGAGCTTTATTTCCTAACAACGCGGTGGCCCAGCAAATACAAAAGAAGAAGACTTTGTCGCGCGTTCGGCGCCTACATTGGCTCGCGCTGAGCGACAGCTTAAACAATTGCCTCCGGCGTAAGGGCAACCAACTTTTTACGAACGGGTCATCTTCCTGCCCCACCAGTAAGGCGATGGTCTTAACCTGAGTGAACCACCATCCATCATGAATGGTTTTAAAACGAGAGAGCAGTGAAAGGAACCCAGCGTTGGCACCGACCTGGTTATGCTCGTGCTGGCGATACTCGATGGACGGTAACGGATCGATGTACCAGTGATAGCCGTGGCTGCGGGCAAAAGCATAGATGTACCAATCATGAAGACTCACCGCCTGCAAGGCATGCCAGTTAGCAAGCATCGAGGTTTTAAGCGTTTGCGCGAATGGCTGGCTCATCACGTAGCTGCAACCGGGTCCGGCTGCTTCGAATAGATAATCCCAAGCGACCTGTGGCTGGGCCTTGTCCAGCAACTGTGTTCGACCGTCCGGCCAGAACGCCGTGACGTTACTGGAGTACGCGTCGACATGGCGGCTTACGATCATCCCAGTCGCGCGCTGCAGTTTGTCTGCGTGCCAGATGTCATCTTGGTCGGCGAATGCGATGAAGTCATACGGAGCAAGGTCGACATCACGGATCAAGCGGAAAAAGTTGCGGGCAGCGCCGCCGAACTTGCCGACCTTAGGCAGCACAATGACGTTCGGATGCGCAACTGCGTAAGCTGTGCACCAGTCTTCGGTACCATCGGTCGAGGGATCGATGCTGATACAAACCGTCACGTCGACAGCTGACTGGCTGAGGATCGAGGCTAACTGCTCCTCGATCCACCGCATACCATTGTAAGCGGCCAGCAAAACCGCAACTCGGGGATGTTTCACTGGCATGCCATTCCTGCTTGCACTGGTTAGAAGCTACTGTTCGAAAGTTTTAACCTTCCAAATCAGTGGGACGGCGAGTCCAGCAGCTTCTGCAGGTACTGGCCATAGCCCGTTTTCTTCAGCGCGTTGGCTTGCGCACCGAGCTGTTCGGCATTGATCCAGCCATTGTGGTAGGCAATCTCTTCCAAGCACGCGACCTTCAAGCCCTGGCGCTGCTCGATGGTGTGCACGAAGTGACTGGCTTCCAGTAACGAATCATGAGTACCGGTATCCAGCCAGGCGAAGCCACGGCCGAGCATTTCGACCTTAAGTGTCTTGCGCTCGAGGTAAACACTGTTGACGTCGGTGATTTCCAACTCACCCCGCTCGGACGGCTTGATGTTCTTGGCAATTTCAACGACGTCGTTGTCGTAGAAATACAAGCCGGTTACCGCGTAGTTGGACTTGGGCTTGACCGGCTTTTCTTCGATGCTCAGGGCTTTGCCGGAGGCGTCGAATTCCACTACACCAAAACGCTCAGGATCCGACACGTGATAACCGAATACCGTCGCGCCGTGTTGCTGGGTACTTGCGGAGCGCAGGTTGTCCGAGAAATGTTGGCCGTAGAAAATGTTGTCGCCGAGGATCAGGCAGCAAGGGTCATTGCCAATAAACTCTTCACCGATTATGAACGCTTGCGCCAGGCCATCCGGGCTAGGCTGCTCGGCATAGGTCAACTTGATGCCATACAGACTGCCGTCACCCAGCAACTTGCGGAAGCAAGGAAGATCCTCGGGCGTCGAAATGATCAGGATTTCACGCATGCCAGCAAGCATTAGTACCGACAGCGGATAGAAGATCATCGGCTTGTCGTAGATTGGCAGCATCTGCTTGGACACGCCAAGGGTCAACGGGTGCAGTCGCGTGCCCGAACCGCCTGCGAGGATAATGCCTTTACGATTTATGGTGGTCATTTGTTGAGAACTTCCCTAAGCATTCGGGTTACGCCACGTTGCCAATCCGGCAAGTGTAGATAAAAATTGTCACGCAGCTTCTGAGTGTTCAAACGAGAATTCAGAGGACGGCGTGCAGGGGTCGGATAAGCGCTAGTCTCGATCGGATTTACCGCCGCAACGGCAAGCTGCTCGCCGTTGTTTTTGGCGAAATCGATCACATGGCTGGCGTAACCATGCCATGACACTTCACCGGCGGCAGCCAAGTGATACAGGCCAGACAACTCGGGACGCTGTTGGACTTGCTGAATGGCCAGCGCAGTGACGTCCGCGATCAACTCGGCACCGGTCGGCGCGCCAATCTGGTCGGCGATAACGCTCAAGGTTTCGCGATCCTTGGCCAGGCGCAGCATGGTTTTGGCAAAATTATTGCCACGAGCGCCATAGACCCAACTCGTACGGAAGATCAGATGCTTGCAGCCGGATGCAGTAATAGCCTGCTCGCCTGCTAGTTTGCTGGCCCCGTAGTGATTGACGGGTGCAACTGCATCGGTTTCCAGCCAAGACGTCGAGCCCTGGCCACTGAAAACGTAGTCCGTGGAATAGTGAATCAGCCATGCGTTCAACGCCACGGCCTCTTCTGCCATGACCTTGCTTGCCTGGCCGTTCACGCGGGCGGCCAGTTCGGTTTCCGACTCTGCTTTATCGACGGCCGTGTAGGCTGCGGCGTTAACGATCACGTCAGGCTTGACCTGACGAATAGTCGCGCGCAAGGCGTCGAGATCAGACAGATCGCCGCACAGGCCATCGATTGGATGACGATCCAGTGCAATCAACTCGCCCAGTGGCGCGAGGGAGCGCTGCAGCTCCCAGCCCACTTGGCCGTTTTTTCCCAGTAGAAGGATCTTCATGCTTTGTTCGAGCGATCAGCGTAGTTCTGGTCGATCCACTGCTGGTAGCTGCCGCTTTTCACGTGCTCTACCCATTCAGTGTTGTTGAGATACCACTCAACCGTTTTGCGAATACCGGTGTCGAAGGTCTCTTCAGGGGTCCAGCCCAGCTCGCGCTGGATTTTGCTGGCGTCGATCGCGTAGCGCTGATCATGGCCCGGGCGATCCTGGACGTAGGTGATCAGGCGGGCATGGGGGCGGTGCGCGGAATCTGGACGCAGTTCATCGAGCAGTTCACACAAGGTGTTCACGACTTCGATATTTTGCTTTTCGTTATGGCCGCCGATGTTGTACGTCTCGCCGATCACACCTTCGGTAACGACTTTGTACAACGCACGGGCGTGGTCTTCGACGTAGAGCCAGTCACGGACCTGGTTTCCTTTGCCGTACACCGGCAGTGGCTTACCTTCCAGTGCATTAAGGATGATCAGCGGGATCAGTTTTTCAGGGAAGTGGCACGGGCCGTAGTTGTTAGAGCAGTTGGTGACCAGAGTCGGCAGGCCGTAGGTACGCGCCCAGGCGCGAACCAGGTGATCGGAGCTGGCCTTGCTGGCCGAGTAAGGCGAGCTTGGCTGATACGGCGTGGTTTCGGTGAAGAGGTCTTCCGGACCTTCCAGGTCTCCATAGACTTCGTCAGTCGAAATGTGGTGAAAGCGGAAATTGGCTTTGCGTGCATCGTCCAGCGCCGCCCAGTAGTGGCGTGCAGCTTCGAGCAGCGTATAGGTACCAATGATATTGGTCTGAATAAACTCGGAAGGGCCAGTGATCGAACGATCAACGTGGGACTCTGCGGCCAGGTGCATAATGGCATCCGGCTGATGTTCACGCAGTACACGATCAATCTGATCACGGTCGCAGATATCTACGCGCTCAAACGCATAACGAGAATCGTTACTAACGCCAACTAAGGATTCAAGGTTACCGGCATAAGTAAGCTTATCAACGTTAACAACTGAGTCGTTAGTGTTGGAGATGATATGACGAATGACTGCCGAGCCGATAAACCCGGCGCCGCCGGTTACTAGAATTTTCACGCGAAACCATACCCTTGAGTTACAGACAGCACCGCCAAACGAACACTGTCTAATCCATGAATGCAAAAGCCGACACGTCTGTGGAAGCTGTCGCCAGAACCAGTCTGCCGAAGTGGACACATGCCACTACCGGACGAGCGCCGCATTTTACAGCTAAATGAAGGTTTTACTAACGGATATAGACAAGCTGTGGCTGACTTCGTGCGTTTGCCGGGCCTTGTACAAATGAGACTCAATCAGACATGTCGCTTGCGGGAAGCTCTGGACGTGTGCTCCAAGAACCAGCCTAACAATGGACCGATCACCATGCCGATCAGAAGCGCAAGCACCAGAAACAGTGACACAGGCAACTGCGGCCCCGCCCAACCAAGGAACAGCAAGGAAACCGATTGCTGGTTCTCGAGCACGAATGCGAGAGTCGCCAGAACCAGCAACAGGACAAATAGTGCCAGCACCACGCGCTTCAAGTTACGCATCAGCAACTCCTTGAAAATCAAAGGCTGTCAAACCCCCTCCTCCTCGTCCTCATTCACCCGATCCCGCAGCTCCTTCCCCGGCTTGAAATGCGGAACGAACTTCCCATCCAGGCTAACCGACTGCCCGGTCTTGGGATTGCGACCTACCCGCGGTGCGCGGTAGTGCAATGAGAAGCTGCCAAAACCCCGGATCTCGATTCGATCCCCGGTGGCCAGGCATTGGGACATTTGTTCAAGCATGGTCTTGATGGCCAGCTCCACATCCTTGGATGAGAGCAGCCCTTGATGGGTGACAATTCGTTCGATCAACTCCGACTTCGTCATATTTTTCCCTTCTTTTTCAAGCAGCTAGATCAGCGCTTCAAAGGTTTTAGCACGCTCGGAGCCATTTGAACAGTCCAAGATTTGACATATCGTTACCGGCTTTGAGTCGCCCTATTTGCGGGCGTCTCAAGCGGGCGGGCCGCTTGTTCAGTCACCTGCAAATCACCAGCATGGTGCGTGTCAGGTAGCCTGCGGGATTAAAACCGAATGGGTATTCATCCTCGTCCTTGGCGTCATCCGACCTTGCAATAACCTTGTAGCCTGCCGCTTTGCACTCCTTGTCGGCGCGCTTGCGGCATTTCTCCCAACCCGAGCCCAGGCCGGAGCAATCGATCTCTATCCCGCTGACACCACGCACCGCATGGGTCTTGGCGCTGGTGGTGCAGCCTGCCAGTGCCAATACTGTTATGGCGACCATGAGCTTGTTCATGCACTTCCTTATTAGTCAGGCACCCTACCGGAGGGTGCTTGCGCCCTATGCTCTAGAGTAGCTGCAAATAAGCGATTGATCCTGTTAAAGAAAGGGACAGTTTGGTGGGGGTGTTGGTTCAGCGTGGGATGCGAGTGGCGGCCATAAAGAGCGAAAGATCAAAAGATCGCAGCCTTCGGCAGCTCCTACGGGGGGGATTGGGGATATTTTGGGATTGGGGGGGGGGAATTGGGGAATGGGGGTTTGCTGAATTGCAGGCGTAAAAAAGGGCGACCGAAGTCGCCCTTTTTCTATGGTCTGACAGAACTTAGTTCTGTTTTTCCATTTGTGCACGCAACAGGTCGCCCAGAGTGGTAGGACCAGGAGCAGCGGTATCCGAAGCTGGCTTGTCGCGCAGGCTTTGGATTGCTTCTTTCTCTTCTTCAACGTCTTTCGACTTGATGGAGAGCTGGATTACACGGCTCTTGCGGTCAACGCTGATGATCTTGGCTTCTACTTCTTCGCCTTCTTTCAGAACGTTGCGCGCGTCTTCAACGCGGTCACGGCTGATTTCGGAGGCTTTCAGAGTCGCTTCGATATCGTCGGCCAGAGTGATGATGGCGCCTTTAGCGTCAACTTCTTTCACGATGCCTTTAACGATTGCGCCTTTGTCGTTCTCTTGAACGTACTCGGAGAACGGATCGCTTTCCAGTTGCTTGATGCCCAGGGAGATGCGCTCGCGCTCTGGGTCAACCGACAGGATAACGGTGTCCAGCTCGTCGCCCTTCTTGAAGCGGCGAACGGCTTCTTCGCCCACTTCGTTCCAGGAGATGTCGGACAGGTGAACCAGACCGTCGATGCCGCCGTCCAGACCAATGAAGATACCGAAATCGGTGATCGACTTGATGGTGCCGGAGATTTTATCGCCCTTGTTGAACTGGCCAGAGAAATCTTCCCATGGGTTAGATTTGCACTGCTTGATGCCGAGGGAGATACGACGACGCTCTTCGTCGATGTCCAGAACCATAACTTCCACTTCGTCGCCGACTTGTACGACTTTCGAAGGGTGGATGTTCTTGTTGGTCCAGTCCATTTCGGAAACGTGTACCAGGCCTTCAACGCCTTCTTCCAGCTCAGCGAAGCAGCCGTAGTCGGTCAGGTTGGTTACACGAGCGGTAACGCGAGTGCTTTCTGGGTAACGGGCTTTGATAGCAACCCATGGATCTTCGCCCAGCTGCTTCAGGCCCAGGGAAACACGATTGCGTTCGCGATCGTACTTGAGAACCTTGACATCGATCTCGTCGCCAACGTTGACGATTTCCGATGGATGCTTGATGCGTTTCCAAGCCATGTCGGTAATGTGCAGCAGGCCATCGACGCCACCCAGATCGACGAATGCGCCGTAATCGGTGAGGTTCTTGACGATACCTTTGACTTGTTGGCCTTCCTGCAGGGATTCCAGCAGAGCTTCACGCTCAGCGGAGTTCTCGGCTTCGAGGACGCTACGACGGGAAACGACAACGTTGTTGCGTTTCTGGTCAAGCTTGATGACCTTGAATTCCAGCTCTTTGCCTTCCAGGTGCGTGGTATCGCGCACAGGACGGACGTCAACCAGGGAACCTGGCAGGAACGCACGGATGCCGTTAACGTCGACAGTGAAGCCGCCTTTAACCTTACCGTTGATAACGCCCTTGACCACTTCCTCAGCTGCGAAGGCTGCTTCCAGAACGATCCAGCACTCAGCGCGCTTGGCTTTTTCACGGGACAGCTTGGTTTCACCGAAACCGTCTTCTACCGAGTCCAGAGCAACGTGAACTTCGTCACCGACATTGATAGTCAGATCGCCAGCGTCGTTGTAGAACTGCTCAAGCGGGATGAGTGCTTCAGACTTCAGGCCAGCGTGAACGGTTACCCAGCGAGCTTGGTAATCGATATCAACGATAACACCGGTGATGATGGAGCCTGCCTGAAGGTTCAGGGTTTTTAGGCTTTCTTCAAAGAGTTCCGCAAAGCTTTCGCTCATTTTAATTCCTGAGTATAAGGGCGAAGAATACGCCCATCTCCACATCCCAGACGACGTGGGTTACGTTCATTTAAAGAAGCACTGCAGGACTATGACTGGTCCCCTGTTGCGCTTCTTGGTCACCCGGCGATATCGCGAATGGCGATCTCGCTCATGATGCGTTGCAGCACCTGGTCGATGGATAATTCCGTGGAATCCAGCTGTATGGCGTCAGCCGCCGGCTTGAGCGGGGCTACCGCTCGCTGGGTGTCACGCTCGTCGCGGACACGTATCTCATCTAGCAGACTCGACAGACTAACACCATCGACTTTGCCCTTCAACTGCAAGTATCGACGGCGCGCACGTTCCTCGGCACTGGCGGTGAGGAAAATCTTCAATGGCGCGTCCGGAAAAACCACCGTACCCATGTCGCGGCCATCGGCTACCAGCCCCGGAGCTTCCTGAAAAGCCCGCTGGCGCTGCAGCAGAGCGTCGCGCACGGCCGGCAAGGCGGCCACTTGGGAAGCCCAGGCGCCGACCTGTTCGTTGCGCAAGTCATCGGTCACATCGTCGCCTTCGAGGATGATGCGCTGCGGATGACCTTCGGTTGCGCCGACGAACTGCACGTCCAGATGAGCGGCCAGCAGCTTCAGCGACTCTTCATTCGTCAGGTCGACACCGTGGTTGCGTGCGGCAAAAGCCAGCAGGCGGTACAGCGCACCGGAATCCAGCAGGCACCAGCCGAGGCGCTTGGCCAGTATGCCGGCGATGGTGCCCTTGCCCGACCCGCTTGGGCCGTCGATGGTAATGACCGGTGGCTTGATGTTCACGACTGAGCCTCTTGAGCAACGCGGATGCCGACCTGCGCGCACAGCGCGAGGAAGTTGGGGAACGAGGTCGCGACGTTCGCGCAATCATGGATGCGAATCGGCGCAGTGGCGCGCAGGGACGCAACGCTGAAGGCCATGGCAATCCGGTGGTCGCCGTGACCGTGCACTTCGCCGCCGCCAATCAGGCCGCCGTCGATGATGATGCCGTCCGGGGTCGGTTCGCATTTCACACCCAGCGCCAGCAGGCCGTCGGCCATGACCTGGATGCGGTCCGACTCCTTGACCCGCAGTTCTTCGGCGCCACGCAGGATGGTCCGACCTTCGGCGCACGCAGCTGCGACGAACAATACCGGGAACTCGTCGATCGCCAGTGGAACCAGCGCTTCGGGAATCTCGATACCCTTGAGCTTAGCTGCACGAACGCGCAGGTCCGCCACCGGCTCGCCGCCCACTTCACGCTGGTTTTCCAGGGTGATGTCGGCGCCCATCAGGCGCAGGATGTCGATCACGCCGGTACGGGTCGGGTTGATGCCGACGTGCTCGAGCACCAGCTCAGAGCCCTCAGCGATCGACGCCGCCACCAGGAAGAACGCCGAAGACGAGATATCGCCCGGCACTTCAATGTGGGTAGCGGTCAGTTTGTGCCCGGATTCGACCGACGCGGTAGCACCCTCGACGCTGACCGGGTAGCCGAAGCCACGCAGCATGCGCTCGGTATGGTCGCGAGTCGGTGCCGGCTCGGTGACGGTAGTCTTGCCTTCGGCGTACAGGCCAGCGAGCAGCAGGCAGGATTTAACCTGGGCACTGGCCATTGGCATGGTGTAGGTCAGGCCTTTGAGCTTGTTGCCACCGCGAATGACCATCGGCGGACGACCTTCGGCCGCCGTCTCGATCACTGCGCCCATTTCGCGCAGCGGGTTGGCGACGCGGTTCATCGGGCGCTTGGACAGCGAGGCATCGCCGGTCAGGGTGCTGTCAAAGTCCTGCGCAGCCAGCAGGCCGGACAACAGGCGCATCGAAGTACCGGAGTTACCCAGGTAGATCGGGCCCGGTGCAGGCTTGAGGCCATGCAGGCCGACGCCATGGATGGTCACGCGCCCGTGGTGCGGACCTTCGATCACCACACCCATGTCGCGGAAGGCTTGCAAGGTCGCCAGGGCATCTTCGCCCTCGAGGAAACCTTCCACTTCGGTGACGCCTTCGGCGAGGGAGCCGAGCATGATCGAACGGTGGGAAATCGATTTGTCGCCTGGTACTCGAATCCGCCCAGTCAGGCGGCCACCAGGTTGTGCCAGGAAAATCAGGTCGTTGGAGTTCATAGCGTCCACATAAGCCCGGCGGGCCAGGATTTTACTGAAATGTTCGCGGGCAACCCGGGCGCGAGTGAATACGCCCAACAATTGGTGCCCATCCCTTGCATCGACCGCGTCGCGCAAGGCGTCGAGGTCGCTGCGAAATGTATCGAGTGTGCGCAGGACAGCTTCGCGGTTGGCGAGGAAGATGTCGTGCCACATGACCGGGTCGCTGCCCGCGATTCTCGTGAAATCGCGGAAACCGCCGGCAGCGTAACGGAAGATCTCAAGATTTTCATTGCGCTTGGCCAATGAATCGACCAAACCGAATGCGAGCAGGTGCGGCAAATGGCTGGTAGCCGCCAGTACTTCGTCGTGACGCTCGACCTGCATATGCTCGACATCGGCGCCCAGTTCGCGCCACAGGCGATCGACCACCGCCAAAGCGGCCGGATCCGTTTGCGCAAGCGGCGTCAGGATGACTTTATGGCGACGGAACAGCTCGGCATTGGAGGCTTCCACCCCACTCTGCTCGGAACCGGCGATCGGATGCCCCGGCACGAAGCGCGACGGCATGCCGCCGAACGCCTCGGTGGCCGCACGCACCACGTTGCCCTTGGCGCTGCCGACATCGGTCAGGATCGCCTGGCCCAGGTCCATGCCGGCCAACAGGGCGAGCATTTTCTCCATGGCCAGGATCGGCACGGCGAGCTGGATCACGTCGGCACCCTGACAGGCCAGCGCCAGGTCTTCTTCGCAGCGATCCACCACACCCAGCTCAACCGCCAGTTTGCGCGACTGCGGATCAAGATCGACCCCCACCACTTCGCGGCACAGGCCACTTTCGCGCAACCCCTTGGCAAAGGAACCACCGATCAAACCCAGGCCGACCACCACCAGGCGCCCGATCATAGGTGCCGCAGGTTGCAGTGCAGTGACATCAACCACGGGCCAGAACCTTGGTCAGCGCCTCGAGGAAGCGGCTGTTTTCGGCAGGCAAGCCGATGGTGATGCGCAGGTGGTTCGGCATGCCGTAGTTGGCCACCGGCCGCACGATCACGCCTTCACGCAGCAACCCCTGGAAGACCGGCGCCGCGACGCGACCCAGGTCCACGCAGATGAAGTTGCCTTTGGACGGGATCCAGCCCAGCCCCAGCTCACGGAAACCCGCTTGCAGCTGCTGCATGCCGGCTTCGTTCAGGCGTCGGCTTTCAGCCAGGTAGTCGCTGTCCTGCAACGCCGCACAGGCCGCGGCGAGGGCGAGGCTGTTGACGTTGAATGGCTGGCGCACCCGATTGAGCACATCGGCTACTACGGCGGTAGACAACCCGTAGCCAACGCGCAGCGCCGCCAGGCCATAGGCCTTGGAGAAGGTACGCGACACCAGCAGGTTCGGGTAAGCCGCCAGGTAGTCGAGGCCGTCCGGCAGGTCGCTGCCTTCGGCGTATTCGATGTAGGCCTCGTCCAGCACGACCAGCACATGCTCCGGAACGTCCTGGAGGAATTCATCCAGGGCTTCGGCGCCGAACCAGGTGCCGGTCGGGTTGTTCGGGTTGGCGATGTAAATCACGCGGGTATTGGCATCGATCGCCGCCAGCATGGCCGTCAGGTCGTGCCCCCAGTCTTTCGCCGGGATCACTCGCGCCTCGGCGCCAACGGCCTGGGTCACGATCGGATAGACGGCAAACGCGTGCTCGCTGAATATCGCGTTCAGGCCCGGCGCCAGGTAAGCCCGCGCGACCAGTTCGAGGATGTCGTTGGAACCATTGCCCAGGGTCACCTGATCAAGTTCGACGCGGCACTGTTGGGCCAGCAGGGTCTTGAGGGCAAAACCGTTGCCGTCCGGATAGCGGGTCAGCTCGGCCAGCGCTTCGCGGATGGCGGCAAGGACCTTGGGACTGGCGCCCAGCGGGTTTTCGTTGCTCGCCAGTTTGACGATGCTGGCCGGATCGATGTCCAGCTCGCGTGCCAGTTCGTCCACGGGCTTGCCCGGAACGTAAGGCGAAAGTTGTTGCACGCCCGGCTGTGCCAGAGCGAGGAAGTTACCACTCATGTGCTATCGCCCTTAGAGAACTGCTTTGGGGTAGGAGCCCAGCACTTTAAGCGCCACGGCCTCCTGACTGATCTTTTCCAGTACACCCTTGATCAACGGATCACGGTGATGGCCGACGAAGTCGATAAAGAACACATAGGTCCATTTACCACTGCGCGAAGGACGCGTCTCGATTCGAGTCAGGTCGATGCCATTGTCGTGGAAAGGCACCAGCAGCTCGTGGAGCGCGCCCGGCTTGTTGCTCATGGAAACGATGATCGAGGTCTTGTCATCACCGGTCGGCGGCACTTCCTGGCTGCCGATCATCAGGAATCGCGTGGAGTTATCCGGGCGATCCTCGATTTTCTCAGCCAGGCGCGTCAGCCCGTACAGGCCTGCGGCCATGTCACCGGCAATCGCCGCCGAGTTCCACTCGCCCTTGACCCGCTTGGCCGCTTCGGCGTTGCTGGAAACCGCCACGCGCTCGACGTTTGGGTAGTGCGCGTCCAGCCACTTGCGGCACTGGGCCAGGGACTGGGCATGGGAATAGATACGGCTGATGCTATCGGTCTTGGTGTTTTCACCGACCAGCAGATGGTGGTGGATGCGCAGCTCGACTTCGCCACAGATCACCATGTCGTGTTCCAGGAAGCTGTCGAGGGTGTGGTTGACCGCGCCTTCGGTGGAGTTTTCCACCGGCACCACGCCAAAATTCACCGCCCCCGCCGCCACTTCACGGAACACTTCGTCGATCGCCGCCATCGGCTTGCTGATCACTGCATGGCCGAAGTGTTTCATGGCAGCTGCCTGGGTGAACGTGCCCTCAGGGCCGAGGTAGGCCACTTTCAGCGGCTGCTCGAGGGCCAGGCACGAGGACATGATTTCGCGAAACAACCGCGCCATCTCTTCGTTGCCCAGCGGCCCCTGGTTACGCTCCATCACGCGCTTGAGCACCTGGGCTTCACGCTCAGGACGATAGAACACTGGCACTTCGCCTTCGGCCAGGGAGGCCATCTTTACTCGCGCAACTTCCTGGGCACACCGTGCACGCTCGCTGATCAGCTCCATGACCTTGGTGTCCAGGGCGTCAATGCGAACGCGCAGTGCCTTGAGTTCTTGCTCAGACATTAGCCGTGTTCCTTCTCGAACTCTGCCATGTACGAAATCAGTGCGTTGACCGCAACGATATCGACGGCGTTATAGATGGAGGCGCGCATGCCGCCCACGGAACGATGGCCCTTGAGGTTCAGCAGGCCACGTTCTTCGGCACCGGCCAGGAACGGCTTGTCTAGACGGTCGTCCGCCAGGCGGAACGGCACGTTCATCCACGAGCGGTCGGACTTGTTGATCGGGTTGCTGTACAGGCCGCTGGCATCGATAAAGTCATACAGCGTGCGCTGTTTCACTTCGTTGAGCTTGCCGATGGCCTCGACGCCGCCCTGCTCCTTGAGCCATTCGAACACCAGGCCGGACAGGTACCAGGCCAGGGTCGGCGGAGTGTTGTACATCGAGCCGTTGTCGGCCGCGACCTTGTAGTTGAGCATGGTCGGGCACAGGGAACGGGCGCGCCCGAGCAGGTCTTCGCGAACGATGTTGACCACGATACCGCTCGGGCCGATGTTCTTCTGGGCGCCGGCGTAGATCATGCCGAAGCGCGACACATCGATTGGACGCGAGAGGATGTCCGAGGACATGTCGGCAACCAGCGGGACGTCACCGGTTTCCGGGACCCACTGGAATTCCAGGCCGCCGATGGTTTCGTTCGGGGCGTAGTGGACGTAGGCGGCGTCTTTGGACAGCTGCCACTCGTTCTGGCCAGGAATGGCGAAGTAGTCGTAGGGCTTGGCAGTGCCGGCAACGTTGACGTGACCGTAGCGCGAAGCTTCTTCGATGGCTTTTTGCGACCAGATACCGGTGTCGATGTAGTCGGCAGAGCCGCTTTCCGGCAGCAGGTTCAGCGGAATCTGGGCGAATTGCTGGCTGGCGCCACCCTGCAGGAACAGCACTTTGTAGTTGGAGGGGATATTGAGCAGATCACGCAGATCCTGCTCGGCCTTGGTGGCGATGGACACGAACTCATCGCTGCGATGGCTCATTTCCATGACCGACAGGCCCTTGCCATGCCAATCAAGGAGTTCACCCTGAGCGCGCTTCAGGACAGCTTCAGGAAGCGCCGCAGGACCGGCACAGAAGTTATAGGCTCTCTTGCTCACATCCAATCTCGCTCTGATTTGGTGGTAGTCACGCAATAAATCTGAAAACTGAAGACTCTGGAAACTCTGGATATCTGGACATGTTGATATCTGTAGGAGCTGCCGAGTGAAACGAGGCTGCGATCTTTTGATAGTACGGACAAGGCAAGATCAAAAGATCGCAGCCTCGTTTCACTCGGCAGCTCCTACGGGTTCTACATTCAATATTCAAACAGGCGAAACAACAAGGGGGCGAATTTTCATCCGCCCCCCTGTGTGTCCGCTTATTCCTGCGGTTCTTCGTCGGCTGCGGCGTCGAGTTGCTGGTCTTCACCAGCGTCGTCGATCACGACTTCACCGTCGAACACTGCACCTTCCTCACCTTCTTCCAGTTCTTCGCCCTCGACTTCCGAAGGCTCCTGGACCCGCTCCAGGCCTACCAGCGTTTCGTCGCTGGCCAGCTTGATCAGGGTCACGCCCTGGGTGTTACGACCCAGGCTGGAGACTTCGTCGACTCGGGTACGAACCAGGGTGCCCTGGTCGGAAATCAGCATGATCTCCTCGCCATCGAGCACCTGAACCGCGCCAACCAGGCGGCCGTTGCGATCGTTGCTGACCATGGCGATGACGCCCTGACCACCACGCTTGTACTCAGGGAACTCGGAGATCGCCGTGCGCTTGCCGTAACCACGCGCCGAAGCGGTGAGGATCTGGCTGCCTTCTTCAGGGATCAGCATCGAAATCAGCTTCTGCCCTTCTGGCAGGCGCATGCCGCGCACGCCGCGGGCGGTACGGCCCATGGCACGTACGTCGGATTCCTTGAAGCGAGTGACCTTGCCGCCGTCGGAGAACAGCATGACTTCACGCTCGCCGTCGGTGATCGCGGCGCTGATCAATACGTCGCCTTCGTCCAGCTCCAGCGCGATCAGGCCAACGCTGCGTTGACGGCTGAAGGATTCCAGCGGGGTCTTCTTCACGGTGCCTTTGGCAGTCGCCATGAAGATGAAGTGACCTTCGGTGTATTCCTCGACCGGCAGCATGGTGGTGATGTATTCATCACTGTCCAGCGGCAGCAGGTTGACCAGCGGACGACCACGGGCAGCGCGGGACGCTTCCGGGATTTCGTAGGTTTTGAGCCAGTACACCTTGCCTTTGCTGGAGAACAGCAGCAGCGTGGTGTGGCTGTTGGCTACCAGCAGGTGAGCGATGTAGTCCTCATCCTTGACGCCGGTGGCCGACTTGCCTTTACCGCCACGACGCTGGGCCTGGTACGCAGCCAATGGCTGGGTTTTGGCATAGCCACCGTGGGAGATGGTCACGACGCGTTCTTCTTCCGGGATCATGTCACCCAGGGTCAGGTCGAGACGGGCATCGAGGATTTCGGTGCGACGCACGTCGCCGTATTCGGCGCGGATCACTTCCAGCTCTTCGCGGATCACTTCCATCAGGCGCGTGGCGCTGTTGAGGATGCGGATCAGCTCGCCGATCTGGTTGAGAATCTCCTGGTATTCGGCCAGCAGCTTCTCGTGCTCCAGACCGGTCAGGCGGTGCAGGCGCAGTTCCAGGATGGCTTGCGCCTGCTCTGGCGACAGGAAGTACTTGCCTTCGCGCAGACCGTATTGCGGGTCCAGGGTCTCTGGACGGCAAGAATCAGCACCGGCGCGTTCGACCATCGCAACGACGGCGGAAGATTCCCACGCAGTCTTGATCAGGGCTTCCTTGGCTTCCGATGGTGTTGGCGAAGCCTTGATCAGGGCGATGACCGGGTCGATGTTCGACAGGGCAACCGCTTGACCTTCCAGGATGTGACCGCGTTCGCGGGCTTTACGCAGCTCGAACACGGTACGACGGGTAACGACTTCGCGACGGTGACGAACGAAGGCTTCCAGCAGGTCCTTGAGGTTCAGGATCCGCGGACGGCCGTCGATCAGCGCGACGATGTTGATACCGAACACTGCTTGCAGCTGGGTCTGGGCGTAGAGGTTGTTGAGGATCACCTCAGGCACTTCGCCGCGACGCAACTCGATCACGACGCGCATACCGTCCTTGTCGGACTCGTCGCGCAGTTCGGTGATGCCTTCGAGCTTCTTCTCTTTGACCAGCTCGGCGATCTTCTCGATCAGGCGGGCCTTGTTCAGCTGGTAGGGCAGTTCGGTGATGACGATCTGCTGGCGACCACCGACCTTGTCGATGTCTTCGATCGTCGAGCGGGCACGCATGTAGATGCGCCCGCGACCGGTACGGTAGGCTTCGATGATGCCGGCGCGACCGTTGATGATCGCGGCGGTCGGGAAGTCCGGACCCGGGATGTATTGCATCAGCTCATCGATGGTCAACTCAGGGTTGTCGATGAGGGCCAGGCAACCGTCGATGACTTCACCGAGGTTGTGCGGCGGGATGTTGGTCGCCATGCCCACGGCGATACCGCTGGAGCCGTTGACCAGCAGGTTGGGAATACGGGTCGGCATGACCGCCGGGATCATTTCGGTGCCGTCGTAGTTCGGCACCCAGTCCACGGTTTCTTTGTGCAGGTCAGCCAGCAGCTCGTGCGCCAGCTTGGTCATGCGCACTTCGGTGTATCGCATGGCTGCGGCGTTATCGCCGTCCACCGAACCGAAGTTGCCCTGGCCGTCTACCAGCAGGTAGCGCAGCGAGAATGGCTGCGCCATCCGAACGATGGTGTCGTACACCGCGGTATCACCGTGCGGGTGATACTTACCGATCACGTCACCGACAACACGGGCAGATTTCTTGTACGGCTTGTTGAAGTCGTTGCCCAGCTCGCTCATCGCGAACAGCACACGCCGGTGCACGGGCTTCAAGCCATCGCGCGCATCCGGCAGTGCCCGCCCGACAATTACGCTCATTGCGTAGTCGAGGTAGGACTGCTTCAGCTCGTCTTCGATATTGACCGGGAGGATTTCTTTGGCCAGTTCGCCCATGAGAAGCCTGATTCCTTTTTCTGGTGAAACCTCGTCACATCCATATGGGACGAACGAAGCTCGCCGCTGCAGGCTGAGTGCCATGCACCGACTTACGACAAATCACGAGTTATGCATGGATCTGCGCAGTAAAGACAGCCGCATCGGGCTACCTTGGAAACCGCCGAATGTTATCACAAGAGCCGCCACGCACCTATCCCCTTGATGCGCATGGAGTGTAGTTAGTTGACTGGTGGCGGGCTTGAAGAGGACGAGAGAGGCTCAGAGCTACTGAAAATGCAGAATCAGGCGCCAAATTACGACGGTTTACTGACTTTCAGACCCTAATCGCCAGCAGGCTGGCTCCCACATTGATCTGAAACGATCACAAACCCTGCAAGAGCCAGCCTTACTGACTTTCAGACCCTAGTCGCCAGCAGGCTGGCTCCCACATTGATCCGAATCGATCACAAACCCTGCAAGAGCCAGCCTTACTGACTTTCAGACCCTAGTCGCCAGCAGGCTGGCTCCCACATTGATC
>NZ_JBEOPV010000034.1:0-37849 GCF_040310425.1 Pseudomonas sp. 65/3-MNA-CIBAN-0223
TCATCGGGGCTCAACCGTTCTGTTCGTGTGAGGTGCGTATTTCACCAGATCGGGAAGTCTTTTTCAGAGTTTCCTTAAGCAACCGTTGTTATTAGAAACAACCTAGCGTGGTGAAAATTGTGGCCAAAACTGAAATGCAACCGGGTTTCTTTTTCGCGGAGCGTGAATTTACCAGTTGGCACGAGCGTGCTCATGACAAGTTATATTCATGTCAGGTATCCAGGCAGGAGAAAGGTTATGTCAGTTTAAGGTTTGGCAACTTGTCGTACAGCTTTGCCCGCGCCATTGCTGAAGATATCGCGCGTTGTATTTTCGATGCCGAGCTCGTCGCCGTGGGAAATCTGAAAGGATATATACCAAAGCCAGTCACGCGGGAAAGCGCATTCGATCAATGGTATAAAAGAAATATGGATGGGGTATGGAGTTATTTTGGTGAAGGAGGATTCAGCGTTCATCGATCAGAAGGTGAACTCAGTTTTATAGAGTTCTTAACGGATGACGAAGAAACAGCTATAAATGTAGGTATTTACACAGTAGCTGTTGGTGGAGTGATGCTTGTGTTGGAAACGGCAAGCTATTTGTTCAGCAGGCTTGATGCAGTTTGGCTGTCCAACGCGCTGATCGAGGCCATAGGAGAAGAGCCGCTCGACTTCCGAGAAGCGTAAGCCATGCGATGATGACCAATCGGCTGGTCAACACGGGTGAAAACGGCGGCTCGAGCTCGCGACCCAGCAGGGTGGTCGAGTCGTTGGAAGAATTGGTCAGATCTGACGAAGCATTTTTTCAAGCTGGCAGTGCTCGTCGTGAGATAAAAGTCCCACTAGATCAAACGTGTCGTTTGCATTGAAGTCATACCTCCTCCCATCCGGGGAGAGACAGCTGTCGCAATAATCGAGGTCACCGCAATCTATAAAAAGCGTGACCATCCAGCCCTTAACATCGACGGTCATAAGACCGCAGTAAATTCCGTTCCAGTGTTCATTGGTGACTCTTTGCATTGGGCGTGACGCCATAGCGACATCGCGCAGTACCTGGTAGACCTCTTGAGCTGTGAGCATCTATTCAGCCTCGTGGTTTAAGGGCGTCTAACGAAGTGCTTTAGCGCATGACGACTTGCGATCACACGGTCGCGGATCTCTTCTGGATCAATCGACATACCACCATCAGGGGTCACACGCAGAGTTTTCAGGCCGTTAAGCGTGTCGATGAATTCTCGTTCTCTGGCTTGCTCGCGGCCTGACCTTTTGTCTCGACAAACGAACCCTATCAATCGACCAAACCACTTCATGTTGCACTCCTGATTTCGTGTTCCATAGCAGCATTTTCAGCGATGTGCAGAAGATGTTAAATGAGTGCGCGAGATGCGGCCAAATACTGAACTACTTGCTCCAGTCCCGCTTGGCATGCGATGAGATCACGCGGTCGACCACTCAGGCCTCGATTCTTGCTGCTTAGCCAGATCTTTGCATTTTGCTCGGTTCCTACGAGCGCGAGCAATGACTGATACAACTGAACCAAAAGCAAGGCCCGGCTCCATGCTTCGGTGCTTGGTTGAAGCATTTCATGTCCGTGACGCAGACAAAGCACAGTGGATACTTGCTCACCCAAAACAGCTGATAGTTCAGTGTCATCAAGCGCCAGCCCTTCACCAGCCCGAATAAATGCTTTGCCAAGTACAGCGTTCGCAGTGCTTGATGTGCTTGATTTCATGCTCCACCATTTGGTCTGTGACGAGCGAGTCCATCCTTTTTCATCGACCAGTATGGCCGCTTCTGACCAACGACTAAATTGATCCTTCAATGTTCTGAATTACTCCTTTCGTGAAAGGCTCCATTAGCTATGCATTCAACGGTCTGTAACGTAGCTTTGTGCTTTGTAACACTGCTTACGTTACAGTGTACAAAGCTACGTTACAGACCTCAGAAGGCGAGGTGGGCAGGCAAGCGGAGCGCGCAGGCGTGCGGATGGAAGCCCGTAGGGCCAAGACCGGCGCATCGCGCCAGGGCTTGGTTCACGACAGCCGTCCCCGACCAGGGGCACGCCCAAACCATGGCCTCTCACCAGCCTGCATAATGAGTAACCATATGGCCCCAAGCCGAGGGCGCCGACCCATTGCTGCGAAGGATATCCATTGCCTCTCCGGCAGGAATTTTCGTCGGACAACCCCCAGTCAGATATGTCTTATCTTTGCCCTGGCAGTACAAGTGCATGATCGTTAAAACCATGATCTGTTGCAGCGGCAACATTGCGCGATAGCTTTTGCGCATTCCTTTCAAGGATTCGGGGACGAGCTCTTCTCCGCCAGCCCAATTGAAACCGCGAGGCCGCAAGTTGTAATGTCTGCCTTCGCTACCATAGGCGCGTTCGACGTGCTCAAAACACCCCTCAAGCGAGTAAGCCTCTACGATGTCCCACACTGCTTGCCCAAAGATATTCCCGCGCGCTGATGCACTGGGGAGCGTAGGGATGGAAGCTCCGCAAACCATCGACAGCGCCGTAAGCTCAGCACCGTCCATACAAGGCACTTTATCCACCATATCGACCAACGCCCAACCGGGAAAACGGCCAGCAGCAAACGTAGCGTTAACCGTTGCGTAGGCCGCAAGGGCGACTGGTTGTAGCGAGTGGTGGATGTAGGCTTGGCTGGCAGTGTGACATCGGTGAATGCCCATGAGCCGTCCGAGACCTGATGGCCGCCAGTTGAAGAAAGAAGGTCTTTGGCCTTATCAACGTAGTCGTTATTCACGAATTACAATTCCTTGTGCCGATTTGGTGTCCCATTCGCCGCTGTTCCTGTTAAGGACGCGCATGGCTTACAGTAGTTGAAGCCGTTACTCGAGTTTCATCAGGGTTGGCCCGACTCGTCACTGTCAACGTTGTCGTGAGTCCGCCAGTCTCCCGCCAAAGGTATGACTGCACTATGTTGATACCTCCCGAATGGTGATTTAGCGTCGTGTGGAGGAAGCTGGAATGAATGCCTCCGCTCCAATAGCTCAGGAAAGCGCTTGAAGACCGTCAGGTGGTGCAAGGGAATGGTTTGAATGTAGGCGAAGAGATTGCCTAGGTTGATGCTGACGCTAGGTTTTCCGGGCTTTCGAAACTCATCGCTGAGTACATGCGAGAGATTCCACTCGATCAAATTGATATCGATGTCAGGTCGGGCATCAGTCCAGGACGATGCAAGCTGAGTGGCGTGACTATAGCTACGGTAGCCTAGACCTTTAGCGAGCAGTTCTAATGCTTGGGTATGCATGATCGGTTTTAAGCCAGGCCAGGTTTTGATGAGGAAGCTAGCAGCTCTCTTCATGCCTCTATGGCGTTCAAGATCAGCGGGAAAAATGGGAAGGATCATCGCAAGCTCCGGTCGTTATAGGTGTTGGCTGCTGTGTTTTTCACGCTGCAAGATATTGTCGTACTTAACGTATATTCCATAAAACGGGCCTCGTTTGCGGTGATAGAGTTGCTTTAAGTGTCTTGCACCTAATCTGCTTCAGTAGGCTAGGTATTTGTTAGCGCTTCAAAACAGTGAAATGTCAGTCTTCACTTCGTTATAATTCAATATCCTTGAAGGCAAAATACATCTCCTCATAAGCGTAAACTCCAAAGTTTTCGGTACTCAAAATATGTGGCCCATTGAGACGAAGTACGCTATTTGTCTCCAATGACAGGAGGTCATCTGGGCTTAGCCGCTGTAACTCCCAGCTTTGCCATTGGGTTTTCAAGGGATACTCCTTCCACCGGCGATCGTAAGTCAAAGAAATCACATCAGCGTTTTTACCTTTCGGCAGAGTAGCGATGATGGTTAGTTTTTCTGGGGAAAGATGAAGCATCGAAACGGGTGATAGAAGATCACTTACCAGTGCCCGATCGATTAACTCAAAAATCTCGTACTGCGGGTTTCTGTCCCAAAGGATTGCGAACCGCTGCAGTCCAAGTTCTTGCATTTCGAGCTGCTTACTAAAGCGCTGAGGTGCAGCGTAAACGGTATACTTGACTTCACCATTCTTCGTGCTGACCATGTCGTACTCCGGCTGGAAGAAGCGTGAGCAGGTACGGATTGAGGGCGGTCTCTTCTGCGTAATCACTTTTTACTCCTAAAAGTTGGCAGCGCCGGCTGGAGCGGTGCTAGTAAGCGGAGCGCGCAGACGCGAGGATGGAAGCCCGAAGGGCCATGACCGGCGCCTGCGCCGAGGCTTGGTTCACGACAGCCGTCCTCTGGAAGAGGCGCGTACAAAAAGATATTCGACTGCTGGCACTAAAATTTAATGTCATCATCAAATGAATCAAAATCGTATCGACCCTCAGATCCTACTTGAGGCTCTGATCCAGAAATATTTTCAGGATCCCACTCATCCCCAAAAAGAAACATATCAGATGTGAAGTCCGTAATGCCTAGTACATTGTTCTCCAAGATTTCGGGAGCGTAATTTCTAAACAGTCTACAGCTCTCGACTCGATTGGTTACATCAAGAGCAACAATAAATATTGCCGTCCAGCAGTCATATAAAGCGCCAGATGCGATATCCGCCCAAGCGTTTACAAACTCTTCATAATGGCCGTCGTCCAGCATGGAGTCGTATGCGATGAAAAGTGTGCCCTCAGAAGCATGTAACAGCTTTACAGGGGCTAGCGCTCCTTTGATGATGCCTTCTTCGATCAAGTCGATTACCCGAGTGTCGGGGCGACCTTCCCATAGAACAGCAAACTTCTGCAAAGAAACTGCACTGAGAGGCATGGAATTAACGTTCCTTGTCTGCTGAGTGCTGAAAATAGTGTATGCCCCCTCACCATGTTCATCATGGGGATGCTCATGTTCTGTATAAAGCAGTCGGGAATAGATCATCATACGCACCCTATGGCGACGCTACGGTGATGAGTTTCGATGTGGAACTGCCCAACCAAATAACCATGGCTATACGCTGGCGCTTTAGGTGTCTCGCTTTATTCTGAGAAGAGAAAGGTAATACTTATACATCTCAGGAGCAGAGTGACCCATAGCATTCGACACCAAAGTCATTGGATCGCTTGAGATTGTAGATGTCACGGACTGTCGGATGCTATTCAGAGGCCTTTGTGGATTATCAATTACTGCATCGATCAGCCAGAAGCAAAAAATCCTTTTCATGGCCACAAGGCTTATTGGGCGCTTGTTGTCCTTGTCAGAGGGGAAAAGAAAGTCATCCTTAGAAAGTCCTGTTGCTTCGAGATATCGGGTGATCAAAGTCGCGGCATTGTTAGTTAAGACTACCATACTGCTTCCGAGGCGGCGCTTGTATGATAGTACTTTGACCTTTACCTGCGAGTGAAAATTAAGTACATCGCCAGCCTTCATTTCCCTCAGTGCATTCACTCGCAATCCCATAAGCAAAAATTCATGCAAACACTCATCGCGGAGGTTGCCCGCGCGTTTGACCGCTTGGCGAATAGCCTCCAGTTCACTCTGATTAAATGGAGTCGGCTTAAAATGCTTAAGGTGATCTTTTGGACTCAGATTGTCCACACTCGAGCCGAGACCGCATTTAACGCAAGGAATATCCTTGCGCCTCGTTTGAGTTGGTGACGTACACAACCCAAAACGCTCAGTTTTGAGTTGGGACTCCATATTTTCGTCTGTGAGCTTCCCATCTGCCTCGAGGGCAAAAGGGGGCAGCCGATCCTCCCCTATGACTAAAAAGTGCTCTTCTAAGATTTCTTTGGCAAGCGGCCAAAACGGATAATCGGAGCGCCCTGAATAAAGTTCGTTTTCGCACGCGAAACTTACTTCCAAACGCTGATTGCGATCCATTTTTTTGACCGTAGACCACAAGGACTCAATGGCAGGGAAGGTGCTGCTAGCTACATCGTTGCTCAAAAAGATATTGAGCATGTCCTTGTGGGCGCCGACCAGTCGTACCCCGGACAAGGCGTCCTGACGGTATGCGCGTTCCAGGGTTTCGATGATGAAGCTCTGGTCTAGAGGCTGGGTGTATATGACAGCGATGCGCTGCTTGGTTGCCTGAGGCATCACCTCAAGGTTTGGGCTTTTCCACTGCAAACAACTGAACACCATGTGATGGGGAGCGTCATCAGGTTCTAAGGGATCGCATTCAGGGTGAAAAATGTCTGAAAAGGGCATGTCGGCTTCCCTCCAAAGGGGTAGTGGAAGAAAAGCCGACAAAAAGCCTCAGGTCAAAGGTGACGCGACAAACGGTAAAAAGTTATTTAAATTCAGTGCTTTAGAGTATTCGAAGAGTATACCCATTGCTTTGGCCTGCGATGGAAGACGTATCCGCTGATCAAGGGACTGCTCTGCGGATCGGAGTAGATTTCTTAGGGGACAGGATGCACGGCTCACAGCTGTTGAAGAAGCTGCTCCAGCACTATCCTTTTCCTGGGCGCTCAGCAAAAAAAGCGGGTCAACGCTATCACGAACGACACTCTCGAATGACCAGGGTCGGCCATCAGGACTGATGCACTCATCGCATTAATCAAGCTCGCCGCAATCGTTAAAGATCACGAGGCTCCAGCCTTTAATTTCGATGTGGGAAGCCCGGCGACGACTTCGTCCCTGGACTGTGCGCACGCTCTTTTCATCGTCCTGCAACTCAGCGTGACGTCTCTGAGTATTTGGCAAACTTCTTGCGCAGTGAGAGAAGGCATCGGGTATTTTTTTGCCGTAATCGTAAAGTCCGGAACGGTACATGAGAATAATATGTAGGAAATGAACCTACCGCCAACCCGTTCCCTTACTGAATGGCTTGACCGTGCTACTGATCAGAAACAGCAGCACATCCTGTACGTTAGCTAGCCGTGGCTTTACGTACGGAGCTGAATCGTCGACGCTGGATCCGGCGAACGGAGGGGGAGCTCCGACTATCTCGAGAGGGACGTAACGGGGGGATAGCCCGCTGTGACAATCAGCCATACTCGGCGATAGCATCGTGCACATTAATAGTCTTCTCATGGATGAGCTCATGAGTGATGCCCTTTTTGGCCATAACGAGTAAACGACCCAATACCAGGTAATGCTGATAGGTCGTGGTTGGGCTTTCATGCCCGAGTTGATTCACAATCACTTCCGTGATGGCGAGATCCATGACCTCCGCATTCTTTTCGAGAATGCCGTCTCCATCATGATGTTGAATCATCATGAGGGTCGGCCACCATTTTCGAGTGTGGTAAAACATATTGCTTGGGAGAAATTCCGGATCCTTCGCGATCGCAAGGGTTTTGGCGTAATTCGTCGCGTTTGCAATCGAAGTTGCACTGACGGGTTCGCCTTCAGATGTTAAAAATAAGATCGAAAGAGGGCAGTTTTTCCCATGTTTCTCTTTGTACAACCTAGCTCTTTTAGGGTATTCGGTTTTGGTATAATCGTCGTCGATCATTTTTAAGGCATAAGCTGGAATGATGATTTCTCGAAGTTTGTTTCCCTTTCCCAATACTTCATATTTAAAGGTCTTGGGCTCTTCATTCATTTCACTGTATGGGAGTATGTGCCTATTTTTTCCTTTGCCCATATATGGAAATTGTACGAGTTCCATGGGGCGCATTGCAGTTGCGAGCGCGAACCCGAAAAGTATCTTGTAAACCTTGTCAGGATAGCTGCTGAGAAGAGTTTGGATGTCGCGATTTGATATTAACTGTCTTGCTTTTTTTTGTTGCTTCTGTTTGTCCAATACGCGTATTGAGGATGTGCTGGCAATAATTTTCGCTTTTTTCTCAATATAACTCAGTAGGCGCCGATCCTTGAAGTTGGCTACCCATGTTCTTAGTTGGATTTTTACACCCGACGATATTTTTTTTAAATGTAGCCATTTGAAAAAATAGAGTATAACGCAAGCGTCGTTGAAGATAGTTTCTGAGCTAGGGTGGATGCTGTTTTTGGCCTGTCTAAGAGTTTGTCGATAGACCTGCCATTGACGAAGGTCGGTATTGGTTACATGGATATGGTAGTCGCCAGGGTTTATGGATTTAAATTCCGGTTTTTTTGAAAGGTATTTATAGAACTTTGTAATAAGTGTCGCATACCTTTTAGAGGTTTGACTAGACGATCTCGTCTTTTCGTACAGATACAGATTCGGGATGCTTAGCAGGTGATGCTTTTTTTTATAGTCCACCATGATGATGTGATGCGTAACATCTTTTTCGAGCGCAGTGCTATGGTAGCTTATCGGGTGGAATTTGAAATTTAACATTATTCACCCTGCCTGACTTTGAAAAGCTGAATAGATTCAAATCCCCAGTTTGGTTGTGGCATTTTAGCTGCGTCCGCGTCGGTGAACTCTTCGCTTGGAGTACCTCTAAAATGGAATTTTCGATTTGCGGAGGTGACTGCATCAGAAGCAGTGAATGGAACGCATATTGATATGGAGGATATCGGCTGAAGGGATCTCATTAGCAATTGCAGTTCTTCGCGGCTAAAAACCGGAAGGCGGATTACGACCATCTTACGATTAATGTAAGGAAGTTGTTTTGCGCAGAAAGACGAAAAGTCAGAGATGTAACGCTCTTGAAAAAATACTACGTCAGTGCTTTCTGGGTTCGGAAGCTTTTTTATTTGTTGGAAAATGCGCGAGATGGCTGCATCTTTTTCATCTTCGTAGAGATTGAAATTCTTTGAGATGGCGTATGCTTTATTTGCGGGCGCAAGATCTGGTGAATAAGTTGTGAAATTTTTGTCGGTTTTTTCAGCGTGGTTAGCATGTTCGGCATTAGCGCTGGCTACGGCATCGATGGTTAGCTTGGCATTTTTGACCTCAAGCTCGGTAACCCTCTTGTTGAGGAAGGCGTTATGATTGCTTTGGTTGGTCAGCGTTGAAGTTAACTGGCCAGCCTCAAATGCCATGACGTCGTTGTTCATCAGGGTTGAGACATAATTCTTGGTGACTAACTGAAGCTCTCTTTCATGCGCCTTTTGCGCCTCTGCGAACGCTCGTTGGAGACGCTGAAGCTTACCCTCGCTGTTCTCGATGATCTGACTTAGAGAGGCGTTGTCATCGACGAGGAGTTTCGCAATGGACTCCTTGCCCAATGAATATTCCTTTAGATCGCCATAGTAACGGTTGAACGCTTGCCTGCTGATTCCCGCAGCATCAGCCAGCTGAGATACCGGTAGTTTAGACTGGCCGTGCTGAAGTTGGTGTTCCTTGATAATCGCGATCAAACGATCGCGGGTTTCTTGGCTGCTCATGCCTGGACATCCACTGTAGGTATGACTTGGTAAGACCGGTTGGTTTTCAGCCTTTCGAGATGTTTTGAGTTATCAATAATTTTTTGCCGAAGCATGGCTTTCGAGGTCTCGGACAAGTTGGCTTCAGCTTCCGTCAGCATGTGCTGGTAGAAATCCACATTGTCTTGCAAAGCCTTTTGAGCCTTTTCCACAATGACTGCATGAGTGCACGAGGGATCACAGAACAAGGGGTCAGGCAACGCGTCTTTGACAATGCCTTTATGGTGGATAAGGCAGGGTGGAAGCGAGGGCGAGGAGTAAAGTCCCGTGGTCACGCAATAACTGCCAACAGCGGTGCGATGGATAAACAGCGGCTCGCCCGATGAGAGCAAGTGGGTTACATAGGTGAAGATGGTCACCTTGAGCTGCTTGCCACTAAATGCCTCAGGCCGTGCGGCAATCTTGTTCAACATGCGCTGTGCACCTTCGCCAGAAGAACTAGAGTTTTTCACCGAGCTGACGATGTCCATGAACTCTTCGATATAGTTCTTTTCGATTGCTTGAGCTACGCTCTGGACGATGTAAGGGTTCCTGCCGATATACCGCAGCGTCATAGCATAACTGGCATGGCCAAACAAAAGTCGAATGATATCCACGTTCCGTTCGTTTCGGTTGATCAATATCTCGGCGATGGTTTTGCGGAACCGATGCGTATGGACGCGGTCGATGCCGAGCTCCTCCTCGATTTTCTGAGTAATGTACTCGATTCGTAGTGAGGTACGTTTATTGACTTTTTTGGTGCTCACCACTGACTGAAAAAGATACCCTTCCCGGTAGGTTTTCAAACTTTTACGCAGTTGCTCGTATTCCTTGATTTTCCTGCCGACGAATTTAGGGATTGGGATGAACGTCGTGTCCCCCTTGTAGTTGGGGTCTTTGCTGGTTTTGTAGCGCGTAACTTGAAGCTTGTAACGCCCATCCTTGCCAAGGATTACATGTTTAAATTCTAAGATGTCAATTTCGCTCACCCGTAGCCCGGTAACTAGGGCTACCAGGATATAAATGGCGCAGCGAATGGAATCTAAAGACTTTAGAGCGCTCGAATACCAAGAATAATTCCAGAAAAATCCAGACTCATATTCTCTCCGAGTTTTCTTTACCTCGACGATTCTTGTTTCATCAATGGTTAGGTTCAAGTTTTTTTCGAGCTTAACGTCTGTTTGGTACCGGGCTAACGTTTTGCTCTTCACGTTTAAGTAGCCTTGATCTTGGGCAAACTCCGCGACTTTTTGAAGGGGAGCCATAGCCTTCTCTGTCCAGAAGGATGCGTACTCAAACATTTTCTTGAGATCAGACTCTTTAAACGGCACCCAAGACGCAACCGAGCCGTTGAAATGGCCGATTACGTCTTTTTTTCGCTCTGGGGTGTCAATCGCTGTCGCGGATACTGAGATTCGGTGCTCGACTGGGATGAGTTGCTGGGTGCTCAGCGATATCCAGAGCCGAATCTGCATGAAGAGGTAATGGTAATGCGTAAAAGCTACAGAGTCCTTTGCTCGATCGAGCGCGTTGTTCAAGAGCTTCGCTGTGATGAAAGATAATGACTCGGCATCCCCCGTCAGATGGTTGTCGATAAAGACATACTTCGTGATGATGCTGTACTTCTGGCTATGGCCCCTGCTGGTGGAGTAGGCGCGAATCCCGGCAAAAGGTGCAAACTCTGGGATCAAGTGATACATAATCGACTTTTTGATGGCAGTCATGGGTTCAGACAGGCTATCAAAGTTGATCCGCATCACCGATCCATCTTCATTCTTGAAAATGATCCAGCTCGAATCGCTATACAACGAATACTTCGATATCGGGAAATTCCCGTTAGGGTACAGCGCCAGCTTTTTGAGCAAGGTGCTTTCAGTCTGGATCGCTGTGCCAGTGGACTCTAACAGCAGGCGTTCAAGCTCTAGCTCCCCAGCATCCTCAAGATCGTCCGAAAAATCGATATCTAGCGCTTCGTCGAGGACATGCTGGATGTCGTCATCGTCATCGTCATCGCCATTGGGTGAGCCCTGATTCATTTCCTGTCCTCTTCTTCGAGTATCAGTTGCAGAAAGTTCAGATCGCGAGGCAACAAGGGAGCGTTGCGACGCTGGTAACGAACTGCCTCTCGGACGGATTGTTCATCAGTCCAGTTATCGAGAATAGAATCGATCTTCATCAGCTCGATTTCGTGGCTGCTACTGTAGTCCGAGCTGGATTCTGGCTGATCCTCAATGAGCTCCTCGACATGGATGCGACGCTCCACCAGGTACGGCAGGGAGTCCTCGAACACTGTGCACTGTCTGCAAAACATGCATTTGCTGATTACATAACACCGCTCCCCCTCGGGCACGCGATGCCTCGCTCCTTGCCAGGTGGGCTGGCGTTGGTTTGCGCAGGCCCAGAGTGGTTTCTCCTGGCCAGGTATGTGGAAGACCTTGAATGGCAGTTGCACGGCTTCCTGAGGTGGTGTACCGAGCATGCCTTCGAAGTGACCCGACAGCATCAGCGCCACGATAGCCTCCATCTCTGTCTCAAGCCTGTCGTACCTCTCCTGTTGAGCAAGGGGAGAGTTATCGTAGTGAACGTCAGTCGTCACAGGACTGGAGTGCCCCAGCATCAAAGCAAGCAGCCCGTGTGAGACATTCTTCTTGGCTTTTTGAAGCTTTACCCATGTGGGGCGAAGGCGGGTGGTCAAGTCCTGGCCTGACATCAACTGTTCCCCGTTCTCAAAGACGGGATATTTTTGGAGGAACTGTTTGATTCCTTGAAGGAACGCCTTGTCGTTGGAGGCAGAGGTGTGACGGCCGCCTTTCCGCACCCAGTCGGCGTAGAAACGGATGCAAAGGAAAGCAGGGTTGTAATCGTCGTTACTCATTCCATGCTTGATATAGTCGAATTCGTAGTCCTTCAAAACCGACGACAGATCGATAGCTAGGTGGAGCAGGTTGCATGCTGAGTATTTATCGTACCTGCTGCTGGCCGCCAGGATATCTTTAGGGGCGTAGTAGGGCTTGTCGATTCCTTGGCTCTTATTCTTCTCGGTCTGGAGCATTACACAGTCTTCGTCCATTGCGCCTGTTAACGCATGCTCGAAGTTTACGGGGTCAACAGCTAGGACGGCTTCTTTGTTCCAGTTGGTTTGGAGCATGATGAACTGAATCAGGCAGGACATGTCTCCCATGGTTGGGAAATACATGCCCAAAAGTTCATCCCACATCAGTGAAGCGCCACTGCCTGGAATGGTGTAACCTGAGCGCCATCGGTAAATCAGTAGATGGATAACGTCTTTACATTGATGCAGGGAAAATATCTCATTAGCGACATATTTCTCGCCGATCTCCTCTAGTTTCATTCCGAAGGGGTAGCCATTGTCGAGGAACGTTTTGATTACCCTGGGTAAGTCAGGCTCGAAGTTCAGAATTTTCTGGGAGCGGTAGGGGTTTTGAGGGTTCTCAAAAATAAACTCATTTCCACGATTGAAAAATTCATTGAAGAGCTCTTTCCGCCATTCCGGGCGAGCGGCAAAGCTTTGAAAAGCTGGGTCGTTTGAATCAGCAAGCTTCTTGTGGAGTGAGCGGAAGTCAATTTTCTTATCGTTTTCAAATTGGTACTGCAGCCATTGGAAAATTGTTTCCCGGCTATACGAGATTTTCTCGATAATTTCCTCGTAGGTATATGCCTTTGCTTGATGAACCAGATCTCGGAACTCAATTTTGGCGTAGAGCTCGTCGATGCATGAAGTAAATGCATCAGCAAGCATCTCGTTAGCAGCGTCAGTGAGCGGCATTCGGGGCTGAGACTTATCTCTCGCTGCATAAGGAAGCATGATATTTGGGATGGCATCAGTAAGTGATGCCGCATTCCTTAGTGCAGTTTTGATTCGAGCCGAGCTCTCCATCCTCTCGTCTTTCTCGCGTAGAAAGTTTTCATAGGCTTTGAAAACTTCGGCGCTAATGTCTGTGATCGTCGAGATCCTCAGTGCTGAGGGGTTGTAGGAATTGTACTCTTGTGCAAAGTCAAAAAAATGTCCGATTGCACGGCGTAGAACTAGGCCAGAAACCCGGCTTCTTGTTGGGCAGTATTTGAGAAAGATCAAGTGCATTGCAATGCAAATTGCCTTGCTTAGATCGTAGAACGGATGCCCTTGATAAAGGCATTCGATATACAAGCCGTCTGAGGATACTGCTACATCATAGACTGCTTTCTTCGGTTTGAATAAGTGATCCATGGCTTACACCTCATTGCTGATCCTTTCAGAAAGAGCGGCCCATGCACTGTCCAATTTGTCACGGTACTCTTCGAGTGTTCCGTTGTTTTGTATGATTGTGTCGGAATCCTGGACGGCAATCCCTAACTCGGAAGAGTGCTGATTAACAGGCTCTGCATTCTCTCGGACGATATGCCAGATCGTTCCACCAATTTTCCGAATGTAATCGGCCTCATTCTCGAACCGAATGTCTTTAATGATGATGATGTTTTTGTGTTGAGTGTTGAGTGCGGGCTTGGTGACAAAAGTCGAGTTATTGATGTCTTGCTCTGGCATTGCGCTGCGGCGAGCAAAGAAATCTGGGAAGTCTTCCAAAGCCTTAGTCTTCACCAGTTCGATCATTTGAATAGGCGTCATCTGCCAGAACGGATCAATGATCGGTGCCGCATCAAGCTCCCAGCACTGCTCATCGCTCATGTTGAAGAATGCTTTGGCGCCGAGGATGAAGGGAAAGTCAGGGTGTGAGAGCTGTTCCGGGAGTAGGATAGGAATGGGCTCCTGGGCGTAGATTTCGCGATCAGCGCGCATCAGCCAGTGGACTGGGTTGTGATCCCTCATCCATTCCGTGCCTACTCGCTGGAAGAATTCCCTCGGGGAAAGGCCCCAAGCCTCCACCTTGATCTCCTTTAAGTTATCATCCCACGTCTGTGAATCGGACAGATTGAAGAGAGCTTGACACCCACGCTTGAGCGGATCGGCCAGAGCATAGGCTATCACCTCGGGGTGCTGAAGCAGGATGGCCGCACCTGTGTCCTTACCAGACCTGGCCTTAGCAGCAAGTCCTACGACTCTCTTCATCTTGACTAACTCCCTGACCTATAAGGTTCTTTAGCTTGTTTACATTTTTTCCAAACACGAGTATAGCAGCTTGTTTCCACTCTGCCTGATTCCGAAACAAGATTCCACCTATGCCTACCAAGGTGGCGGCCGTGGCCTGTCGCTGGAACGTATTGCCACCCTGGAAACCTTCGTCCAGGGAGACCTGCGCCCGCACCTGACGCTGATTTTCGACCTGCCGGTGGAAGTCGGTCTGGCGCGTGCCAGTGCCCGTGGTCGCCTCGACCGCTTCGAACTGGAAGGCAGGGCCTTCTTCGACGCGGTGCGCAGCGCCTTCCTCAAGCGCGCTGAAGCCGATCCTGCGCGTTACGTGCTGGTCGATGCCGCACAACCGCTGGTGCAGGTCCAGCAGTCCCTGGACGCCTTGCTCCCGCGTCTGCTGGAGCTGGCCCGTGGCTGAAGCCTATCCCTGGCAGGACTCGCTCTGGCGGCAACTGGCCGGTCGCAAGCAGCATGCCCACGCCTACCTGTTGCACGGCCCGGCCGGAATTGGCAAGCGTGCATTGGCCGAGCGCTTGATGGCCAGCCTGTTGTGCCAGCGCCCGACTGCACAGGATGCCTGCGGCGAGTGTAAATCCTGCCTGTTGCTCAAGGCCGGCAGCCACCCGGACAACTACGTCCTCGAACCGGAAGAGGCGGACAAGGCGATCAAGGTTGATCAGGTTCGCGAACTGGTTAGTTTCGTGGTGCAGACCGCGCAGATGGGCGGGCGCAAAGTCGTGCTGATCGAGCCTGTCGAAGCCATGAACATCAACGCCGCCAACGCTTTGCTCAAAAGCCTTGAAGAACCTTCCGGCGATACCGTTTTGCTGCTGGTCAGCCACCAGACCAGCCGTCTGTTGCCGACCATCAAGAGCCGTTGCGTGCAGCAGGCCTGCCCATTGCCTGGCGAGGCCATGAGCCTGGCCTGGCTGGCGCAGACCTTGCCCGATTGCTCCGAAGAGGAGCGCGTGGAACTGTTGACCCTGGCCGCCGGCTCGCCGCTGGCGGCGGTCAAGCTGCAGGCCCAGGGCGTGCGTGAGCAAAGGGCGCTGGTGGTCGAAGGGGTCAAGAAGCTGCTCAAGCAGCAGCAGTCGCCGACACAACTGGCAGAAGGCTGGAACGCGATTCCGCTGTTGCTGCTGTTTGACTGGTTCTGCGACTGGTCGAGCCTTATCCTGCGTTATCAGTTGACCCAGGATGAAGAAGGGCTGGGGCTGGCGGACATGCGCAAAGTGATTCAATACCTGGCGCAGAAGTCGGCTCAGGACAAGGTCCTCGATATCCAGGACTGGATTCTCGCCCAGCGCCAGAAAGTCATGAGCAAAGCCAACCTCAATCGGGTATTACTGCTCGAGGCCTTGTTGGTGCAGTGGGCGTCTCTGCCCGGCCAGAAGTGACTAGACTCTGAACATCGGCCGAGGAGGTCAGCATGAATGAACCCGTCAACTCCGGGCCGCGCAACGGCATCCTGTCCCTGACCATCAAGGACAAGTCGGTGCTTTACGCGGCGTACATGCCCTTCATCAAGAATGGTGGCCTGTTTATTCCGACCAACAAGAGTTACCGGTTGGGGGATGAAGTCTTCATGCTGCTCAACCTGATGGATGAAGCCGAAAAGATTCCGGTCGCCGGCAAGGTCACCTGGATCACGCCCAAAGGCGCCCAGGGCAACCGCGCCGCCGGGGTCGGCGTGCAGTTCAATGACGGCGACAACACCGCCCGCAGTCGAATCGAAACCCATTTGGCCGGAGCCCTGAAGTCCGACCGTCCCACTCATACGATGTAAGTTGCAGCCCTCTTTATGCTCGTAGATTCCCATTGTCACCTTGATCGACTCGACCTCGCCGCGCACAACGGCTCACTGGATGCCGCGCTGGACGCGGCCCGCCAACGGGGCGTCGGTCACTTCCTGTGCATTGGCGTCAGCGTCGACAATGCCGCCGACGTCAAGGCCCTGGCCGAGCGTTACGACGACGTTGACTGCTCGGTGGGCGTGCATCCCCTGGACGTACAGCCCGGTGCGGCGCCAGCACTGGACTGGCTGCTGCAGGAGCTCAACCATCCGCGCGTGGTAGCCATTGGTGAGACGGGCCTGGACTATCACTACGAGCCGGAAGCGGCCGAGTTGCAGCAGGCGTCCTTTCGTCTGCATCTGCAGGCGGCGCATCAGACCGGCAAACCGGTGATTATTCACACCCGCGGAGCCCGCGCCGATACGCTGGACCTGCTGCGCGAAGCCGCGCTGCCTCAGGCTGGGGTGCTGCATTGCTTCACCGAAGACTGGGACATGGCGAAAGCGGCGCTGGACATGGGTTATTACATTTCATTGTCCGGGATTGTCACTTTCCGCAATGCCGACGCCCTGCGCGACGTTGCCAGCAAGGTCCCGGCCGATCGATTGCTGGTGGAAACCGACTCGCCGTACCTGGCCCCCATTCCTCATCGCGGCAAGCCAAACCTGCCGCAGTACGTGCGCGAGGTAGCGGAATTTCTGGCAATGTTGCGCGGGGAGTCCTACGAGCACTTTGCCGCGCAGACCACTGAGAACTTCAAACGGCTGTTTCCATTGGCCCACGTCAGGGCGTCGGCGTAACGCAGGTACGCAAGATAGCAGCCCTCGGCAGCTCCTACGGGGCTTTGGCCCCTGAATCGCAGGCAAAAAAAACCCGGGTTCTGGGGGGTGAATCCGGGTTAAGACCATTAGGAGTAAAACAAAGATACGCGGTCCGTTGGTACCTTTATCGTCGAGACACTTGGGGGAGATGTCTCGTCGACAGTTGAAGTATTGATCAGTATTGCGCCGAGTCCAGTTTAGCCGGTCAGGTTTTTAAACAATTTTGGAATACGCGCGCTTCGGAAGAGTTCTCATCAACCGGCCAGCGTGCATGAAAACCTCATGAAACACAGATATGGTCGGATGATCCGTGCATTTTGGCGCAAGTTAGGCATAATACGCGGCTTCGAATTTTGACCCCTACAGACCTTTTCTTATGCATAAAGAACCTCGTAAGGTCCGTGAGTTTCGTCGCCGCGAGCAGGAAATTCTCGATACCGCGCTAAAGCTGTTCCTCGACCAAGGTGAAGACAGTGTCACCGTCGAGATGATTGCTGATGCCGTCGGTATCGGCAAAGGCACGATCTACAAGCACTTCAAGTCCAAGGCCGAGATCTACTTGCGCCTGATGCTCGACTACGAGCGTGACCTGAACGAGCTGTTGCATTCCGCCGACGTCGACAAGGACAAGGAAGCGCTGTCGCGCGCCTACTTCGAATTCCGCATGCGCGATCCGCAACGCTACCGGTTGTTCGACCGCTTGGAAGAGAAAGTGGTCAAGGGCAACCAGGTGCCGGAGATGGTCGAGGAACTGCACAAGATCCGCGCCTCGAACTTCGAGCGGTTGACCCTGCTGATCAAGGGGCGTATCAGCGAAGGCAAGCTCGAAGATGTCCCGCCTTACTTCCACTACTGCGCATCCTGGGCGTTGGTGCACGGTGCCGTGGCGCTGTATCACTCGCCGTTCTGGAGCAATGTGCTGGAAGACCAGGAAGGCTTCTTCCAGTTCCTGATGGACATCGGCGTGCGCATGGGCAACAAGCGCAAGCGCGACACCGACACCCCAAGCAGCTGAGCCATTCAGCTGCCTTATTGCGCCATGATATTCACACCATGGCGCATGCCGCAGGAATATACTCAGGCATGGGACTTGCTAAAACTTGATTTGTGAGTCAAGTTTTAGCAGTTCCATTTCCTTTCGCCGGAGTGCTCCATGATCGTTGACCGTCAAGGCAGGCGTTTTCGCAATTTGCGGATCAGCCTGACTTCAGCCTGCAATTACGCCTGTACCTACTGCGTGCCTGATGGCAAGCGGCTGGTGGCTGCGCAGGATGAACTGTCGGCCGATGCCATGGCACGGGGCGTGGCCTATCTCATCGAAGCGGCGGGCATCGAGCGTTTGCGCATCACCGGTGGCGAGCCGCTGGTCAGCCCGAAACTCGAAGCCTTCATGACCGCCGTCGGCAAGATGGGGCTCGAAGATATCAGCCTGACCACCAACGGCCAGTTGCTGGCGAAGAAGCTGCCACTGCTGGTCGATGCCGGCATCCGGCGCATCAACGTGTCCCTCGATACCCTGGATGCCGGCGCTTTCCGTAGTATCGCGCGTGGCGGCGACCTGGCGACCGTGCTCAATGGCATGGACCAGGCCAGCGCGGCAGGCATGAAGATCAAGGTGAACATGGTGCCGTTGCGCGGGCAGAACCTCGATCAGGTGATGCCGCTGCTCGATTATTGCCTGGAGCGCGGCTATGAGCTGCGCTTCATCGAATTGATGCGCATGGGGCATCTGGCCAGTGACTCCAATGCCTTCCTGCAGCAATTCGTCAGCCTCCAGCAATTGCTCGACCTGATCGGCGAGCGCTACGAGTACCTGCAGGCCGATGCGCCCGTCGATGCCACGGCGGTGCGTTACGAAATTCCGGGAATGGGCCACTTCGGGGTAATTGCCAACGAAAGCGTGCCGTTCTGCCGCACCTGCTCGCGGCTGCGGCTGTCGTCCACCGGCTGGCTGCATGGCTGCCTGTCGTCGAGCAACCGCCACTATGTCGGCGATCTGCTGGATAAACCGCGCCACCAGGCGTTGCCAGCCTTGCAACGGCTTCTGGTCAAAGCGCTGGGAGACAAGCAGGAAGTGGCGTTCTCCGGCGGCGCGACCATCATGAAGATCATCGGCGGCTGAAAATCTGCCTTCGCGAGCACGCCCGCTCCCACAGTCGACCTGCATTCACAGGTGCAATGCATTTCCCTGTGGCAGGAGCTTGAGCTTGAGCTGGCGCGGAAGCTGCATCCAATGCCCATTCGCCGGTTTTCCGTCACCGGCCTCTGGAGGACAGGATGCGTAACCCGGTTTTGCTGCTGGCCATTTTGGCGCTTGGTGGCTGCATGAACGTCAGTGACATGGCCGAAGGCACCCGTTATCACATGAGCGATGCCGGCCTGCTCGATCACAGCGACAGTCGTCGGGTCAGTAACCTGCGAATCCAGCCGGACTCCTTCATCTACATCGCCCAAGGCGCATTCGCGCCGCGTGGCGGCACTGCCCACCCGCGTCCCAACGTCATCGCCGAAGTGGCCTTCGATGGATTCATCGAGTATTTCCCCATGGTGCGCCGCGCTCGCGCGCCTGAGGGGCTCGACGAGGCTATGGGTGAAGCCCGCGCCGTGGGCGCTCATTACCTGCTGTACACGCGCTTTGCCAAGGCGGACGACCGTATCGGCAACTCCGATGAGTGGCTGGACCAGGAAGCCGTGGACCGGCTGGGTGTCGATACCGGTGTGATTCAGATCATGTTGATCGAGACCAGCACCCAGTATTTGATCGATACTGCACGCATCAAGAGTCGCGGCGGTTTGCTGACGTTCCACGACTCTCGGCCCGAAGACCTGATGGGCCCGCCGCTTGAGCAATACGCGCGCAGCCTGCTGGGCATCAGTGATCAATAATTTTCCAGGAGAACACCATGAGCGGACCGCAAAAAGCCAACGACCTGCTGGGGCAAATCCCCAAGACCAAAGGCCTGCCGCCGGTCCACCTGTGGAATCCCGAGTTCTGTGGCGACATTGATATGCGTATTGCCCGGGACGGCACCTGGTATTACCTGGGCACGCCGATCGGACGCAAGCCGATGGTCAAGCTGTTCTCCACCATCATCCGCCGCGACGGGGATGATTACTTCCTGATCACCCCGGTCGAGAAGGTCGGCATCAAGGTCGATGACGCCCCGTTCGTGGCCATTGCCGTGGAAGTGGAAGGCGAGGGTGAGGCCCAGTTGCTGCGGTTTACCACCAACGTTGAGGAGACTGCCGAGGCGGGGGGAGAGCACCCCATCCGCGTGGTGATCGACCCGGTCACCCAGGAGCCGGCGCCTTACGTGCACGTGCGGACCAACCTTGAGGCGCTGATCCATCGCAATGTGTTCTACCAGTTGGTGGAACTGGCCGTCACCCGGGAGATCGACGGGCAGCGCTGGCTTGGCGTGTGGAGTGGTGGTGAGTTTTTTCCCATCGGTCTTGAGCCCTGAGTGGTTATTTCTGACGCCATCGCGGGCAAGCCTTGCTCCCACAGGGTTTGCAGGTAACTTGCTGAACTCCCTTCCCTCATGGGGGGCGCATACCACCTGTGGGAGCAGGGCGCTGTGAGAGCAAAGCACTCTGGGAGCAAGGCTTGCCCGCGATTGACCGCGAAGCGGACACCTTCCATTTGTCACCTCACTGAAATATTCCTTGCCCGCTCCAACCCGTTTCGGGTATCAATTTGTACATGATTAGACAGGTACGATTTGACAAGAAAAAACGGGTGGTCGACGAGCTTATCCGGCGCATCGAAAGCGGCCTCATGGAGGACGGTTTCCTGTTGCCCGGCGAACATCAGTTGGCTCAGGAATTCAAAGTCAGCCGAGGCACGTTGCGTGAAGCCCTGGCCGAGTTGAAACGGCGCCATTACATCGCCACGCAAACGGGGGTCGGTTCCATCGTCACCTTTGACGGGGTAGTGCTCGACCAGCGCAGCGGTTGGGCCCAGGCCCTGGCCGACAGCGGGGCGCTGGTCAATACCGAAGTGCTGCGCCTGGAGGCAGTGGATCGACCCGATTTGCTGTCGCGCTTTGGCACTGAAAAATTCATCACACTGGACCGCCGCCGGCGCTCCAACGATGGCACCCTGGTGTCTCTTGAACGCTCTCTGATGCCCGCCAACAGCGGCCTGGAAAGCCTGCCCCGGGTCGGCTTGATCGACGATTCCCTGACCATCACCCTGGCGGCCTATGGTTTTATCGGCGAGCGCGGCGATCAATGGATCGGCGCCGAGCCGCTGAATGCCGAGGACGCACAACTGCTCGGACGACCGGTGGGCACGGTCTTTCTCAAGGCTTTGCGCACCACCTACGACCGGCAAAACCGCTTCATGGAACAGGTCGAAAGCCTGCTTGATCCCGTGCACTTTCGCCTGCACCTGCAATTTGGAACCCCGCAATGACCCCGCTCAATCGTGCCCTCGGCGCGTTCTACGGACTGGCCCTGGGCGATGCGTTGGGCATGCCGACGCAATCGCTCAGCCGCGCTGATATCAAGGCGCGTTTCGGTCAGATCAACGATCTGCAAGACGCCGGCCCCGATCAGCCGATCGCGGCCAATATGCCCGCCGGTTCGATCACCGATGACACCGAACAGGCGATTCTGGTCGGTCAGTTACTGATCGAGGGCCAGGGTCGGATCGAGCCTTCGGAGCTCGCCCAGCGCCTGATCGAATGGGAAGCCGAGATGCGGGCCAAAGGCTCGCAGGATCTGCTGGGGCCCTCGACCAAACGGGCGATCGAAATGATCCTTGCCGGGCATTCGCCGGCAGAGGCCGGGCGCTACGGCACCACCAACGGTGCGGCCATGCGCATTACGCCGGTGGGCATCGCGGCGGACATCGCTGACCCCGAACGTTTCATTCAGTCCGTCGTGCAGGCCTGCCAGGTCACCCACAACACCACCTTGGGCATTTCCAGCGCGGCAGCGGTGGCGGCGGTGGTCTCCGCCGGCATCAACGGCATGGACCTGGGCGCTGCACTCAACCTGGGTCAACACCTCGCCCAGCAAGCCGAGAGCCATGGACATTGGGTCGCCGGTGGCCGCATCGCTTCGCGCATCAGCTGGGCCCGGACCATCAGTGTCGACAGTGACAAAGCGTTGCTCGCCGACCTGCTATACGACGTGATCGGCACCTCGGTGGCTTCCCAGGAATCGGTAGTGGTGTCCTTTGCCCTGGCGCAACAGGTGGCCATTGGCGAAATGAACGCGTTCGAGGCGCTGTGCATGGCCGCGAGCCTGGGTGGCGACACCGACACCATCGCGGCGATCCTGGGTGCCATGCTCGGTGCCTGCCTTGGACTGGAGAGCTGGCCTGTGGCGATGATCGACAGGGTCAAGATGGTTAACGGTCTGGCGCTGGAACCGTTGGTGCAGGGCCTTATGGCTTTGCGCTGAAGGCGAGAACACCACACCACTGTAGGAGGCGCGTCATACATTCGTTTTGCCGACAACCACAAAAATGGCAACAGGAGCATTTCATGCGTTCTTCAAATAGCGGGCAGACCGCCGGGCAACTGGAGACCCGTGGCATCGAACCGGTGCCGGAAGCGGAGTGCAACGGTCATCCGCTGCAACTGTTCTGGGTCTGGTTCGCCGCCAACATTTCCATCCTTGGCCTGCCGCTGGGGGCCACGCTCGTGGCGTTTCGCGGGCTCGCGATCTGGCAGGCTATCATCGTGGCGGTCCTCGGGGCTGCCGGCTCCTTCGCGGTGGTGGGCATCATCTCGATCGCCGGACGGCGGGGGCGGGCGCCGAGCCTGACCTTGTCCCGGGCCATCTTCGGTGTGCGCGGCAACATTGGGCCGACGCTGGTTTCGCTGATGTCGCGCCTGGGTTGGGAGACGGTCAACACCACCACCGCCGCGTTCGTGTTGCTGTCGCTGTGCTCGATCCTGTTCGGTTCGCCGGTGGAAGCCAAGAGCGCGCCGGTGCTGACGCTGATCTTCATCGCGATTTTTGTGCTGCTGACGTTGTCGGTCTCCGGCCTCGGCCACGCTACGTTGTTGGTCATCCAAAAATGGGCGACTTACGTATTTGGCGCGCTGAACATTCTGGTAGGCGGTTTTCTCTGCGCCACCATCGACTGGAGCGCCGTGTTTAATGCGCCACCGGCGCCGCTGAGCGCAATGATCATCGGGGTCGGCACCATGGCGGCGGGGACCGGAATCGGCTGGGCGAATGCTGGCGCCGACATGTCGCGCTACCAGCATCGCAGCGTCAAGGCCGTGCGCCTGGTTGCCTCGGCGGCCTTTGGCGCGGGTATTCCGCTGGTGTTGCTGATTACCCTGGGCGGCCTGCTGTCGGTGGGCAACGATGACCTGGCCTCGGCCACCGACCCGATCGTCGCGATTCGCGACATGCTGCCCACGTGGATGGCGGTGCCCTATCTGATCACGGCATTCGGTGGTCTGCTGCTGTCGAACAACCTGTCGGTGTACTCCGCAGGCCTCACCACATTGACCCTCGGCCTCAAGGTCAAGCGGGTGTATGCCGTGGTGGTCGACATCGTCGCGATCTTCGCCGGGTCGATCTACTTCATGTTGATTGCCGACAGCTTCTACGGTCCCTTTATTACCTTTATTTCGCTGCTGGCAGTGCCAATCACGGCCTGGGTGGGGATTTTTGTGGTGGACCTGATTCACCGTCACTACTACAGCCCCCAGGACCTGCTGGACGTCAGCCCGAGCAGTGCTTACTGGTATCGCGGCGGCATTGAGTGGCGCGCATTCGGCGCCTGGGCGCTGGCGATCGTCCTGGGTTACAGCTTCACCACCATTGGTACCACCGAGCAGACGCTGTGGTTCCGCGGGTTCCTGTCTGATTCCTGGTTGGGGCATAACGGCCTCGGCTGGATCGTTACCTTCCTGGTGGCGGGCGGGGTTTACGGGCTGCTGGGCGGCGCCAGGGATCGTCGCCCGGGACTGATCGAGAATGCTCATGCCTAGATTGCTGCACACCGGCCAGGTCATCATCGATCTGGTCATGGCCGTGGCCAAACTGCCTCAATCGGGTGGCGACGTATTAGCGCAGTCGGCCAGTTTCGAGGCTGGAGGTGGCTTCAATGTCATGGCCGCCGCCCAGCGCAATGGTTTACCCGTGGTCTACCTGGGGCGGCACGGCACGGGTCGCTTCGGTGACCTGGCCCGGGAGGCCATGGCGGCCGAGGGCATTCACATCGGCATCGCCCACAGCGCCGGGCAAGATACCGGTTTGTGCGTAGCCGTGACCGAGGCATCGGCCGAGCGGACGTTCATTTCCTATATTGGTGCCGAAGGCGAACTAACTGCCCAGGACCTCGCCGGCGTGAAAGTCGAGGCGGGGGACTATGTCTACGTCAGTGGCTATAGCCTGCTGCATGCCGGCAAGGCCCAGGCACTGGTGGATTGGGTGCTGGCGCTAGCCGGTGAGATCAAGGTGGTGTTCGATCCGGGCCCGCTGGTGGACTCGCCGGATGCGCCACTGATGCAGGCGCTGTTGCCGCGCATAGACCTTTGGACCAGCAATGGCGTCGAGGCGCTTGGCTTTACCGGTGCGACGGATATTGCCCAGGCACTGATTATGCTGGCCGATCACCTGCCGAAAAAAGCACTGCTGGTAGTTCGCGATGGGCCGCAAGGTTGCTGGGTCAGCCAGGGTAGTGAGCCTCAGCACGTGCCGGGTTTCAAGGTAGAAGCAGTGGACAGCAATGGCGCCGGTGATGCGCATGCCGGAGTATTCATCGCCGGTTTGGCTCAAGGTTTACCGATGCTCGAGGCAGCGCGGCGAGCGAATGCAGCGGCGGCTTTGGCGGTGACTCGCTGGGGGCCGGCGACTTCGCCTGGCTCCAGTGAGGTCGATGCTTTGATCAGCAGGACTGCGGGTGCCTGAGTGGGCGTCATCGCGAGCAGGCTCGCTCCCACAGGGGGCATGGTGGGTGGCGGGACCGATGTGAGCCTGCCCGCGATGGCGGTATTGGCAACAACGCGAGGCCAGCAACACCAGCCTCGCGCCAAACGGCTTACACTTCCAGCTTGCGCGCCGCTTCGACCCCGGCAGCACTGAGCTTGATCGGCAAATTCAGCGAATGTTCGCCGGCCTCGTTACAGGTCACATGCCCATGCTGGATCAGGCCGCGATCCTGCAACGTGGCGAGGGTGCTGGCCACAACTTTTTCCCCACGATAATTATCCAGGACCTCCTTGCCCAAACCACTTGGGTGGGCGTGCAACAGGCGGGTCAGGACTTCTTTCTCAAGGTTGTCATCGACGTTCATGCTTACCTCTTCATGGCGATAGAAAGGACGCTCGCGTGGGCGAACTATTTGCTGGCACCACCTTCGGAACCCGAACCACCCGTGGTGGTTTTCGAGCCGGTGCCGGTTTCTGCGTTATCGGGAGTCTGGGTGTCCGGCGCGTTCATCCCACCCTGACGGCCCATATCGCTGCCTTGGGTCCGTGGGTCGGTACCGGTGGACGGCGGTAAACTGCTGTCGACACCCGTACCATTGGTGTTAATGCCTGGGGCGCTCTGGATGGCGGGGGCTTTGGGCGCTTCGACAGGATTGGTCGGACCGGTGCCGGTGGCGACGGTCGCCGCGAAAGCGCTAGCAGACAGCAAGGTGGCGAGGGACAGGGCAGTCAATCTGGACAGGATCATTTTGTCGTCTCCATTTATTTAAAGTCCTTACCGAATATTGGTCCGCCCCTGATTTGAATTGGTGCCTGAAGGTCGACGAACGGTTCAGGCGCTTTGCGTCGCCCTGGTGGCAAAGATTCGCCGCCAGAGCAGTCGGCCTGCGGTGATCAGCCAGTTCAGCAGACTGATCAGCAGAACTGTGTGCAAAAGTGTCGTCATTCCATATTCGACGATGATCTTGCCGGCCACGAACGGAAAGCCAAACACGCCGATGAAGTACGCCAGGCTGAATAACAGCAGCGCCTGCGAGAGAGTGCCAGCGGGTGCTTCGTTGGCCGCCAGGCCATTGATCACCGAATATGTCAGGCCGTAGCCGATGCCCAGCATCACTGCAGCCATCAGGTAACTGACGCTGTCGTTCACCCCGTAGCCGAACATCAGGATCGAGCCCAGGGTCAGCCCGGACAGCAGGCAGGACGCGCGAAGCGGGTCGCGCTTGACCACCCACCCGGCAATCACCATTCGCCCGGCGATCGCAGCACCCATGAAACCCAGGAAAAACAGCGAATAGTCGACTGAGCGAGCGGCAGCGTAGCTGGTTTGAAAGCTCGACAAACCGCCAAATATGCTGCCGCCAAGGCCGACCATGATGATCGGGAACACCGCTTTGGATGACAGCACCCGAGCCGTCGCCCGCCAGGATATGCGCGCGCCTGCAATTGACGCAGAAGGCACTTGCCGCAGGTGCACATCGAGCCGCCAGAACAACAGCACGCCGATCAGGCTGGCCAGTGCGGCCAGGTAAAACGCCGCCGTCACGGGATACCCCAGCGCACTGGCCAGGCGCCCCAGCAGGGGACCGCTGCCAATCCCTGTGAGCATGCTGCCCGACAGCAAGGCGAAATAGCGGGCTCGTTGCGCGGGCGTCACCAGACTTGCCACAATGATCGGCCCCAAGGTGTAGAAAACGCCCCAGCCCAAGCCCAGCAGCAAACCGAACAACAGCAGCAGGTCGCCAAACCCTGGTGCCATGGCAAATCCCAGACTCGCAGCAGCCAGCAAAATGCCGAACAGGGCGATCGAGCGGGCGGCACCGAGCGCATCCGACAAGTGCCCGGACACGATCACTGCCGCAAAGGTGCTGAGCATCGCTGCGGAGATCACGCTGCCGGCATCGTGCTCATTGCCCCCTCGCGAACTGATCAACAGCGACAGCAGGAAGGTCGAACCGTAGGACAACGACAGCAGGTAGCTGGCGAAGCAGAACAAACCGAACAGGCGGTTCGAAACGGCGGGTATTGCGGTGGGCATGAGGCGGGTCCTTGTCCTGATAAAAAATGCACAGCCTGTCTATCTAACACGGGGGACGCCGGCGTTAGGTGCGAGGTTCGCGATTTCAGGGTTAGTGCTGGCCGGAGTGATTGCGCAACGGCAGCGATGCGGAAAAACCGATTTCCCATGTGACGAGCGTCGCGTGGCGTCTTAGTATGTTTTTTTCAATTTTGACGAAGGCCCGTCCATGACGATCGACATCCGCCCGGCGACCCCCAGCGATGCGCCGCAAATCCTCGCGTTCATCACTGAGCTGGCCGACTACGAACGGGCCCGGCACGAAGTCATCGCCAGCGTTGCCGACATCGAGCGCAGCCTGTTCAGCGAAGGCGCCACCGCCCACGGCCTGATCTGCCTGCGCGATGGCCTGCCGATCGGCTTCGCGGTGTTCTTCTTCAGTTACTCCACCTGGCTGGGCAGCAATTGCCTGTACCTCGAAGACCTGTACATCACCCCCGAACAGCGCGGCGGCGGGGCGGGCAAGACCCTGCTGCGGCACCTGGCGAAGATTGCCTGCGCCAATGATTGCGGGCGCTTCGAGTGGAGCGTGCTGGACTGGAACAAGCCGGCGATCGAGTTCTATCAATCCCTGGGTGCGCAGCCGCAGGAAGAGTGGGTGCGCTATCGGATGGATGGGGCGGTGTTGCGGGATTTCGCCGCGGGAAATTGATGACCCCTTGAAAGATCGCAGCCTTCGGCAGCTCCTACAGTTTCGCAATCCCTGTAAGAGCTGCCGAAGGCTGCGATCTTTTTTTACTTTGTTTCAATATATGGGATTGATATTTATATATTGAGATTTGTCCCCTCCCAGGTTTATAGTCCGGCTCACTCACTGCCCAACAAACAGAACAGGTGAAGCGATGCTGGCGCAATTGATCGCGCTCGATTGGGGGACAACCTCATTACGTGCTTACAAACTCGTCGAAGGCGGCCAGGTGCTGGAACAGCGGTCGCTGTCTACAGGCATCATGCAGCTGCCCCGCACACCCCGGGTGATCGCCGGCCAGCCGTGCGCTGACGGCTTTGAACTGGCCTTCAATGAAGCCTGCGGCGACTGGCTCGATGCACAGCCAGGCTTGCCGGTCATTGCCTGTGGCATGGTCGGCAGTGCCCAGGGCTGGTGCGAAGCGGCCTACCGGGAGACCCCGGCCAACGTCGCCGATCTCGGGAACTCCCTGCAGGCTGTGCGCAGCATTCGCGGAGTCGACGTGCACATCGTGCCCGGTGTCATCCAGCGCTCGCGCCTGCCCAATGTGATGCGCGGCGAAGAAACCCAAGTGCTCGGCGTTCTGCACCATCTTGCAGGCAACAGTGGCGGTGATCTGCTGATCGGCTTGCCCGGCAGTCATTCGAAATGGGTGGAAGTGGCCGAAGGCTGCATCGTGCATTTCGATACCTTCATGACCGGTGAAATTTTCGCGGTGCTCAGCGAGCACAGTATTCTCGGCCGTACCCAGCAACGCGGCGGATCCTTTGACGGCGATGCGTTCGACCGTGGTGTACAAGTGGCGCTGTCGTCCGATGGCGAGATCGGCCCGCTGTCCACGCTGTTCAGTGCCCGCAGCCTCGGCCTGACCGGCGAACTGAGTGCCAGCGCCCAGCCGGACTACCTGTCCGGGCTGTTGATCGGCCACGAAGTTTGCGCGTTGGCACATGCCCAGCGTCATCGACGCAACAGCGTGCATCTGCCCTCAATCATCCTCATTGGCAATTCCCAACTCTGCAGTCGCTACTGCAGGGCCCTGGACGCCTGTGGATTTGCCCGGGTGTCCCTGGCCGAGCAGGCCACCGAGCGCGGGTTGTGGCAACTGGCGCTTGCCGCCGGCCTCATCCCGCCAACCCTTTCCCGTTAACCCCCCACTGGAGGTCTGACATGCTCAAGCAAGCCCTGGCGCAAAACGGTCTGATCGCGATCCTGCGTGGACTGCGTCCGCAAGAAGCGGCCGCCATTGGCGAAGTCCTGTATGCCGCCGGATTTCGCGTCATCGAAGTGCCGCTCAATTCCCCCGAGCCGTACGACAGCATTCGCATCCTGCGCAGCATCTTGCCGGCCGATTGCCTGATCGGCGCAGGCACAGTACTCACGCCGGAGCAGGTCGAGCAGGTGAAAGCCGCGGGCGGCCAGGTGATTGTCATGCCCCACAGCGATCCCAAGGTGCTGCGTGCGGCCAAAGCGGCCGGCCTGTTCCTGTCGCCCGGTGTTGCCACTCCCACCGAAGCATTCGCCGCGCTGGCCGAAGGCGCAGACGTACTCAAGATGTTCCCCGCCGAGCAAATGGGCCCCGCCGTGGTGAAAGCCTGGCTCGCGGTGCTGCCGCCAGGGACTGTTCTGGCCCCGGTTGGCGGGATCACGCCCGACAACATGCAGGTGTTTATCGACGCCGGCGTCAAAGGTTTCGGCCTGGGTTCCGGGCTGTTCAAGCCGGGCATGACGCCAGAGCAGGTGGCGAACAACGCCAAGGCCTACGTGGCTGCCTGGATAGCCCTTCGCTAAGACTTCTTGGCGCTGCTAGCGCTGCATCCAATAAGAGAGAGATACAGATGAAAATCACCAAACTCACCACCTTCATCGTGCCGCCGCGCTGGTGCTTCCTCAAGGTCGAAACCGACGAGGGCGTGACCGGTTGGGGCGAACCCGTGGTCGAAGGCCGCGCCCACACCGTCGCCGCAGCCGTCGAAGAATTGTCCGACTACCTGATCGGCAAAGACCCACGCAACATCGAGGACATCTGGACTGTGCTCTATCGCGGCGGCTTCTACCGTGGCGGTGCCATCCACATGAGCGCACTGGCGGGTATCGACCAGGCGCTGTGGGACATCAAGGGCAAGGCGTTGGGCGTGTCTGTCAGCGATCTGCTGGGTGGTCAGGTTCGCGACAAGATTCGAGTGTATTCCTGGATCGGTGGTGACCGCCCGGCGGACACAGCCCGTGCGGCGAAAGAAGCGGTGGGACGTGGTTTCACTGCGGTGAAAATGAACGGCACCGAAGAATTGCAGTTCCTCGACTCCTTTGAGAAAGTCGACCTGGCATTGGCCAACGTTGCTGCCGTGCGTGACGCGGTGGGGCCTAACGTCGGCATCGGCGTGGACTTCCATGGCCGGGTGCACAAGCCCATGGCCAAGGTGTTGATGAAGGAGCTGGATCCGTACAAGTTGATGTTCATCGAAGAACCGGTGCTCAGCGAAAACTACGAAGCGCTCAAAGAGCTGGCGCCGCTGACCAGCACCCCGATCGCCCTAGGCGAGCGGCTGTTCTCGCGCTGGGATTTCAAACGCGTGCTCAGCGAAGGTTATGTCGACATCATCCAGCCGGATGCGTCCCATGCCGGCGGTATCACCGAGACCCGCAAGATCGCCAACATGGCTGAAGCCTACGATGTCGCCCTGGCGCTGCATTGCCCGCTGGGCCCGATCGCACTGGCCGCCTGCCTGCAGCTGGATGCGGTTTGCTACAACGCGTTCATCCAGGAGCAGAGCCTGGGCATCCACTACAACGAGAGCAACGACCTGCTGGATTACGTCAAGGATCCGCGGGTGTTCGACTATGACAAAGGCTTCGTGAAAATCCCCAACGGCCCGGGCCTGGGGATCGAGATCAACGAGGAGTACGTGATCGAGCGCGCAGCCGTCGGCCATCGCTGGCGCAACCCGATCTGGCGCCACGCCGATGGCAGTTTTGCCGAGTGGTGAGTGCTCTCTGATCCACCGCAAATTCCTGTGGGAGCCGGCCTGCTGGCGATTTGGTCGGCACCCCGGGTATTTTTGGTGACTGACTCACCGCTATCGCCAGCAGGCTGGCTCTCACAGTTTGATCTCCATGGACAGCGAGATTTGCGGCAACCCCCGATTTCACATCGACCTCAATAAACATAAAAAGAGGCATCCCCCATGCAACCGCAAACCCTCACCGGGCAGGCGCCGTTGGTGGCACCCAGCCGTAAGCGTTTTTTCATCATGGTGCTGCTGTTCATTACCGTGGTCATCAACTACCTGGACCGCAGCAACCTGTCGATCGCCGCCCCGGCGCTGACCAGCGAGCTGGGCATCGATCCCATTCACGTGGGACTGATTTTCTCCGCCTTCGGCTGGACCTACGCTGCCATGCAGATCCCCGGCGGCTGGCTGGTGGATCGCGTGCCGCCGCGCATTCTCTACAGCGTTGCCCTGTTGTTGTGGTCGATTGCCACTGTAATGCTCGGCTTCGCCGCCAGCTTCATCGCGCTGTTCGTTCTGCGCATGGCCGTTGGTGCGCTTGAGGCGCCGGCCTATCCGATTAACAGCCGCGTGGTCACCACCTGGTTTCCTGAGCGCGAGCGTGCCACGGCCATCGGCTTCTACACCTCCGGACAGTTCGTTGGCCTGGCCTTCCTGACACCAGTACTGGCGTGGTTGCAACACCAGTATGGCTGGCACATGGTGTTCGTCAGCACGGGTGCAGTCGGCATTCTGTGGGCGGTGATCTGGTACGCGGTGTATCGCGAACCACGGGACTTCAAGGGTGCCAACGCCGCCGAGATCGAGCTGATCCGCGAAGGTGGCGGGCTGGTGGATATCCAGGCCGAGCAGGCCAAGGTCAAGGCGAAATTCAGCTGGACTGACCTGGGCATCGTTCTGACCAAACGCAAATTGTGGGGCATCTACCTCGGTCAGTTCTGCCTCAACTCTACCCTGTGGTTTTTCCTGACGTGGTTCCCGACCTACCTGGTGAAATATCGCGGCATGGACTTCATCAAGTCCGGCCTGCTGGCGTCGCTGCCGTTTCTTGCCGCGTTCGTCGGTGTGTTGTGTTCAGGGTTCTTCTCGGACTTGCTGATCCGGCGCGGCTACACCGTCGGGTTTGCGCGCAAGTTGCCGATCATTGGCGGCCTGCTGATTTCCACCTCGATCATTGGCGCCAACTTCGTCGAGTCGACGCCGCTGGTCATCGCCTTCCTCGCGCTGGCATTTTTCGGTAACGGGCTGGCGTCGATCACCTGGTCCCTGGTCTCGACCCTGGCCCCGGCGAGGTTGCTCGGCTTGACCGGTGGCGTGTTCAATTTCATCGGCAATCTGTCGGCGATTACCACGCCGATCGTCATTGGTTTCCTGGCTACCGGAGATTCCTTCGCTCCAGCGATCACCTATATCTCGGTCCTGGCGCTGATCGGCGCACTTTCCTACGTGCTGCTGGTAGGCAAGGTCGAGCGTATCAAGTTGTAGTGACCACCATCGGGCGACCATAATGCCGCCCGTCACTCGCTCAACGGTAAAGGCTGGATATGCAGGAAGACTCCGCAAAAATCGCCAAGGACGCCGCACCGACCGGCACCCAGACGTTGCTTCGGGGCCTGGGTGTGGTCCAGGCCGTGGCCAGTGGCGCCCGCGATCTCAAGGAAATTGCCCGGCTGATCGGGACTACGCGTAGCACCACTCATCGCCTGGCCAGCTGCCTGGTGGACGAGCGTTATCTGCGCGTGGTGCCGCAAGTCGGCTATCTGTTGGGGCCCAAGCTGATCGAGCTGGGTTTCCAGGCGCGCGAAGAGCTGCCGTTGGTGACCTTGGCCGGGCCTTATCTGGACGAATTGTCGGCATTGACTGGCGACACCATTCACCTGGCGATTCGCGAAGGCGACGAGGTGCTTTACCTGCACAAGAATCCGGGGCGCAATGGTCCGGAAATGCGTTCGCGGGTGGGCCATCGCATGCCGTTGGCGCGCACCGGCATCGGCAAGGCGCTGATGCTCGATGACAGCCAGGAAGAATGGCAACGGCTGTACGAAGTCAGCTTGCCGGTGGGTGGGAAAAATCTGTTCTGGCCGCAGCACCCGGAGCAATCCTGGGAGCAGTTTCAGCAGCGCATGATGGAATACGTGGCTGGCGGTTATGCCTTCGATTTGGAGGACAACGAGCCATCGATCCGCTGTGTCGCGGCGCCGATTCGTGATGCCAGCAAGCGTATCGTTGCCGGCATCAGCATCGCCAGCACCGTGCCGTACATGCCGCTGGAAAAAATGGCCGAGCTGATTCCCCTGATCAAAGGGGTCACAGCCCGGCTGTCGGCCGAGCTGGGTGCCAAGGTCTGATTACACCTTCAGGGTGGCCATGTCGATCACGAAGCGGTACTTCACGTCACCGGCAATCATGCGGGTGTAAGCCTCATTGATCTGGCGGATGTCGAGCATTTCGATGTCGCAAGTGATGTCATGTTCGGCGCAGAAATCCAGCACTTCCTGGGTTTCGGCGATGCCACCAATCAGCGAGCCGGCCAGCACCCGACGACTCATCACCAGCTTGCCGGCGTGGACCGGCGGTTCCACCGGTTCGATCAGGCCCACCAGGATGTGCACGCCGTCGAATCTCAGGGTGTCGAGGTAGGGATTGAGGTCGTGCTGCACCGGAATGGTGTCCAGCAGGAAGTCGAAATGCCCTGCGGCCGCCTTCATCTGTTCGGCATCTGTGGACACGATCACGTGGTCGGCACCCTGGCGACGACCTTCTTCGGCCTTGCTCGCCGAGCGGGTGAACAGCGTGACTTCGGCGCCCATGGCCTTGGCGAACTTGATGCCCATATGGCCCAGGCCGCCCATGCCCAGAATCCCGACTTTGTCGCCGGCCTTCACCCCGTAGTGTTTGAGCGGTGAATAGGTGGTGATGCCGGCGCAGAGGATCGGCGCAGCGCTGGCAAGGTCGAGTTTTTGCGGTATGCGCACTACAAAGTGCTCGCTGACCACGATACTGTCGGAATAGCCGCCCATGGTGTTACTGCCATCGACCCGGTCAGGGGTGGCGTAGGTCATGGTCGGACCTTCCAGGCAATACTGCTCCAGATTCGCCTGGCAGGCTTCGCAGCTACGGCAGGAATCGACCATGCAGCCAACGCCAACCAGATCGCCGACTTTATGCCGGGTGACGTTCGCACCGATGGCGGTAACCTTGCCGACAATCTCGTGGCCGGGCATCAACGGGTAAACGGCGATGCCCCATTCGTTGCGGGCCTGATGAATGTCGGAGTGGCAGACGCCACAGTAGAGAATGTCGATGGCCACGTCGTCGGGGCGCGGGCTGCGACGTTCGAATTTCATCGGGGCGAGGGGCGTGGAGGCCGACTGGGCGGCATATCCGATAGCGGTGTACATGAGGAACCTCGCAAAAGCAGTGACAAGTGAGGCGACACATTTTGGCCGCCCAACCTGTCACCGGCCATGGCGATTCCTCCGTGTGTCATGCCTATTCCTCCGATATCAATGGTCGTGTGATCAATTGGCCAACCAGACCTGCGATGATGGTTTCATACCTTTTTTCGCGACTTTTTTGGTGAAGAATCCCCATGTTGTTAACCCGTCATCTCGATGCCAATGCCACGCTGGTTTCGCTGATTGAGCCCCTGACCACTCGCGATGGTTTCGCCCCTACGCCGTTGCCGGGCGTCCAGGTTCTAAGGGCCAGTTGTGATGTCGCGCGCGGTCCGCAGATCTACGAGCCCAGCCTGGTGATCATCGCCCAAGGCAGCAAACTGGCGTACCTGGGGCCGCGTACGCTGGAATACGGAGCCGGGCATTATCTGATCCAGGCATTGCCGGTGCCGTTTGAGTGCGAAACATTTTCGGCGCCGAATGGGCCTATGCTGGGGGTTTCCATCGCCATTGATCGGGTGCTGCTCGGTGAGCTGGTGCTGGCCATGGGGTTGGCGCCGGGGCGGCATATTCCGGCACAGACACCGGAGTCCATGACCTCGGCGGTGCTCGACGATGCCATGCGCGGTTGCGTGGAGCGGCTGTTGCGCTGCCTGCACGATCCGCTGGAATGCCGGATCATGGGCCAGGCGCGGTTGCGTGAGTTGTTGTACGTGGCATTGCGCGGGCCTCAGGCCGATGTGCTGCGGGCGCTGGTTGAACAACAGGGGCAATTCGCGCGAATTGCCGCCTCGCTCAGTCATCTGCATGCGCACTACACCGAACCGCTGAACGTCGAGACCCTGGCCAGTTGCGCGAACATGAGTGCGTCGACCTTCCACGAGCATTTCAAGCGCAGCACGCTGTTGTCCCCGGTGCAGTATCTCAAGCGCTTGCGCTTACTCAAGGCCCAGGCCTTGCTGATGGCCGAAGGGTTGGGCGTGGCGCAAGTGGCGCATCGGGTGGGTTACCAGAGCACTTCGCAGTTCAGCCGCGAGTACAAGCGCTACTTCGAGCGCAACCCCGGCGAAGAACGCGCCGCCTGACCCCCCATAGATCCCCCTGTAGGAGCTGCCGCAGGCAACAAAAAGGCCCCCATTCCGGGAGCCTTGATGTTCAGGCGCTGGACTTACATGTTCGGGTAAGTCGGGCCACCGGCACCTTCCGGCGCCACCCAGGTGATGTTCTGCGCAGGGTCCTTGATGTCGCAGGTCTTGCAGTGCACACAGTTCTGGGCGTTGATCTGGAAGCGCTTCTCGCCGTCTTCCTTGGTCACCACTTCATACACGCCGGCCGGGCAGTAGCGCTGGGCTGGTTCGTCGTACAGTGGCAGGTTCTTGCTAATCGGGATGCTCGGGTCGGTCAGCTTCAGGTGGCAAGGCTGCTCTTCTTCGTGGTTGGTGCCGGAGATGAACACCGAGCTGAGCTTGTCGAAGCTGATCTTGCCGTCTGGCTTGGGATAATCGATCTTCTTGCAGTCAGCCGCGAGCTTGAGGCACGCATAGTCCGGCTTGGTGTCGTGCAAGGTGAACGGCAGTTTGCCGCCGAAGATGTTCTGGTCCAGCCAGTTGAAACCACCACCCACGATGGCGCCGAACTTGTGAATCGCCGGACCGAAGTTGCGGCTGGCGAACAGTTCTTCGTGCAGCCAGCTCTGCTTGAAGGCATCGACGTAGCTGGTCAGCTCCTCAGTGCCGTCTTTTTCGGCAAACAGCGCTTCAGCCACGGATTCAGCGGCGAGCATGCCGGACTTCATCGCGGTGTGGCTGCCCTTGATCTTGGCGAAGTTCAGGGTGCCGAGGTCACAGCCGATCAGCGCGCCGCCCTTGAAGACCATCTTCGGCAGCGAATTCAGGCCGCCTTTGCAAATGGCGCGAGCGCCGTAGCTGATGCGCTTGCCGCCTTCCAGGTACTGCTTCAGTACAGGGTGATGCTTGAGGCGCTGGAACTCGTCGAACGGCGAGAGATAGGTGTTGCTGTAGGAGAGATCGACGATCAGGCCGACAACCACCTGGTTGTTTTCCAGGTGATACAGGAACGAGCCACCGGTGTTTTCAGTGCCCATGATGTCCAGCGGCCATCCGGCAGTATGGACCACCAGGCCTGGTTGATGCTTGGCCGGGTCGATTTCCCAGATTTCTTTCAAGCCGATGCCGTAGTGCTGGGCGTCTGCCTCGCTGTCGAGGTTGAAGCGCTTGATCAGTTGCTTGCCGATGTGGCCACGGCAACCTTCGGCGAACAGCGTGTATTTGCCACGCAACTCCATGCCCGGGGTGTACAGGCCTTCTTTTGGATGACCTTCGCGGTCAACGCCCAGGTCACCCGTGATGATCCCGCGCACCACGCCGTTTTCGTCGAACAGCGCTTCCTGTGCGGCGAAGCCCGGGTAGATCTCCACGCCCAGGTTCTCGGCCTGCTGGGCCAGCCAGCGGCACAGATTACCCAGGGAGATGATGTAGTTGCCTTCGTTGTGCATGGTCTTGGGCACAAAGAAGTCAGGAATTTTCTGCGCGTTGTCGGCGTTCTTCAGGACAAAAATGTCGTCGCGCGTGACAGGCGTGTTAAGCGGCGCACCCAGTTCTTTCCAGTCCGGGAACAATTCGTTCAGGGCGCGGGGTTCGAAAATCGCGCCAGAGAGAATGTGAGCACCGACCTCGGAGCCTTTTTCGACCACGCAGACGCTGATTTCCTTACCGGCTTCAGCGGCTTTCTGCTTCAACCGGCAGGCGGCGGAAAGACCAGCGGGGCCGGCACCGACGATGACGACGTCGAATTCCATGTATTCGCGTTCCACAGGTTATCTCCTACTCAAGGCTCAACAGTTTTTTTTCTAATTGGAGGTTTGGTATCGCATCCATGAATTTCTGCGCAATGCGCCGAACAGGACAATCGATTGACCACCTTTCTCTCTGGGTGGCGCATTATATCTACACCACTCTCAGCGTCCAATACAAACGTTTGTTTGAATTGGCTCAAGCCCAGAGAAATCAAAGTCACGCGGCTTATGAACGGCCGTTTTGCCGTATTGACCGGAATAGGTGTTCCGGTCAAGATACGGTCGGTTTTGCGCTCGCCGTAGGCTGGCTGTTGGTTTCAAGAGCACCTCTAAAGACAGGGCGATGGCAGTAGAAGGTGATGCGCAGCGCGGGTTTGGCGCGCAGTTTACACGCCGCGATAATGAATGACTCGTTAGTCACCCCTGACCAACGGTCATCAACATTATGAGCGATGGTCACTTGACACTTATGCCGGCGTTTTTAGAGGTGCCCTTGCGCCCGATGAGTATCAACCGCCAGGTTCGCCTAGGCGGCTTTCTTTTCACCGGAGAGTAACGAGGAATCCATGAAGGTTCTTGTAGCTGTCAAACGCGTTGTTGATTACAACGTCAAGGTTCGCGTCAAGGCGGACAATTCCGGCGTTGACCTCGCCAACGTCAAGATGTCGATGAACCCATTCTGCGAAATCGCAGTGGAAGAAGCCGTACGCCTGAAAGAAAAGGGTGTTGCGACTGAAATCGTCGTCGTCTCCGTCGGCCCGTCCACCGCTCAGGAGCAACTGCGCACTGCGCTGGCCCTGGGTGCCGACCGCGCCATCCTCGTCGAATCCGCTGAAGATCTGACTTCCCTGGCCGTTGCCAAACTGCTCAAGGCTGTTGTCGACAAGGAACAGCCACAGCTGGTGATACTTGGCAAACAAGCGATCGACAGCGACAACAACCAGACTGGCCAGATGCTCGCGGCATTGAGCGGTTATGGCCAGGGCACGTTCGCGTCGAAAGTGGAAATCAGCGGCGACAGCGTTGCCGTGACCCGCGAAATCGACGGCGGCGCGCAGACGGTTTCCCT